>CAMBZS010000106.1 GCA_945872335.1 Bordetella parapertussis | reverse complement strand
GATCTCCCGGCCAGCCTGGAAGGTACGCTTGGAACGCTCAAGGGGCGGCTCGCAACCAATTCTTCCGAGCTTCAGCTTCTCGACAATATCGAGACGCTTACGCGCGCTGTCCTCGGAACCAGCACCACGCCTTACTCGGCATCGCTTGCCGACAAGACCATCCCGCAGTTGTTTGACATGATCGTAGGCAGCGGCCTGGGGTCGATGAAGCTCTCCGACATCAGCTCCAAAGTCGAGCAGGCGTTTGGCGGCCTCAAGGTTCCCCAGGTGCTTTCACTCGCGTCAGACATCGCGGAGAACCTCTATGGTTCGATGTCGCTCAGCACCATGCTCACCAAGGCCAACTCGGCGATCACGCTGCCCGCGTCGTCGTCTTCCCTTGGCGGCCAGACACTCAGCCAGCTGCTGGATATCGCCCAGGCGTTGGTCGTGCTTGGCGACATGCTGCAAGGCGGTTCAACCGAACTGGCTGCGCTGACTGGTGGCTCCACCACTGTTGCGGCGTTGGTCAACCTGGTCCAGAGCGCAGTCACTGTCGATGGCAAGGTCTCGGGTCGCTCGCTCGGCAATCTGCTCGAGCTGATGGACAGCACGTTCAAGGTAAGCGAGGCGTTGGGTACAGGC
This sequence comes from Bordetella parapertussis, assembly GCA_945872335.1. Lineage (GTDB taxonomy): Bacteria > Pseudomonadota > Gammaproteobacteria > Burkholderiales > Burkholderiaceae_E > SYIM01. The sequence continues at coordinate 12,822 of CAMBZS010000106.1, read as the reverse complement.
AACTCCCTGACCGAGTTGGTGAATGACCTGCGTAACGACATGGTCGACCTCGACACCATGGTTCACCTCGCGAGTCGCGCGGTGTTCAGTGACAACGGGGAACTGTCCTTGCGGGTTGATCTGCCCGACGCAATGGGCCTGCTCAGTGCCGACGACACGGTGATCCATTCGCTTGCCTTCAAGGCGGCGCTGGCGGCGGCGCCTAACTCTGCGCCTAGTCTGGTGGCCCCCAGCGGGACCCCCTCGACGACCATCGATCCGCCGGGCTCTACTTTCAACTTCGGCAAGTTCCTGCTCGGAGGCACCGCTTCGGGTGGCGACGCTGGCGACTCTGTGAAGGGCATCTGGGTGACCAATCCCCCCACCGGTTCGTTCACGTTCGACGGCAAGACCTTGCTGGCAGGTGAGCGAGCGTTCGTTCCCCTTGGCTCCAGCGGCACAAGTGCGGTCCAGGACCTTGAGGATCTGGTCTTCAACTCGGGCACTGCGGTGACGGGTACTTCAATTCCAATCTCGTATATTGTTGAAGACACCCGCGGCGCATTGAGTCTGCCCACGACTTACAACTACACGGTCATCTGACCGGAGCCGCCGTTGCGACACCGCCGTGACGCGTACTACGCGTGACGGCGGATTCGCTGGCGGATGTCTTCGATTCACGCACCTCACGACATGCCGATGGCATCTATTCCGCGGTGGGTGACAGTTGCGTTGCCTGAGAGATTCCTTGTGTCGCTGAGTGCTGTGGTTTTGGCAGCAGCGGCCTCGCTGCATGCCGCGGCGCCTGCGCTCGCGGCGCCGCTTGATCCATTGCTGGAAGCGGGGCCGCACACCAAGGCCGGGACCGGGTTTCTCGAGCTGTCGAGCGATGGGATGAGCAAGCAGCTGGACTTGTTGCGTCTTCGCCCAGAAGGGCTGACCGACGACGCAGCGGGCGTGCTGCGTGGATTTAGGCTGCGGGCGGGGTATGGCGTCAATTCCCGTCTGTGGATTGACGGAGGGTTCTTTCGGCGACAGATTTTTTATGGCGGATTGGGTCCGTTTTTCAATGGCTGGCAACTGGGCGGTCAGTGGCGCCTGCGCGAATCATTGGGCCGATGGTCGGGTCCGGATGTTTCGCTTCGGCTGAACGCATGGGGCAATGAATCTGGAACCATCTCGGTTCCCCGCGGCACGCTCGAGCGCTACCGGAGCTTTGATCTGCTGGATTCGCTCTCGGTCAATGGGGCAAGCGATCGCCAGCTTCAGACCGACCTGGTCAGCACATGGTGGAACGGTGGCTCGGTGTGGTCGCTGTTTGCCGGTACGGGAGTGGGCCGGGTCTCGGTTGATTCCATCACTGCCTCGGTTGGGCCCTTCTCGACCACCTGGCGGGGAGGCCGCTTCGACAGTGATCTGGTTCAGTCGCTTGCGCCGACTTTGGGTATCAGCGATGCGCTTGCAACCATCAACTATCAGACCCGGTTCGTCCATGGTGGCGCGGGGGTGCGGGTGCCGCTTGGAAACTGGGCGATCCGCGGTGGCTACCAATATTTTTCGATTCATCGCGACGGCGTGGATGGGTTCATCAATTCGCGGTCGACCGACAACACGCCCTATCGCATCAACCATACTTTGCTGGGCGAGGTCGCTTATCGCATGGCGCCAGGGATGCGCGTGTTTGTGCGCGGTCAGGCAATGAGCAATCAGATGCTTTCGGAAATGCCGCTTCTTTACAACTCGCTCACCGCGCGGCGCTTCAATGAACGCTACGGCATTCTGTCGGCGGGCGTGATGGCCAGCTTCTAGCGCACACACCATGCTGGAAATTTTGACGCTACTCGACAGCCTGCTGCTACCCAGTCTCCTTGCGACGCTGCTCGGGACGGTGCTTGCGATCGGATGGCTCATCGATCGCGCGCCGGGGCTGGGTCTGCTCGACCGCCCGGGTGGCCGAAAGCATCATGCCCAGCCTACCCCTCTGGTGGGGGGCTTGGGCATCGGCTTCGGCCTGATTGTGATCTGGCTGCTGGTGCCTGCGCTTCGCCCCGACCCCTGGCTCATTACGGGGTTTGTCGCGCTGCTTGCGCTTGGTGCGATCGATGATCACCGCGAACTGCCCGCGCTCCAAAAGCTTGGGGTCGAGCTGGTCGTGGTGGCGGTCACGCTGGCAGCCGCGGGCGTCAAACCGGGGCACCTCGGAATGCTCCTGCCCGGTATCGAGGTGCATCCGCTGTGGCTCGGTTGGCCGATTGCGGTGTTTGGCGTAGCGAGCGTCCTGAACGCGCTCAATATGATTGATGGTGTTGACGGACTCTCGGGGGGGATTTCATTTGCAGGATTCGCCGCACTGGCCGCTGCGGCGGGTCTATCAGGGGATGCCGCACTGATGCAGATGGCGCTTGTTCCCTGCGCGGCCGTTGCAGGGTTCCTGGGCTACAACTTGCGTTTTCCCGGGCGGCCAGCCGCGCGCGTGTTTCTGGGCGATGCCGGAAGCTTGTCGATAGGTTTTCTGCTGGGCGTTTATGCGATCGTGATCTGTCAGAACACATCGGTCCCGGCTATCACCACCGTGTGGGCGGTGGCGTTGCCACTGCTCGACGGCCTTACAGTGATCCAGCGGCGGTCAGCCCGCGGGGTGAGCGTCACGCAACCAGGCGCTGATCATCTCCATCATCTGCTGCGCGCCTGGGGGCTGGGCGCCACCGCGATTGCTGCAGCCGAAACGGTGCTTGCCCTCGTATTCGCAGGGCTGGGGATTGCGCTTTGGCAAGCAGGTGCAGAGGAGTGGGTGAGCCTCTTTCTGCTGCTGCTCCTGGCGCTTGTATTCCGCGCCGGGAGCGATCGCGCCTGGCAGATGCTGCGGGAGCGCGAGGCTGACACGCGTTCGCTGATCCGCGCTGATGATCCGGACGACGACTCCGTGGCGCTCGCGGGGAGCGCCTCGCTGGACGCAGCACAAGGCAGCGGGCTGCCGGAGACGCGTTCGGGCAACGGCGAGCGTTAGGGCAACGGCAAGCGTTAGGGCTTACAGACCGCCTGGGTAGACGCCAGGGTCACGCTGGCCAGTGGACTACTTCGTCTGACCTTTTGCGGGAGCGGCCGCAGGCGCGGGTGGAGTTGCGCCGGCAGCGGCGGGAGCGGCCGGCTGCGCTGCTCCTCCGGTTGCTCCACCCTTCGAGGCCCCGGCTCCGGCGCGCGCCGGTGCAGCTGCGGCCGGCGGTTGAGCGGCGGCCTGGGCTGCGGCCTGCGCTGCGGCAGCCCTCGCTGCTGCAGCGGCCGCTTCGGCGGCAGCCAGCGTTCGGCAATCGGCCAGCATCTCGATTTTCTGGCCCGCTGCGATCAGGCCGGCCTGCGCCGCGCAAAGCGATTTCAGCCGTGCGTTCCATTCCACCAGTTCGAGCGCTTTTTCGAACAGCTGCCGGACTTCGGTGTCGGTGCTGCCTTTGGTGAGCATACGAACCGCACCCTGGGCAAGCGCGCGCTCGGCTGAGGGGGGGCGTGTACGCGCGGCGGCCTCGATATCTTCCAGAGCGACACCGCTTGCCAGCGCGGCGCGCACCGCATCAAGTTCGTTGGCTTTGCGCTGCAGGCCCTGCATGCGCTCGGTCATGCTGTCGATAGCGACGCGGCCCGCCTCGAGTTCGTTGGACACACTGGCGAGCGCAGCCTGATTGATGGACGCCTTGTTCCACATCCACCACGTGCCGCCGGCACCCGCGATTGTGAGTAAGCCCAGCAGAATTTCAAGGATCAGCCGCTTCATTCGAATGTGTCTCCAGGAAGAGCGGGGCTTCAGCCAGCCAGTGAGCGAAACAGCTCAACCGCCAGGGTTTAATCGACCGTTGCACCCGATTCCTTGACGATCCGGGCCCACATCACGAGTTCCTCCCGGACCAGCTTTGCGAGCTGATCGGGCTTGCCTGGCCACACTTCGGCGCCCTGGCCGGCCAGGCGTTCGCCCAGATCGGAGGCTGACAACACCTGGGTGGAGACCGCGAGAATGCGGTCAATGACCGGTTTGGGCGTGCCGGCGGGAGCGAAGAGCCCGTACCAGGAATTAGCAAAAAAGCCAGGCAGGCTTTCGGCAAGCGTCGGGACCTCAGGGGCAAGCGGGGTACGCTTTTCGGTCGCCACGCCGATGACAGTGAGCTTGCCGGACTTCACGAATGGCATGACGCCAGGGAAGCTGCCGAAGGTGATGGGGACCTGACCGCTCACCACGTCGGCTGCCGCCGCAGCCGCACCGCGGTAGGGAATGTGCACCAGGTGCAGGCCGGCCGCGCTGTTCAGCATGACGCCAAGGAGATGGTTGAGCGTGCCGTTGCCCGCCGAGGCGTAGTCGATCTTGCCGGGCCGCTGCCGGGCCAGATCGATCAGCTCTTTGAGGCTTTTTGCTGGAAACGACGGGTTGGCCACCAGCAGGTATGGCGCGGTCGCCACCGTCATGATGGGCGCGAAGTCTGCGACAGGATCAAAGCCGGGGTTGCGGTAAAGCGCGGGGTTGATGGTTTGCGCGCTCTGGGCAGTAAGCAGAAGCGTGTAGCCGTCTCTGGGGGCACGGGCGACATACGCCGTGCCCACGTTGCCGCCTGCGCCCGTACGATTTTCGATGACCACCGATTGCCCGAGGGCCGGACCCAGACGCTGCGCGAATGCGCGGGCCACAGTGTCGTTTGCGCCGCCCGCTGCCTGCGGCACCACGATGACGACAGGCTTGGCTGGGAAGGTGTCCTGCGCAGAGGCGGTCGCTGACAGCGTGCAGGCGAAGGCGGTGATCACCGCGGGCAGGGCAGAGCCTGCAACCCGCCTGCCGGCTTTCACCGCGAGGAATTGGCAACGAACTGGAGCACTCATGGGGCCTCTCCGATGGGGTGTCATGCTCTGCGAATCATACTGAATGCAGGGCTTAGAGCAGGCGCTCGGGTTCCAGCGTGACCAGATCGGTGGCGTTTCCGATCATCAGCGTGCCGTCCTGAATCGTGGCCTGAAGCGACATGGAGCGAGCAGAGAGCCTGCCGAGCGCGCGGGTGCCGTCGGCGGGCAGGCGCCAGATCTCGATTTTGGATTGTCGAGAAAGCTTTGATTCGAGCAGCGACCACCAGACGTCGGCAGCTGCCGAGAACGCGTAGACGCAGACGCGGTCTGCCCGGCTGCTGGCGCGCGTGAGCGCGCGCTCGTCAGGTTGCCCCACTTCGATCCACAGCCGTCGCCGGCCGGTGTAGTCGGTGAGCCGGAGATCGGGGTCGTCGGGGTCGGAGAGTCCAGCGCCGAACGCGAGTTCGGCATCACCCTCGCACAGTGTCTGCACCTGATGCGCATTCAGCGCATAGGCCGCCACCCGCACCATCATGCGCTCCTCTGTCTCGCTGGGGTGACAGGCGATGGTGAGCTGATGCTGGGCATAGTGACCGTGCTCGATGTCGGACACCTCGAGCTGGGCTTTGTAGATTGTTGATTTCAGAGCCATCCGGCGTCCTCGTAATGGCCGGATTGTTACACGGCGCAAGGGCCGCGGCGCCCGGCTGAGGGCTCAGCCGATGCAATCTTCCATCTGACGAAATTTGACCCAGGTTCGCGAGAGTATGATCGGCGGCCATGTCGACAAGCGACCTAACGCCGCCGGGCAGCCCGCAACGCAATCATGCGGCGAACCGGCTGGGCATCCTGTTCATGGTCGTGTCGCTCGCGTGTTTCGTGATCAACGATGCGCTGATGAAAGCGCTGGGCGCGTCGATGCCCCTTTGGCAGGCGATCTTCGTGCGAGCGGTGTTCTCCTCGATCTGGATCGTCATCGCGTTGCAAGTCACCGGCGTTCGGGTGAAGCCGCTGGAGCATGCGCGGCCCCCGGTTATCGCCCGCGGGCTGCTTGATTGCCTCGCCACTTTCACCTATCTGCTCTCGCTCATGCACATGCCGCTGGGAGACGCGATCGCCATCAACATGGCCTCGCCTCTGATGGTGACCACGCTGGCGGTGCTGGTGTTGCGCGAGCGCGTGGACAGGCTCCGCTGGATGGCGATTCTGGTGGGGTTCGGTGGTGTGCTGCTCCTCGTGCAGCCGTCTGCTGAGGGGCTTAATTTTTATGCGTTGCTGTGTCTTTTTGCCACGCTCATGCATTCGATACGCGATCTCGTCACTCGCCGCATCGCGCAAGGCGTGCCGTCGCTCGTGATCACGCTTGCAACATCGCTCACCATCATGGTGGTGTCGGGCCTCTTCTGCCTGGGGGCGAACTGGCAACCGCTTGATCTGCGCTCAACGTTGCTGCTGGCGGCAGCGGCCCTCTTTCTGACCGGGGGCTATTTTTTCGTGATCCGCAGCACGCGGATCGGCGAGTTGTCGGTGGTGGCACCGTTTCGGTACAGTGGACTTCCCATTGCGCTGGTCTTGGGCTGGGCGGTGTGGGGCGATCTGCCCAATCTCACTGGCTGGACCGGCATTGCGCTTCTGATCGGCGCCGGACTGTATTTGCTGTATCGCGAGCGGGAGGCTCGCCGCTGAGCCATGAATACGCCTGAGTCGTATGTTCTGCCCGCCTACCGCACAATCGGTGAGTCCCTGATTCGCGAACTGGCCAAGCTGATGAGCGTACCGGGCATGGTATCGCTCGCCGGTGGCTATCCCGGGCCCGAGTTGTTTGATCGCGACGGGCTCAGGGAAGCAGCCGACAACGCACTCGCGTCTGCTCCGGTCGCATGTCTTCAATATGGACCGACCGACGGTCTCCCCGCGCTTCGAGAGGGGATCGCTGGCTGGATGGACGAAGCCGGCAGCCGGTGCAGTGTTGACGATATTCTGGTCACGTCGGGCTCCCAACAAGGCTTTGACCTGCTGGTGCGCACGCTGCTGCGCCCTGGCGATGTGGCGCTGGTTGAACGCCCCACTTACACAGGGCCGCTTCGCCTGTTGAAAATCGCCGAGGTGTCGACGCGCACCGTGGGCGTCGACCACAACGGGCTCGATGTGGACGAACTCGAGGCTGTGCTCGTTGAGGCAGCGAAAGGTCAGGGCCCTCGCCCCAAGCTGCTCTATGTCGTGCCGACGTTCGCGAACCCCAGTGGCGCCACGATGCCGCTTGCGCGGCGTCTTCGTCTGCTCGAGCTCGCCGTAAAATACGGTGTGGTGGTGGTGGAAGACGACCCCTATGGGAGATTGCGCTTTCACGGTGACCCGCAGCCTCATCTTCTGAGTCTGGTTGATCAGGTGCCCGGGGCCCGCGATTGGGTGGTGCACCTGGGCAGCTTCTCCAAGGTGATTGCGCCCGGGCTTCGAACCGGATGGCTGATTGCGGCGCCGGCGATTCGTCGCGCCTGCCTGATCGCCAAGCAGCTTGATGATCTGTCCAATCCCGGCTTCACGCAGATGACGGTGGCCCGCTACCTTGAAGCGGGACGGCTACGGGCGCACCTGCCGGTGATTCTTGGCGCGTATCGCGAACGGGCGCAGGCCATGCGGGAAGCAATCGCCACGCATCTTTCGTCGCGGGTGGCGGTGAATGTGCCGGAGGGCGGCATGTTCATGTGGGGTCGGATCCGAAACGGCGCGAGCGCTCGTGATCTGCTCAAACACGCCATCGACGAAAAGGTCACGTTCGTGGCGGGTGACATCTATTACGCCGACCAGACCGATCCCGCGACCCTGCGTCTGTCATTTTCCACGCCCACGCCCGATCAGATCCGAACCGGTATTGCGCGGATCAGCCAGGCGCTGGATCGTCTTGGTCCAGCGTGACCTGAATGAAACTCTTTCACGGCTGGAAGATGGTGGGCGCGGGCGCTGCGCTCCAGGTGCTGCAGGGAGGGCTGATGCAGCAGTCGTACGGTGCCTACGTGGCTGTGCTGTCCGATGAGCGCGACTGGAGCAAAACCGAGCTCTCGGGCGGGGCAGCGCTCATGTCGCTTGAAACGGCCATCATCGGGCCGCTGGTCGGTTGGCTGGTTGACCGGTTTGGCGAGGGGCTGGTGATTCGGGCCGGGGTGGTGCTCTTTGGGCTGGGACTGGTCGGGCTTGGTCTGGTGGATAGCCTCGCAGCGTTCTATTCGGCGATTGCAGTGTGCGCCGTAGGCATGACGCTCTGCGGATATTTCCCCGTCAACGTGGCCATCATTCACTGGTTCGAGCGCCACCGGGCACGGGCGCTCTCGGCTGTGGGCCTGGGGGTGGGTTTCGGGGGCGTTCTGGTGCCACTGGTGGCGGGCGTGATGCAGGCATATGGCTGGCGGGTCACGGCAATTATTTCCGGGGTGTTGGTGCTGGCGGTCGGGCTGCCACTCAGTCGGGTGTTTCGCGGGCGACCGCAGCAGCTGGGTGAGCAAGTTGATGGTGTTCCCCCGCCGGGTCCGGCTGTAACGGCCCCGCTGGGCGCAGGGACGGCAGCCGCAGGCACGGCAGGCACCGCGGCAGCGTTGGCGCCGTCGGCCGCCTCGGCACCGCCCGGCGCCGGGGCGGATGAGTCCGCACTCAGTGCGGCGGAGCAGGCAAAGCGCGGTTTCACGCTTCACGAGGCCATGCGCACGCGTGCTTTCTGGCTCCTTGCGATCGGCCACGGTGCAGCACTGCTGGTGGTGGGGGCAGTCAATGTCCATGCGATCACGCACATGAAAGAGGGGCTCGGTTATTCGGTCAACCTTGCCTCACTGGTAATCATGATGATGACCATTGCACAGATAGGTGGCGTGTTGTTCGGGATCTGGATAGGCGACCGCTTCGTGAAGCGGCGCGTGGCGGCACTTGCCATGGTGGGCCACTTCCTGGGACTGATCATGCTGACCTACGCCAGCGGCTTTGCGATGCTGGTGGCATTTGCCGTGCTGCACGGTGCTGCATGGGGCGTGCGAGGGCCCTTCATGCAGGCGATGCGCGCTGATTACTTCGGACGCCGTTCGATCGGCATGATCCTCGGCGTATCGGCGGTGGTGGTGGCGATCGGTCAGGTTGCGGGTCCGCTGGTGGCGGGCGTGTTCGTCGATCTGATGGGTGACTACCGGCTAGGCTTTACCGTGCTCGCCCTGGTGTCGCTCGGTGGGGCGTGGGCCTTTATTGCCGCGGTGCAGCCGGTTCATCCAGCCCTGCAGGCACGGTCGGCGCCAGCCTGACGCCCAGGCCGTTCAGCGGGCGGGCCTCGCGCACCGAAACCCGATGTACACCACCGCGGTGTCGCCGGGCTTGCTCTGGCGGTGGTCTGCCTGCATGGGGCCTCTGCCATACCACCAGGATCCGCCGCGGGTAAGGCGCTCGGCGTTGCCAGCGAGCCCCGGGGGGTCATCCACCCACTCCCAAAGATTGGCGCCCATGTCGTGCAGGCCGTTTACGCCAGCCGGGGTCTGACTGACGGGGGCATGGCCCAGGCCGCGTGACAAGGCTGCGCTGTGCCGCACAGAACGGCGAGCCGATTCCGGCCCGCAGTCATCGAGGCACTGTGCACCGGTTGGGGTGTCACCCGTGGGAAAGCGGTAGGTGCGACCGCGCACGAACGGCGTGGGTGGGGCCGCGCGTTGCTCGCGATAAGCCGCCGCAGTCCATTGTGCGTCGTTCGGAAGCTGACCGCCTGCCCAGCGGCAGAATGCCTCGGCTTCGTCATAGGTGATGTGCGCGGCGGGTTCGTCATCGGCAGGGCGATACTGCGGCCCGTAGGGTGCCGCCCAGGTCCAACCGGGCTTGCGGGTCCAGCCGGCTTCAAACACCGAGCCTCCGCCATCACGTTCGGCACGGGTGGTCAGCCTTGTGGCGGAAACGAACCGGCGGAATTGGCCGATGGTGGTCTCGGTGCGGGCGATGGCGAAGCCGTCCAGGGTGACCCAGTCGATGCCGGTGTTTGCATCGTGCTGGACCGAGCCAGCGGCAGCGGCGGCCGCCAGGACGGGGGCACCGAGCAGGACGAAGGCGATCGCCGCGAGGCGGGAGCCAGCCTTTGCCAAACCATATTGGCGGCGAGCAGGAATTGCGCCGTGAAGGCCGTTCCGCGCGACCGCCATGCCGTTCTGTCGGAGCGTGTCATTCATGGGGATTTATCCGGCGATGCGAAAGTGACGATGTGATCCGCGTCGAATCGGATGCCGATGGTCTCGCCAACCGGGTGGTCATGGTGGCTTGGCACCAGTGCAAGGAGGGTTGCGCCACTTGGGAGCCTGAGCGTGTAGAGAAACTGTGCGCCCCGGAATGCCTTGCGGATGACCTGCGCATGCACCGGGCTCGCGTCATCATGGATCACATCATCGGGACGCAGAAGCACAGTTACCTCACCGCTTGGAGCGGCCACGGCTGAGGCGATCGCCTGATCGCTGCGCGCCAGGATCGGCAGCGTGCCCAATTCGATTTCGATCTGCGCCTCGCCCTGTGCTTGCCGGACCTTCCCAGGGAGAAACGCACCGTGTCCGACAAAATCAGCCACCTCGCGCGAGGCCGGGCGGTGATAGAGCCGGTAAGGGGTGTCCCATTGCGCAATCCGGCCGTCGATCATGACCCCGACGCTGTCGGCCATGGCGAAGGCCTCGTGCTGATCATGCGTGACCAGAAGCGTGGTGATGGACGCTGCCTTGAGGAGCTCTCGCAACTCCAGGGCGAGCCGCTCGCGCAATTCGGGGTCCAGGCTCGAGAAGGGTTCATCGAGCAGCAGCAGCGACGGTGCCGGTGCAAGGGCACGCGCAAGCGCAACCCGCTGCTGCTGGCCACCGGACAGTTCGTGCGGGAACCGGCGTCGCATGCCGTCCAGCCCCACCAGATGCAGCATCTCCTCAACCCGAGCCTCGCGTTCGGCGGCAGAGCGGCCCCGCAGCCCGAACGCCACGTTGGCGGAAATGTCGAGATGAGGAAATAGCGCGAAGTCTTGAAAAACAACGCCGGTTGCCCGGGCTTCGGGCGGCACCCACGCGCCTGGCCCCACCACGGTTCGGCCGCCGATCTGAACGGTGCCGCGCTCCGGGCGAACGAAACCGGCGATGGTCCGGAGCGCCGTGGACTTGCCGCAGCCCGAGGCCCCGAGCAGGCAGCCGATCTCGCCAGGGGCGAGGGCAAAGCCGAGACCGTCGAGCACGCGCTGACGTCGGCCAGTGCGCGCGAACACCACCGACAGGTCGTCGACCGTGAGGGCGGGGTGTGGCGGGGCGACTGGGGCGTATTGCGAATGCATATAATTCTCGTTTGGATAGTTTATCGCGGGAAGCGCCTGGTGTTCTCTGCATGGTCAAGACTCAAGACTGGCGCGGCCCCCGTAGCGCCGGTTGGCGCGGCTACGGTGCTGGTTGCCCTCGCGCTTGCCGCGCCGGCGCTGGCCCTGGCAGTGCTCGCGCTGGCCGGCATGTTCGAAAGCACTGCAACGCTGTCGCATCTGGGCCTGACCGTGCTGCCGCGCTATGCGGCCACGACGGCTCTGCTCACTGCTGCGGTAGTGGTGATCGTGCTTGCAGTGGGGGTGGGCGCAGCTTGGCTGATTGCGGCATTCGAATTCCCGGGGCGGCGCGCGCTCGCGTGGGTCCTGGTGTTGCCGATGGCGATGCCTGCCTTTGTCATGGGCTACGCCTACACCGATTTTCTTGCGCCGTCCGGGGCGCTGCAGTCCGCATTGCGCCGCGCGACCGCATGGGAAATCGGCGATTACTGGTTCCCAGACGTGCACAGCTGGCCGTCGGCTGCGTTGTGCCTCGGCCTTGCGCTGTACCCCTACGTGTATCTCCTCGCGCGCACGGCGTTTGCCGAGCGCAGCGCCTCGCTCGCCGAGGCAGCCCGAACGCTCGGACTGGGCCCGTTTGAAGTCTGGTGGCGAGTCACCTGGCCGGTGGCGCGTCCCGCGGTAGCCGCCGGGGTGGCGCTTGCCACCATGGAAACGCTTGCTGATTTCGGTACCGTTAGCTATTTCGCCGTGGATACATTCACGGCCGGAATTTTCCGCGCGTGGCAGTCACTGGGCGACCGTGCGGGCGCAGCGCAATTGGCGCTGGTGCTGCTAGTTGTTGTCATGGCACTGGTCTGGATCGAACGCATGCAGCGTGGGCGCATGCAGTTCCACGCGCGTTCGACGCAATCACCCGAGCGAACGGTGCTTCGGGGCGCGCGGGCCTGGAGTGCTTTCGTGGCTTGCGCGATGCCCGGGGTGCTCGGCTTTGTGGTGCCGGCGGTGCTGCTGCTCGTTACCGGTGCGGGAAGTGAGTCGGGGGTAGACGCTCGACTACTCGACTGGGTCGCCAATACGGCGCTCCTGGGGGCAGGCGGGGCAGCGCTGGTGGTTCCGCTCGCGCTGCTCGGTGCGTATGCCCTGCGCGTATCGGGCGGTCGGTGGGTTCGCCTGGCGCTCGGTCTCGCCAACACTGGCTATGCCATCCCCGGACTGGTGCTGGGCGTGGGGCTGCTCGTGCTTGCCGGGCTGACCTCACAGGGATTGGCCTGGATGGGCGCTTTGATTGGGTGGCAGACACCGTTGATTGCCGGAGGCATTGCGGGCGTTTACTACGCTTACACCGTGCGCTTCTTTCCGGTGGGGTTCCAGGGGATTGATGCCGGGCTGCGGCGCATCAGCCCCTCCATGGATCAAAGCGCCAGAAGCCTGGGCCGCGGGTTCTGGGGGGTGCTGCGGGAAGTTCATTGGCCGCTGATGCGACGAACCGTCGCGGTGGCAGGGCTGCTGGTCTTTGTGGATTCGGTCAAGGAGCTGCCCGCCACGCTGGTGCTGCGCCCCTTCGACTTCGACACGCTGGCGGTGGTGGCCTATCACTTTGCAGCAGATGAACGACTCGCCGAGGCGGCCTGGCCATCGCTCCTCATTGTGTTGGTGGGTCTGGTGCCGGTGGTGTGGCTGTCGCGAATCACCCTCGCCGACCCGTCGGGTGGGGGGGCGACTGGCGGGGC
>CAMBZS010000105.1 GCA_945872335.1 Bordetella parapertussis | reverse complement strand
GCGGAAGGTTCATAATTCCGTTTTGTTTGTGAACCAAGGACCCCACCCATGTACCCCAACGTCCAGCTCCTGATCGATGGCCAGTGGTGCGATGCCGCGGCCGGCCAGTCGCTTCCCGTCGTCAACCCCGCCACGGGTGAAACCATCGGTTCCGTCGCACGGGCCGAGCGGGCCGACCTTGACCGTGCGCTCGAGGCCGCCTCGCGCGGTTTTCAGACCTGGCGCAAAACCGGCGCCTTTGACCGTTACAAGCTCATGCGCAAGGCCGCCGATCTGTTTCGCGAACGCGCAGCAACGATCGCCACGCTCATGACCATGGAGCAGGGTAAGCCGCTTGGCGAGGCCAAAGCCGAAGTGCTCGCTGGTGCCGACATCATCGACTGGTTTGCCGAGGAAGGGCGCCGCGCCTACGGTCGAGTGATCCCCGCGCGCGCTCAGGGCATCTACCAGCTCGTGCTGCGCGAACCGGTTGGCCCGGTCGCAGCCTTCACCCCCTGGAACTTCCCTATCAATCAGGTGGTGCGCAAGCTTTCCGCAGCCGTGGCCACAGGCTGCTCCATTATCGTGAAGGCGCCGGAAGAAACGCCTGCGTCGCCTGCCGAACTTCTCCGCTGCTTTGTCGATGCGGGCATACCCGCCGGCGTGGTGGGTCTGGTCTACGGTGTGCCGGCCGAGATTTCCCAATACCTCATCCCGCATCCGGTCATCCGGAAAATCACCTTTACAGGATCCACCCCGGTCGGCAAGCAACTTGCCGCGCTCGCGGGCCTTCACATGAAGCGCACCACCATGGAATTGGGTGGTCATGCGCCGGTCATCGTCTTTGATGATGTCGATGCCGATGCGGTGGCGCGCACGATGGCTGGCAGCAAGTTTCGAAATGCCGGCCAGGTGTGTGTATCGCCCACGCGCTTTCTCGTGCAGGAGGGTGTCTACAAGCAGTTCGTCGAGCGCTTTGTCGAACACACCAAGGCAATTCGCGTCGGCAACGGCCTCGAGAAAGGTGTGTCGATGGGGCCGCTTGCCAACCCGAGACGACCTGCGGCCATGGATGCGCACATCGAGGATGCGCGCAAGGCTGGCGCCACCATCCAGACCGGTGGGCACCGAATCGGCAGCCAAGGCAATTTCTTCGAACCCACCGTGATCACCGAACTCGATCGATCGGCGCGCGCCATGAACGAAGAGCCGTTCGGTCCGCTCGCCGTCATCAATCCTTTTTCAACCTTCGAGGACGCAGTCGCCGAGGCAAATCGTCTGCCGTTCGGTCTCGCGTCCTACGCGTTTACCCGCTCGGCGAAGACCGCGCAGGCCATCGCTGCCGAACTCGAAGCGGGGATGGTCACCATCAATCATCTGGGCCTGGCATTGCCCGAGGTGCCGTTCGGCGGCATCAAGGATTCAGGTTACGGCTCCGAAGGCGGCTCAGAGGCCATCGAACCCTACTTGAACATCAAGTTCGTATCGCAGGCGGGAATGTGATGCCCGCACGCGCGGGCTAGCACTCAGACGGGAACGGTCTGGGCGGAAGACGCCGGCGTTTTCCGCCAGGCCTGCCACTCGGGCCCCGTGGGGGCTACAAACCTGAGGCACTCATGTGCCCCTGGCATCACAAGCTCCAGGCTTTCAGCGTGAAGCCAGAGCCTGGCAATACCCAGATGCTCGGACACCGCCCGATTGAGCGGGCCCTTGCCGTGGGTGGAGTCGCCGATGACCGGATGCGTAATGTGCTTCAGGTGGCGCCTGATCTGATGCCTGCGCCCGGTGAGCGGCCTGAGCTCGAGCTCGGCATAGCGGATTTCCGGATAAGGTCCGTGTGCCACCGGCAGGGCGCCCCGGTGCAGTATCCGAAGAAGCGTCTGTGCAGGCAGGCTTTGCGTCCGCGAGTCGGTTCGATCGTCTTTCATGCGGGTGAGCGGATGGTCAATCTGCCGGTCACCGGTCGGCCAGCCCCGCACGATGGCGCGATAGGTTTTTCTGATCCCTTCGCCGCTTTCGAAACGCTCGCCCAGCGAGCGTGCCGTGCTCGAGTCGAGCGCAAAGGCAAGGACGCCACTGGTGGCTTTATCGAGCCGGTGCAGCGGAAACACCGTTTGCCCGAGCAGCTTGCGAAGCGCCTGCAAGACCACACGTGTTTCCCCGCGGTCAAGTGCGGTTGCATGGACGAGCCAGCCCGCGGGCTTGCAGATCACGGCGAGCCGATCGTCGCGGTGCAGCAGCGTAAAGGGCGGGGTATTCACCAGCGGTGATCGGGGCAGGCTATGGCGAGCGTGCGATGTGGGGCCGCCAAGCGCTCACACTGCGACGCGCAAGAACGCCATGACCAGATCATTGAAGCGGCGCGGCCGCTCGTAGTAGGCGAGGTGGCCCGCGCCCTTGAAGAGGTCGCAGCGACCGTTCGGAAACAGGCTGGCAACCTCGCGCAATTCGTCTGCTGCGAAGAGCGGGTCGTCGGTGCCGCCCACCACCAGAACCGGGAAGTGAAGCCGCGCGGCCTCGGCGGGTTTGACAGGCCGGCTGGTGAACACCGGGAAAGTGGCTGGGGTAGGGGGGCCACCCGATGAGGCCATGATTTCGGCATAAAGAAACGTGAGCGCAGGAAAGTCGAGATGCATAGCCTCGCCCACCGGCCCATAGGGGTGATAGGCGGCCGAAAACCGCTCTTTCTCGCCTGGGCTTCGCACCCGTGGTACACCGGCGGGCAGCGGTGATTCGCTCGCGCCCACCTGGCGATAGCGCGCCTGCATGCGGGCAATTCGCTCAGCCCACCCCTGATCGATTCGCGGGGTGCTCACGCAGCCTGGGCCGCAGCAGAGCACCAGTCTTGCGATGCGATCCGGATGATCGGCCGCAAAACGGAGCGCGGGCGCAGAGCCGAGCGATGCGCCCATCAGGTTGAGCGGTTCTCCGCCTAGGCCCGTGTGGTCGATGAGCGCGGCCAGGTCGCGGACATGCGCCTCACCGTCGGCAGGGTCGAGCTCGGCCAGCGCACGCGAACGCCCATAGCCGCGAAGATCGTAGATCAGGCAGCTGAAGTGGTGACGAAGCTCTGCCACCTGCTGCCACCACGCCAGATGGGTGCCGCTTGCGCCGTGAATGAGCACCAGGGGCGGACCGTCACCATGGAGCTCGTAGTAGAGCTCGGCGTCGTCGGTTCGAAGCAGGGTCATCGTTGAGAGGGCCTATTCCGGCATGGTGGCCAGAATGTTTCGCCCGGTTCGCTCGATGTGATCGGCGAGCAGCTTGCAGGCGAGCCTCGAGTCGCGACCAAGCGTGGCTTCGGTGATTTGTCGATGCTCCGCCGCCACGTCGCGGTCGACATCGTGGTGGGTGAAGAAGATGCGCCGATAGCGATCGTGAATCGTGTTCAGGTGCTGACAGAACTGCAACAGGATCGGCGAGCCGCAGGCCTGGGTGAGCGCCTGATGGAGCGCGTGATGCCAGGCCTCCCAGTCGCTGATCTGCTGGCCCGAAATGCGCTGCGATTCGAGCTTGGCGAGCCGATGGTGTGCGCTCAGCACCTCGACCTCCCAGGCGTCGTTGCCACGCGCGATGGAATCACGCAGTGCCCGCGTCTCCAGCAGCACCCGCAGTTCGATGGCCTCGGCGAGTTCGGCACGCGAGGCGGGCGCGACGCGATAGCTTTTCTGGCTGTCGGCAACGATCAGGCCCTCGCTCACCAGCCGCGTGACCGCCTCGCGGACCGGGCTCCAGCTCACGCCAAAGTTGTTCTTGAGGTCTTCGAGGCGCAGCCGCTCGCCGGGTGGATAGCGCCCATTCAGCACGTCGTCGCGCAACTGGTGCGCGATCGACTGCGCGAGCGTGGCGCTTTCTGAAGCAGACGAACCGGGTGTGCTCATCTTGGGCGGATGGTGGCGAGCGGGCTCAGAGGCTGTTGTGCGTGCCGTCGCAGTAGGGCACCTTGCCGCCGCGCTTGCAGCCGCAGAGATAGGCCGTAACGGTTTTCTGCTGGGTCCAGACCACTGGCTTCATTCCGCTTTTGGTGGAGGTGTGCGAGCCGTCGCAGAACGGCTGCTGCTTGGAGAGCCCGCATGAACACCATGCGTAGCGGTAACCCTCGAGCAGTTCGACCTTGTAGGGTGCTTTCTGGGCGATGACTGGTTCGTCATTCATGGGCGTGTCCTGGGTGAATATCGATATTGACGTTGACAATCGCTAATTCATGCTCTTACAGTTATTTGATCCGTTCAACGTTAGTCCGTCAAGAGGTGCCGCCATGCGTTCCGCCCCCGAGGTCAACGCCAACTGCAATCAGGTCGCATACATGGACACGCGCACAATGTCCTGGGAGCCCACCGAGTGGGCCGGCATCACGCGCAAGGTGCTCGAGTTCGTCAACCATCCGCGTATGGGTCGAGAAACATCGCTGCTCAAGTTCGAACCGGGCGCGCGCCTGCCGCACAGCACCGTAGCCGAGCGGCTGGATTTCTTCGTGGTCGAGGGCGAGTGCGCCGATGAACACGGCACCTACGGCCGGCACACTTTCGTGCGGCAGCCCCCCGGCACCGCGCATTCGCTCCACT
This sequence comes from Bordetella parapertussis, assembly GCA_945872335.1. Lineage (GTDB taxonomy): Bacteria > Pseudomonadota > Gammaproteobacteria > Burkholderiales > Burkholderiaceae_E > SYIM01. Next base: position 8,910 of record CAMBZS010000105.1, on the reverse strand, counting down.
CAGCTGGCGGCTGCGTGCTCTACATGAAGTGGCGCGTCCCCATCATGCCCGACAGCACCCGTATCGTGATTGATGCGGTCAACGCCAAGTGGCTCGAGTTTCCGCATCGCGGCGCCGATGTGCTGCATCTCTATCCAAACAGCACAGGCATTGAAACCGGCCGAATCGGCCACGTGCACACCAACCGAAAAATTCCATCGCACGATCACTCCATTGGCGAAGAAACCTTCGTTCTGGAGGGCGTGCTGAAAGACCAGTTCGCCACCTACGAGGCGGGTACCTGGTTTCGCATGCCTTGCGGGGTAGCTCACGCGCCCTACACCGAGGCCGAGCGCTGCAAGATGCTGATCCGAGAGGGTGATCTGGTCTGGTAGACCTCCTTTCGCCTTCACGCCCTTCAATAACAACTCAGAGGAGACACCCCATGAAACCCTTTACCCACGCCGGCAAGCGCCGGTTTCTGAAGCAAGGCCTCGCGGCGTCCGCCCTCATCGGCGCAGGCATGCCCGCCCGCGCAGCCGACTTCACCATGAAAATCGGCTTTGCCACGTTAAATGACATCCAGCACCAGTGGGGCACCTGGATGAAAGAGGCACTGGAGGCTGGCTCCAAAGGTCGCATTGCGGTGAACCTCTTTCCGCGCAACCAGCTGGGCACCATCGCCAGTCAGATCGAGGGCCTGCAGCTGGGCACGGTCGAGGCCTTCACTGCGCCTGCCGATTTTTTTGCCGGTATTGATCCCCGTTTCGGCACCTTCAGCATCCCCATGCTGTTCAAGGACATGATCCATGCTGAAAAGACGCTGCTTGATGCGGAGCTGAACAAGGACATCCTGTCGCTGGGCGCAAACCGCAACATGCAGGTCGTATCCACCTACACCTTTGCGTTTGCAAATTATTTCGGCAAGCAACCCATCCGCTCGCTCGATGACATCAAGGGCAAGAAGCTGCGCGTGAACGCCACGCCGGCCGAGCGCGCGAAGATGCGACAGCTGGGCGGCACAGCGGTTCCCATGGATCTGTCCGAAGTCATTCCTGGTCTGCAGCAGGGCGTGATCGATGGCACGCAGAGCGCCACTGCGGTTTATGTGAATCTCAAGTTCAACGAAATTTCAAAATTCCTCACCGAGTCAAACGACACCATGGTGGTGTCCGTCGGGGTCGTGAGCCGCGCGTTCCTGAACAAGCTTCCTGCCGATCTGCGTCAGCTGGTGATCGATGAAGCGGCCAAGCTGCAGCCGCGCATGATGGCACGCTCGCGGGAAATCGATGAGGCCTCACGCAAGCGCTGGTCAGAGGCGGGTGGCGAGTGGTTGCGCTTCTCGGATGCCGACAAGGCGCGTCTCAAGACCCTGCTCGGTGGCATCGGTGAGGAAGTCACCAAAGACAATGCGGCGGTCAATGCGTTCTACCGCAAGATGCTTGCCACTGCGAACAAGTACTGACCCGTGTTGAATTGCCTCGCGGCATGAACGCGGTGCCGCCCGCTGAGCAAGTTCACGCAGCGCCCACCGAGAGCCGGGCGCTGCGTGGCATTTATTCGGTGCTCGGCTGCGTGATGCTGGCAGGCGTCCTCCTCAACCTTGCCAACGTGATCGGGCGCTACGCGTTTGCCAAGCCCATTTTCTGGGCCGAGGAAGTGCTGGTTGCCCTCACCATCTGGGGTGTTTTTCTGGGCGCGGCGGTGGTCACGTGGCGCTGTGACCACCTGAACATGGATCTGTTCTCGGCGCGGGTGTCGGGCAGCGCCCGCGTAGCGCTCAATGCGGTCACCGCACTCACGCTCGCGTCGGTGTGCGCCTTTATCGCGTGGCAGTCGTTCACCATCGTACAGTTGTTTGCGCAGACCGAGGCGGTGAGTGCGGGTGCGCAGATTCCCAAGGTCATTCCGCATTCGGCGCTGCTGGCGGGGTTCTCGCTCTCGGCGCTCGCGGTGCTGATCCGGTGGCGCCGCTGGGTGTTTGGTTCAACCTCGCCTTCCGACCCTGGCACCGGGGCTGGCCAATGACCTGGCTGCTATCGGTTCTGCCGCTTGGCCTGCTGTCACTCGGCTTTCCGTTCTTCCTGGTGCTGCTCACCACCGCAACGGCGGTGCTGCTGATCTTCGGTACGGTTCCGCCCACTGCGCTCCACCAGACCATGTACAGCAGCATCGACAAGTTTGCGCTGCTGGCGGTGCCGTTCTTCATTTTCGCGGGCGACCTGATGGGGCGTGGCGGCGTGTCGCGTCGGCTGGTGCGCTGGGTGATGTCGATACTGGGTGGCATGCGCGGTGCGCTTCCGCTCGCGGCGCTTGGCACCACCGCGGTGTTCAGTGCGGTGTCGGGCTCCACAGCCGCAACGGTCGCGGCAGTGGGCAGTCTGACCTACACAAGGATGCGCGAGGCCGGCTACTCCGAGCGTTTTGCTTCGGGCTTGCTGGTTTCAAGCGCGGCTATCGACAACCTCATCCCGCCTTCCATCGGCTTCATCCTCTACGGCATCTCGGCCGAAACCTCGATCGTCAAACTGTTTGCAGCCGGATTGGTGCCTGGGATGGTGATGGCCGGGTGCCTTGCGCTCACCATTTTCTGGGTGGTGCGTCGTAGCGCCGAGGGACGCGGTGCCCCGTTCAATCTGGCCGAGTTTCTGGAAGCCACCCGCGATGGCATCTGGTCCATTCTTGCGCCCATAGCGGTGCTGGGGGGCATCTACGCAGGAGTGTTCTCGCCCACTGAGGCGGCGGGCATCGCCTGCGTCTACGCCATGCTGGTGGTCGGACTCGTTTATCGAGAGATCGGTGCTTTTGAAATTCTGCTGTCGGCGGGGCGCTCGATGGTGCTGACCGCGCAGGTGTTCATCATCGTCGCGGCGGGAGGTGTGTTCTCCTGGCTGCTCACGGTCAACAACGTGCCGCAAAGCCTGGTGGCCTGGGTGCTGGCACTCAAGTTCGAGCCCTGGATGGTACTGATGGCGATCAATATTCTGCTTTTGATCGTCGGCATGTTTCTCGACACTGCCTCGTCCATCCTGGTGCTCACACCGCTCCTTGCGCCCGTTGCCAAGGCGATTGGCGTCGACCCGGTGCACTTTGGCGTGATCGTGGTGATGAACCTCAGCATCGGCACCTTCACGCCCCCCTTCGGTATCAACCTCTTCGTGGGGCAGGCGGTGTTTCGCCTGCCCATGTCGGTCATGTATCCGGCTGTCGTGCCGTTCATCATCGCCAGCGTGATCGCACTCTTGCTGGTCACCTACATCCCGCAACTGTCACTGGTCACGCTGAGGCTTCTCTGATGCGCTGCGCATGCTGCCCGATTGATATCCATGCTCACTGGTTTCCGCGGCGGTGGCTCACCGAACTGGAGCGGCGCGGTCCCGCGCATGGCCTGGTCTGGGATGAGGTGGCAGGGGCGGGCCCGCGCTTCCGGCATGGGCACCTTTCCACCGGACCAACGGGCCCGCGCTTCATCGATCTCGATGCACGGCGCGAGGCAATGGCCGGCCAGGCCGTCTCGGCGCAGGCCTTGTCGCTCTCGCAGCCCATGGTCTACTGGGCGGGGCGTGAAGACGGCAACACGTTGGCGGTGCTCTATAACGATTGCCTCGCCGAAGCACATCAGGCCGACCCTGAGCGGTTTGTCGGACTCGCCACGCTGCCGCTTCAGGCGGTTGATCTCGCCCTTCGCGAGATCGATCGCCTGCCCTCACTACCCGGTATCCGTGGCGTGTGTCTTGCCACCTGTGTCCTCGAGCGCGATTTGTCAGACCCGGCGTTCACGCCGGTGTGGGAGCGGCTCGAGGCGTTGGGTCTGCCTGTCTTCTTGCATCCCACCTTTGTGCTGGCGCCCGATCGGCTTGAGCGCTTCTATCTCACCAATCTGCTTGGCAATCCGTTTGAGACTGCGGTGGCCGCGGCGCATCTCATCTTCGGCGGTGTGCTTGATCGCTTTCCGAAGCTTGAAGTGGTGCTGCCGCATGCCGGCGGCGCCTTTCCCTGGCTGGTTGGGCGCCTGAGACGGGGATGGGAGAAGCGCCAGGACCTGAAACCGCTATCAGCGGATCCGCTCAGCTACCTCAAGCGCTTTCACTACGACACCATCGGCTATTCCGCCGACGTGCTCGACTATCTGCTGCGCCACGTCGGCGCCGATCGCATCATGATGGGAAGCGACTACTGCTTTCCGATTGCCTATGAACAGCCGGTTGAAGTGGTCACCGCGCATCCCGGACTCTCGGAGGCCGACCAGACAGCGATCCTGGAGGGCAATGCACGGCGGCTGCTGAGGCTGCCAGAGGTGGCTGTCAGGCCTTCCGTCTGAGCCCAATAGGCGGCCAAATCGAGCGCGCGCTCGTCTGGTGTGGCTCGGCCCGCTTCTATTCCGCCTGAATCCCCGCCTGCTTGATCAGCTTCGCGTATTTCTCGAACTCGGCCCGTGTGAATGCAGCGAACTGCTCGGGCGTGTTCGCCACCGGCTCGGCACCAAACTGATTCAGCTTCTCGCGCATCTCGGGCAGTTGAACGATGCGCGCAATTTCCTTCTGGATGCGGTTGGTGATCTCGACGGGCACATTGCGGGCTGTGTACATGCCATACCAGGCGTAGGTTTCATACTGCGGCAGCCCCGCTTCAATGGCCGTGGGTACATCCGGCATGGAGGGATGGCGAGCCTTCCCCGCCACCGCCAACACGCGAAGCTTGCCCGATTTGTAGTGCTGAAGCACGGTGAGCGTGCTGGTAAAGCCCGCCTCGATGTGGCCGCCCAGCATGTCGGTCATGATCATCGAGCCGCCTTTGTAGGGCACATGTGTGAGATCAACGCCAGCCTGCTGCTTGAACTGCTCACCGGCCAGACGGGATGACGGCTCAGAGCTTCCGAATCGAAGCTTGCCCGGATTGGCCTTGGCGTGTGCGATGAACTCCCGCAGCGTGTTGGCGGGTACCGATGGCGTCACCACCACCACCCAGGGCGAGGTGGCAATGAGCGTGACTGGCGCGGCATCTGCCACCGGATCAAATGGCATGGTTTTCTGGAGGCTACCGTTGATGACATGGGCGCCCACCACCACCACCAGATTGTGACCATCCGGCGGTGACTTGAGCACCAGATCGGTACCCACAATGCCATTGGCACCCGGGCGATTTTCGACCACCACGTTCTGGCCCCAGGCCTCGCCCAGCTTGGCGGCCAATTGACGGCTGATGATGTCGGTGCCGCCGCCTGGCGCGTAGGGCACGACGATTCGGACCGGTCGGTTGGGAAAGGTAGCCTGCTGCGCGAGCGCGGGAAGCGAAGCGGACAGGAGGCAGGCGCCTGCGAATGCAGCGCGAAGCAGCGATCGGATCATGAGAGACTCCTGAAGGGGTACCGGACGCTAAGCCGTTCAGACGGCTCAAAGAATTTCATCGACGCGCAGCTCAACTGCGTTCCGCGTGCGCCGGCCGTAGGCCACCGCGAGCAGCCGCGTAAGTGGCAGCAGCGCGGGCGCGCTGGTTTCGAACCGCATGACGGTACGGAAGTAGTACAGCGCGGGATCGACGTCTTCGCCTCGTCCCAGTCGCGCAAGCACCTCGGGCGACGCGGTGCGCAGGCCCTGGCTGGTGACCTGAATGAGTTCCCCGGCATCGGTCTTGAGCGTATAGCGTGCATCGAGGTCGATCGTGCCGTCGGTTCGTACCCATTGCCAGTCGGCGCCACCAGGCAGTACGGTGCCCGAGATGAGATCGCCCTCAAAATGCCCGCCCTGAATGTTCACCACCCGACGATGACCCATGGGCGTGATACCGACATCAACAATGTCAGCCAACTCGGCGCGCAACAGGCGGATCAGCGGACGGGTGACGGTATTCATGGCCGCATCCGCTTCCAGGTGAGTGAATGCTGGCGCTGAACGCTCGTGCCCGGAAGCGTGTCTTTCGCCGACAGGATCAATGTGCGCTCGTCCACGAAGCGCATCCGTCTCACCTGGTCGGTCCCGATCAGGTTGGGGTAGAGCGCAATGACCACCTCATGCCGCACATGATCGGCGTCAGGGAAAGAATAAGGCCCACCGTAGGTCATGAAGGCGTCGATGGCTTCCAGCCGTTCGGCCGCCGGCGCATGCTTCAGGCTTGCGCTTGACATGGGCGGGCGCCCGGCGCGGCTGATACTGGCATTCATCCAGCCATCGGGACTGTAGACCAGCAGCCCCTCCGGATGTTCGCCAAAGGGGAGCGTGGGGGCACGCCCGTCGGAATATTCCGTGCGCCAGTCAGCGAGCCGCCAGCCCCCCACGATGGGGTGCTGGGCGACGGTGTTTCCTTCGGGTGGTGTTGAGATACTCATGGGGGGCGACCGGGGGCGCGCAATGCTTCAGGCGCTGGCCTGAAGCTCGCGCCGTACGATGGCTGCTCCCGCTGTCATCGCCTGCATCTTGCCGAAGGCCACATCGCGCGGCAGATACTTCATGCCGCAGTCGGGCGCGACGATGATGTTTTCGGCTGGCGCATAAGGTAGCGCCCTCCGGATGCGTGCAGCGATGGTCTCGGGCGATTCAATCGTCATGTCAGCCAGGTCCACCACGCCGAGAATGATCTTCTTGCCGGCCAGATCCTTCAGCACGGCAACGTCAAGATTGGACTGCGCGGTCTCCAGACTGATCTGACGGCAGTTGCAGTTCCTGAGTTGGGTGAGGAACGAATAGCCACTTGGCCGCGCGTGAATCACATGCGCATAACCAAAGCAGATGTGAACCGCCGTGGTGCCGGTAATGCCCTCGAGCGCAGCATTCAGGGCCTGTAGCCCATATTGCTGGGCGGGCTCGGGCCGGGCCTGCATGTAGGGCTCATCGATCTGAACGATGTCGGCGCCGGCTGCGAACAGATCGCGAATTTCGGCGTTTACCGCCACGGCATAGTCGAGTGCCGCATCGGCCGGGTGCCGATAAAAATCGTTCTGCGCCTGCTGCGACATGGTGAACGGGCCCGGCACGGTGATCTTGATTGGCCGCGTGGTGTGCCGACGCAGGAACTTCACATCCTCGACCTGCACCGCGTGTTTACGGCGAATTTTGCCGGTAATGCGTGGCACCGGATTCGGATGTCCGGAGCGGTCGAGCGCAGTGCCGGGATTATCGATGTCCACGCCCTCCAGCGCGGTCGCGAACCGGTTGGAATAGCTCTCGCGCCGGATTTCGCCGTCAGTGATGATGTCCAGGCCCGCGTCTTCCTGGAGCTTGATGGCGGCCAGCGTGGCGTCATCCTGCGCCTCGGCGAGCACCGCAGCGGGCACCTTCCAGATTTCACGCGCGCGAACGCGGGGCGGAAAACGCCCGCGAAGGTTGTCGCGGTCAACCAGCCAGTCGGGCTGGGGCAGGCTTCCGACGAGCGAGGTGGGCAAAAGCATCGGGTCTCCTCCTATTTGATTTTCGGTTCGCACAGTCACGGCCATTGCGCTTTGCCTGTAGTGTAGCGCCGTCGAGCCCGTCGGGGGCTCACCAGGTTCAGGGGATGTCAGTGCAAAGGCTGGGCCGGGTCACCGTTCCGCTGGCTGCCGCCAATTTCATGAATCAGGCCGCACGGACCGTGATGGCGATCGTGGGGCCGGTGCTGGCGATTGAGCTTGGTTTATCAGCGAGTGAGCTCGGGATGCTCGCGGCCTTTCTGTTTGCGGCCTACGCGCTCACCCAGTTGCCGCTCGGCGTGGCGCTCGATGCCTACGGCCCCAGGCGGGTGCAGGCTGTGCTCATGACACTTGCTGCGCTCGGCTTCATGATCTTCGCGCTGTCGCCCGGGTTTGCCGGACTCGCCGCGGGGCGCATCCTGATTGGCGTGGGCATCTCCGCTGGGCTCATGGCGGTCATCAAGGCGCACGCAGACTGGTTCGAATTCAACCGACGTGCCCAGCTCACTGGCATCGCCATGGCAATCGGTGCGCTGGGCAGTGCACTCACCACCACGCCGGTCCAGGCGCTGCTTCCCGCGCTTGGCTGGCGCGGCGTCTTTGCCGCGTTGGGTGCTCTCACCTTTGCCGTGGCGGTCTGGATTTTCATTGCGGTGCCAGACAAGCCTCGCGCCGCAGACGCCTCGCGCTCGTTGCTCGGGGACATCGCGGTGAGCGGACGCATTCTCGCGTCGCGAAACTTCTGGCGATATGGTCCCGCGATGGGAACCCTGTCGATGTTCAACTTTGCCTACCTGGGACTCTGGGCGGGTCCATGGTTGCGAGATGTCGCCGGAATGGACGGCCCCGCTCGGGCGGGGGTCCTGTTCGTCTACACGCTCGCGATGGTGGCCGGAAGCGTCATCACCGGGAATGCCTCTAGCCGGGCGAGCATCGCGGGCCTGCCACCCTTCATCGTGCCAGTGGTGTGTCTGGGCGTGATGGTGTTTCTTCAGATTGGCATGATGATGCAGCCAACCAACGCAGCGGTCGTTATTGGATTGTGGGCCGCCGCAGCGGTGTTTGGCTCGGCTGGCCCGGTCGCCTATGTAGCCATGGGGCAGCTGTTCCCGCCGGAGCAGACCGGACGGGTTTCTACTGCGGTCAACATGTTGTCCCTGGGTGGCGCTTTTCTGGTTCAGGCTGCAATCGGCTGGATTCTTGATCTGTGGCCGCGCACGCCTGCAGGGGGCTGGGATCCCGATGGATACAGCTGGGCGCTGGGGCTCACCACGGGATTGCAGGCGGTTGCCGCGGTGGTGCTCGCCACCGCGCCGAATCAGACGAACCGGGCCTGAGGCGCGGGGCGCCCGCGGCTGGCAGCGCAAGCCGCTCTGGCCGAGCCTAGTCGGCCCTGAGGCTGTTGTCCTTCACGACCGCTCCCCACCGAGCGTCATTGCGACGCAGCGTCGCGGCGAACTGCTCGGGTGTTCCGCCGGCGGGTTCGGTGCCCATCGCCTCAAAGCGCGCTTGGATCTCCGGTTGCGCCAGCACTTCATTGATCACGCGAT
>CAMBZS010000104.1 GCA_945872335.1 Bordetella parapertussis | reverse complement strand
GGCTAGGTGAGGCTGTTGTGGTGGGGGGCGTAATGGTTCACCCGGGCGACATTATTCTGGGTGACTCGGATGGGGTCGTGGTAGTTCCGGCCACGCTTATCAATCAGGCAGTCGATGCGGCATCCGCCCAACGCAACAAGGAACTCGCCCGCGACGCACGGCTCCGTGCTGGCGAGCCCATCACCGTCGTGCTGGGCCTGCGCGCTGAATGAGCGCGCGCCGGCTCACGCCGACGGAATGAAGTCCTGATCGTCCTGATGTTTGCGTTCAAACTGAATGAAGGTGTAGTAGCCGCAGCGTGAGCCGTTGGGATACTCGCGACATACGGCGGGCCGTGCCTCATAAATGGTGCAGCGGCGCTCGTTGGTATCGAAGAAACGGCAGATTGAACCGTAGACCGTGTCTTTCTGATGTCGCAGGATGCGCTCTGGCTTTCCCTCATCGTTATAGATGCGTGTGTAACGACGTGCTGCCACTTCGGCCGATACGCCGAAGTGGCGCGCGAGTCGCTCGAGATCTCGCTTCTTCACTTCGATTCTTGGGTAACTGCAGCAGTAGCCGGGGCACTTCGAACAATCGTATTGAATTTTTGGGGCGGGGGCGCTCATGCGATCAACCAGGCTGAGGGTGATGAAAGGCTGGGGAAGCAGGTTTTGGGGAGTGAGGCTCGCAGTTTAGCGCGTCGTCACGCGCCTGCTAGAGCGTCGGAGCGCCTGTCGCAGTCCACGAGCGGGGTCAATCGCTTCGAGCAGATCGCGTTCCAATGCTGACGGCGCGCCATCGAGCGCCCCTGCGATGACTTCCGCTGCAAGCGTGCTCCACAGAAGCCCCCGCGAACCCAGGCCACGCACGCAATAGAGGCCTGCGAGCCGGGGAAGCGGCAAGCGCTCATTTTTCAGCAACGCCTCGCGCCGCTCCCATGCCAATGCCTCGTCCGGCATCTCGCCAACGAGGGGCAGACGATCCGGGGCAGTCCAGCGAAAGCCCACCGCGCCTGAGCGTGACGCTGCGATCAGGCTGTCCTGAGCAGTTCCCAGGCAGGCGGCGAGCCGTCGCGCATTGCTGCGATCCGATTCGGCGTCAGGTTCGGCTGCATCAGTATCGTCGTAGGTCGAGCCCACCAGCGCCTGTCCGCCAAACGGCACGGCGTAAGCCGCCCCGCCCAGGACTGTACGAAGCCCCGAAATCAGTGGGTGCTGAAGCCAGGAGGTTTGTCCACGAACGCGCCGCAGGGGCAGGGATTGGAGCGGTGGCAGAGCCATTTGGGTGGATGCGTCGCAGAGCACCACCACAGACGCCTGCGCGAGCACCTGCCCGCTTCCATCTGCCACCCGCCAACTCGACTCACCCGGCACCCGATGAACCGATGCCACGTCGCAGCCACCCCGCCAGGTGAGCGCGTCCCCCGCATCGGCGAGGAGCGCCTGAATCCGAAGACTGGTTTGCGCCACCATTGAGCCTGGCATCCAGATGCCGCCGGTTGGGAGCGAACATCCGGCGATGTCGCTCGCCTCGGTGGCGGTTACAGCGCACGCGAACTGCGTCGGAAAACCGAGGGTGTCCAGCGTGCGCATCTGGCGATCAAAAGCCTCGGCGCTGTCGGCCACAGCCAGGCGACCGAGTCTACGGAGTCCTGCACTATGGTTCGGATTGCGAAAATGCAGCGCGGCGCGCGACAGGCGCGCGAGCAGGTTGTCGTCTGGCGACAAGTGGATGTGGTCTGCGAGCAGGGGCTGGCCGCTACCCTCGCGTGCGTGCAAAGGCTGGCGATCCAGCAGCACCACCTGCCAGCCGTCCTGGACCAGACGAGCCGCCATCGTCACGCCCGCGAGACCAGCGCCAACCACCACCGCCCGTCGCGACTCCCATCTCGGAGGAGGGGGGGGCGGCCACCGCGTCTTCCAACGCGGCGCATATCGGGCATTGATCCGCTCGCGCTTTCCGCCAAAGTCCTCCACCCGTTCAACGTCGAAGCCGGCCTGCACCAGACCATGTCGAACCGCCGCAGCTGCGGTGTAGGTGGCGAGCCGTGCATCAGGCGCAGCGAGCCGTGCAACCTGGCGCAGCACCGGTCCCTCCCAGGCAGACGGATTACGCAGCGGCGCGAACCCATCGAGAAAGATCGTATCTGCACGCAGCGCGAGTCGGGGCAGCATTCGTGCAGCGTCACCAAACGCGAGGGTGAGCCGAATCCTCCCACCAGCCAGCGTCAGGCGGTGCAGGCCAGGTAGCGCAAGCGGCCAGCGCGCTGCGAGCTCACGCAACAGCGGTTCGCTCGCCACCCCGCAGGCCTCGTGCGCGGCCAGGAGATCGGTACGGGCGAGGGGGTGCGCCTCGATCGATACAAAGTCGAGACGCCCGGCAGGATGCGCATGAAGATGAAAAGCACGGTAGGCGGCGAGCAGGTTGAGTCCCACCCCAAACCCGATCTCAAGCACGCATGCGCGCTGCGTGCCCGACCATCGCTCGGGCAGCTTGCACCCTTGGGCGAATACGGCTTCAGCTTCCGCCATGGCACCGGCCCGGCTGCGATAGATATCGCCAAACAGGTCGCTGACGGGTGCCCCGTTTGTATCAAACTGAAGCGGCGGGTGTTCGAGCCTTGGCATATGAAGCGCGATGCCTCCGGGGCCCTGGGTCAACCCACCGGGATAGGCGCCGCAGCCCGCTCCTGCATCACCCTGGGCACCGGTCGGGTGTTCATCATCATCTGTGCGATGCCTGCGGTGAGCCCAATGATGACGGCGATCCGCCACGCCCACTCGTAGGACCCTAGCGTTGAATAGATCAGCCCGCCACCCCAGGCGCCGAGGAATGAGCCCGCCTGGTGACTGAGGAAGGCAACGCCGGTCAGCGTCGCCACATAACGAATCCCGAACAGATGAATGACCAGACCATTCATGAGTGGCACCACGCCCAGCCAGATCGCCCCCATCGCTGCGGCAAACAGCAGCGTGGAGGTGGGGGTGGGCGGGAACAGAAAATATGCCGTGATCAAAAGCGAGCGGGCAATATAAATCCCCCCCAGCAGCAGGTGTCGGGGCAGGCGGTCGCCAAGCCAACCGAACAGGATTGACCCCAGCGCATTGAATAGACCGATCAGGGCGAGCGCAGTCGCGGTGACGCCAGGTTCGATGCCACACAGGTTGAGATAAGTGGGGAGATGGGTCGTGAGAAAAACCAGTTGCAACCCGCACACGAAAAAGGCTGCCGCCATCACCAGATAACCGCGATGCGAGGTGGCTTCACGCAGGGCCTCGCCCACCGACTGCTGCATGCCGACCGCGGAAGTGCTGCGACTTGCCCGGTCTACGCCGCCCGCCATCAGAGCGGCTGGAATCATGACGCAGGCCAGTGCCACGAAGGCTGTCATCGCTGTCTGCCAACCAGCCGTGCTGATCAGGCCTTGCGCAAGGGGAGAGGTAAAGACCAGGCCCAGCGAGCCTGCCGCTGAGACCGCGCCCATCGCGAAGCTTTGCCGAGCCGGCGAGACAGCCCGCGAAGTGATCGCCATGCTGAGGTTTGAACCGGTGCAGGCAAGCGCTATACCGACCAGCACGCCGATTCCTAGCGTCAGCAAAACGGGAGAGGTGGCAAAGATGCTGATGAGGAGCCCGAGCGCATAGCAAAGCGCGCCGCCTGCGGCAACCCAGCGCGCACCGAAGCGGTCGACCAGTGCGCCGGTGAAGGGTTGTGTGAAACCCCAAACCATGTTTTGAACCGCGACCGCCAGCGAAAAATCGGCTGTGGTGATTCCGATGGTTCGAATCATTTCGGGCTGAAACAGACCGAGACTCTGTCGCATGCCGAGGGCCAGCGTGAGCATGGTGGCCGCGCCGATCAGAATGGCGGATTGGGCGCGAGGCGCGAGCTGTTCGGTTCGCATGGCGCAAAGTGTACCCCCGTGGTTCGAATACACTGAGCCGGTGACTGTGAAAGCCAGACTATCGCGTGGTCCTTCTGCGGCGCTTGCGGGTGTTGCCACGGTAGCGTTGCATGCGCTCTTCGTGGGCTGGGTGATGCATGCCGGCGGCCCGCAGAAGCCCTTGCCGGCGCCGTCTCCGATTCGAATCGAGGTGCTTCCCGCTCCTGCCGCACGCCCTGATCCGGCAACCCTGGTTTCGCCCTCGGCAGCGCTCCCGCCAAGGCCCGGTGCGGAACGCCAAAGCCTGAAGGAAATGCCCGCGTTGCCTGCCACTTCGAGCGCTGTGGGTTCGTTTCGCACTACCCCGCTTGCCCAGACAGCGCGGCCGCCGATCGCTCCAGCCGCCCCGCCACCGACGTTGCCCGGCCCCCTCGTGGCGATCGAGGCGGACGAATTCAGCCCATCATCGTCGACCTTGACTGGTTCGGAACCTTCCGACAGTCAGGCCGACCATCACGCCGCCAAAGCGAGCGAGCCTGCCGGGCAGGTTGACGATCAAGCGCAGCCACACGCAGCCGCTGCAATAGAGCCCCCCGGCCAGATCGAACATTCGCAGCGGGCAACCACCGACACCGTGATCGCCGAGAAAGCTGACGCTGCTGTTGACCAACGCCGACCGTCTCCGTCAGTCCAGGGACGCTGGCGGTACCAGGTCTTTTATGGCGACTACGTTGCGAACAATCAGGTGGCGACACTGGACTATGTGCTGAACGTCCAGGGCGAACGGTACCGACTGCATACGGAGGGACATGCGGTCGGGCTACTGGCGCTCTTTTATCGGGGGTTTTTCACGCAGGTGAGCGAGGGCGCATTCGATGCCGCGGGTTTTCGCAGCGAACGCTATGAGGAGCGGCGTGGCGATCGTCCGCCTCGCATCGTGCGGATGGAAAATGCAAGCAACACCCGAGTCGTACGCTTTGAAGATGGCCGGAGCGAGATCACGTCGGCACTGGCGCAGGACCGGCTGTCGCTGGCGGCGCAACTGGCCTGGGTTGCCGCGCAGCGGTCCGACGGCCTTCGCGAACAGGAATTGACGATCCCGTTGGTCGGGGTCTCGTCAGTGCGGCTCTTGCGCTTTCAGGTGGCCCCCGCACAAATTCTGGAACTCGCGGGGGGCGTTCGGCGACTGACCCGGCTTCGCTCGGAGGATGGCGACGGAGAGCGCCCCGGAAGCGTTGAAATCTGGCTCTCTGAGTCTGGCGACCTGATGCCAATCCGGATTCGACTTGAGGACCGAAACGGTCATGTCCTCGATCAATTGATTGGAAGCGATTGAGCGCGGGCCGCGGGCAGCACAGTGCCCTCGCAGTTACCGAATCCAATGCTTCGAAAACCTTCTCGCTCGGCACGCGCGCGAAGAATCACGGTGTCGCCATCGGCGAGAAAGGTTCGCTCCTCGCCGCCCGGAAGTGTGATCGGGCGTTTGCCGCCGTGGGTGAGCTCGATGAGCGCACCGGACTCGCCCGCGCCCGGCCCCGATTGCGTGCCGCTGCCAATCAGGTCGCCCACGCAGAGGTTGCAGCCGTTGACCGTGTGATGCGCAATCATCTGCGCGACGGTCCAGTAGTTGTGTCGAAAATTGGTCTTCGAAAGTCGATGTGGCGGCCGTCCGGCTCGGGCCATGGCATCCGTGTGCAACCACGCCTCTAGCCTGATATCGATCGCGCCACGCTCGCGGTTCAGCGTGGATTCGAGGTAGGAAACGGGCTGCGGATCGGCCGAATCACGGTGCCATGACGAACGGAAAGGCTCAAGCGCCTCCATGGTGACAACCCACGGCGATACGGTGGTGGCGAAATTTTTGCTAAGCAGCGGCCCCAGCGGCTGGTACTCCCACGCTTGAATGTCGCGCGCCGACCAATCGTTCAGCAGCCCCAGACCGAACACATGCTGGTTTGCCTGATCGAGCCCGACTGAGTCGCCAAGCGAATTCCCGGTGCCAACCCAGATGGCAAGCTCAAGCTCGTAATCGAGACGGCGCGTGGCGGTCACAATGGGCGCCGATTCGCCTGGCGGCATGACTTGCCCTTTGGGGCGCACAAAGCGCTGACCGCTCACCCCGATCGATGACACCCGCGCGTGATAACCGCAGGGCAGCCACTTGAAATTGGGCATCAACGGATTGTCGGGGCGGAACAGGCGCCCAACGTTGAGCGCGTGATCCAGCGACGTATACATGTCGGTGAAGTCGCCGATCTGAGCGGGTACAGCGAACTCGGCCTCTACGATCGGAACCAGCGCAGGCGCCAGGGAAGCGTAGTGGGGCGAACCTTGCCGCAGCCCACGTGACAGCGCCTGACGGAGCGCGCTCCAGTGGCGGGGGCCGAGCGCCATCAGCCGGTTGAGGGTCGGGCTGTCGCACGTGGCGGCCGCCTCGCGTTCGGTGGTGCTGAGATCATTCAGCCCGAGCAGCCGGGAGACCGGCAGGATCTGCTCGCCAATTGCCACGCCGATCTGATGGGCGACACTAGAACCCTTCCTGCGAAACGCGCCGTAGGGCAGGTTCTGAACGGGGAATTCACTGTCCGCTTCGTTGGCTGAGGCTACCCAGCTGAGGAGGGAAGCCTGGTGCGTATCGTTCAGCATGATTGTCTGGCGCCTATTTGAACCGGTAGAAATCGCGATTGAGCACCGCCGCCACCGCGGTCACCTCCTCGGGGAACAGCTGCAACTTGAGCTCGGTGTTGCACTGCTCGACCATCCCGCGCAGAAATCCTGCGGTGTTGATGCGGCCTTGAGGCCGGTAGATTGACGTGCCATCGCCGCCGAATTTTTGAATGTGACACGCCGTGCAACGATTCTCAGCAATCAGCTTTTCACCGAGCGGGATGTCGGCATCACGAAAAATCGAAGCGTCATGCTGGGCAGTTGCGAGCCCCGAGGCGAGGAAAAGTCCCGCTGCGACAAGTCGACTGAATAGGCGCGCGTACCTGTTGCAGCCTGTCCCGCTGACACCAACCCCCGCCGAACCCGGCGAGGTCGCCTCAAATAACCGCTCGCGCATGCAATGCTCCGAAATCAATCAACGCCTCTATTGTAAGAGGCTGTAAGGCCTGTAAGTCGGGTCATGGGCATCGTGATTGAGGAGAGCGCGGGTTTGCTAAAGTTTCGCTTGCCCGGGCCCTCTCAGAGAATCTCCATGAATCATTGGCTTTCCGTCACCAGTCGCATGTGCGTCGGCGCGGTGTTTCTCGGCTTCGCGGTCTTCACTAACGCCACCGACCGCCACGACCATCGTAGCCGCGCAGGCGCCTCGCCTGGTCCGCGGGCGCATGCCACCCCAGCGCGCCTCCATCCAACGCAGGCCGCACTACCAGTCGCCCAACCGAGATTCCCGCCCGCTGTTCACGGTCCCGGTCCGTATCGTCGTGTTCACGGTTCATCGGTGCGCGTTTGGGTGGGCCCGCCGCCCCTGTACTACGCGCCAAGCCCCTACTGGGCGTATCCACCTTACCTGTATCGTCCAGCGCCCCCCGTGGTGCTGGTTCCGGCGGCGCCTCCGCCAATTTATGTAGAGCGGGGTGGCTCGCCTGCGCCTGTAGAAATGCCAAGGGCAGGGTATTGGTACTGGTGTGAGAGCCGAGCCGCCTATCATCCCAGCGCGCCCGACTGTCCTGAAGGATGGATTGCCGTCTCGCCGCAGCCGTCAAGTACCCAGTAGTGTCTGAGCGGCCGCCGATGATTCGTCGGCCGCTCACTGTCTCACGCAGACGTTCACATACCCCGGAGCCTGTTCATGCAAACCCAGAAAGCTGCAATTCGAACCTGTCACCCCTGGCTTCGCTGGTCCGCCCTGGCCGCCGCCGTGCTCGCCCTCAGCGCCTGCGCTACCGCGCCTACTGGGCCATCGATGCTGGTACTTCCCGGAAATGGGAAGAGCTTCGACACCTTCCGGTTTGATGATTTCGAGTGCCGCAACTTCGCCACTGCCCAGGCCAACACGCAAGGTGCCGACCAGGCGCGCCAGGACAGTTTGCTTCGCGGTGCGGCGATTGGCACCGTGGTGGGCGCGATTGCGGGCGCCGCCATTGACGGTTCGCGGGGCGCGGGGGTCGGCGCCGGCACTGGGCTTCTGATCGGTACCGCGAGCGGCGCCTCGAGCGGTTCGGGCGATTCCTACTCGGTCCAGCGACGCTACGACCACGCCTATGTCCAATGCATGTACGCCAAGGGACATCGCGTTCCTGTCGACGGCCGATTGAGTGAGCAGGTCGGGCAGCGCCCGGCCGCTGCGTCACCCGCGGCCACTCCGCCGCCACCCCCGGCAGGTTCGCCGCCACCGCCACCGGCTGGCGTCATCCGCTAAATCAACACCGGTTCCGGGCCCGGTTTGCGGGCTTTGTCGATTCCAGCTAGCGTAGCGGGTTGGCCGATCGGCCCCCGCCAGTCGGCCCACATTCTGTTGATGGGGTGCTTACATGATGTTCACGCAATTGCGCAACGCGTTGATTCTGGGGGCAGGGCTCGCGTGCTCGGCCACCTCATGGGCTTCGGGCGAGCCACAGGGCGCCCATCATCCGTCCTTGAAACTCTCCACGGGCGTATTCCACTGTGATCTCAATCGACGGGTTGAGATTCGGCAGGTGGCAGAAGACCGTCGCTCGGCGATCGTTTACTGGGAGCGTCGCAACTACACCATGCAGCTGGTCGCCACGCAAACCGGCGCACTGCGCCTCGAAGACAAGGCCAGCGGGCTCACGTGGATCAGCATTCCGGGTAAATCCATGCTGCTCGACACCAAGCAGGGCAGGCAGCTCGCGAACGAATGCCGCGCCTGAACCAGCACTGAGCGCCCATGAGTCCTGAAGCCAGCCAGTCGGGCGCACGAACGCTCGAGTATCCGTTTTCGTTGAAACCCGCGCTCGGCGAGACTATCGAGGTAGCACCCGGTGTTCTCTGGATCCGGATGACGCTGCCATACACCCTCAACCACATCAATCTGTGGGCGCTTGAAGACGGGAACGGCTGGGCCATCGTTGACACGGGCGTCCGGGATCAGGAAACCACCGACGCCTGGCGGAAGATCTTTGCCAATGGCTTTGGCGGTCGCCCGGTCACGCGGGTATTCGTCACCCACATGCACCCCGACCATGTCGGCATGGCGGGGTGGCTCGTGCGGCGGTTCTCCTGTCGCCTCTGGATGACCCGCGGGGAATACCTCACCTGTCGGGTGCTGGTGGCTGACACCGGGCGCGAGGCGCCGACCGAGGGGGTGTCGTTTTACCGGAGGGCAGGGTGGACCGATGATCAGCTGGAAACCTATCGCACGCGATTCGGGAGCTTCGGAAAGTCGGTCTACGCACTTCCAGACAATTTTCGGCGACTGCACGACGGCGAAGTGCTCACCATTGGCGAGCGGCAGTGGGAAGTGGTGATCGGCAACGGCCATTCACCCGAACACGCCTGCCTGGTTTGCCACGCATCTGGATTGTTAATCTCTGGCGATCAGGTCTTGCCACGTATTTCATCGAACGTTTCTGTGTTTCCCACCGAGCCGGACGCAGATCCACTCGGTGACTGGCTTGCCTCGATCGAGCGCCTGCGGCAGCGAATCTCACCAGATGTTCTGGTGCTGCCAGCCCATAACGAACCGTTCCGGGGCCTGCACCAACGGCTCAACCACCTTGAACGCACGCACATCGAGTCACTCGATCAACTGGAGCGGGCAATTGCCCGCCGGTCGAGGGCCGTTGACGTGTTTGGCGCCTTGTTTGCGCGATCGATCGACGGCGATGATGCGCAGCTGGTTTCCATGGCAACCGGCGAAAGCCTTGCCCATCTGAATCGGCTGCTGCATGCCGGGCGTGCCCGCGTAGAGGACGACGAGCAGGGCGTGGCCTGGTATTCGCGATCCAGCGCCTAAGCGGGCTGGAGTTCTTCCCTTTGCCGGCCTCTATGTTATTTTACATAATACAAATTATACGAATTTGGAGAGCAGGGTCGTTGCATCCAGGCCCCGACCAGGACGGTCGTCTTGCAGTTGGCCATCGCGGAACATGATCACCCGATTGGCAAACGCCGCGACGTCGGCTTCGTGCGTCACAAACAGCACCGTCTGGCCGCGACGATTGAGACGTTGAAGAAGCGCCATCACCTCCAGCGAAGTGCGCGAATCCAGCGCACCAGTGGGTTCGTCGGCAAGTACGATCTGTGGATCGTTGATCAAGGCCCGTGCGATCGCGACGCGCTGCTGCTGTCCGCCCGATAGCTGTGCTGGGGTGTGGTGCCGCCGGTCGCTGAGACCAACGTCATCCAGTGCGCGCCGGGCGCGCTCCAGTCGTTCACGTTTGCCTATGCCGGCATAGACCAGCGGCATCGCAACGTTATCGAGCGCGCTGGCGCGGCCAAGCAAATTGAACTGCTGAAACACGAAGCCAATCCGCCGGTTCCTCAACCCTGCGAGCGCGTTGCCAGACAACTGTTGAACCGGCTGACCCGACAGTCGGTAACTGCCCCCACTGGGCGAATCGAGGCAGCCAATCAGGTTCATGAAAGTGGTTTTTCCAGAGCCAGACGGACCCATGATCGCCACAAACTCGCCAGCGTGAATGCGCAGATCAATGGGCCTGAGCGCCTGAACGTCACCCGCACCGGTTCTGTAGGTACGGGAAAGGCCCTGGAGCTCAATGACGGGAATGGGGTTCGCTTCTGGCACGCTGACATTCCCTGAAGGCGCGGAACCGATCGAGATATTGGTAAGCCGGCGTGCGTGGGCGCACTACGTTTCCATTAAAGCCGCTAGCGGGCTGGCGCGACGCCCGGCGGATCGGCGGGAATGCTGAGCGTACGAGAGAAAAACAGCGGCTCGCTATCCTTGGGCGGCTGATTGGCTGTTGCATCGCCCGCTCCCGTCGTTGGCGCTGGCGCAACCGGCTTGGACGCGGCGGGTGGAATGGGTGCAACGGGTTTGGTCGCAGCGGATGGCGTTGGCACGGACGCTGTCGGCGACGCAGAGCTGGCAGGCGTCTTCGCGGCGGGCTGGACCGGGCTTGTCGCGGAGGGGGCAGACAAAACAGGCGCAGCCGCTGGCTTTGGAACCGCAGACTGGGGGGACTGCGACGGCGCAATCGCCGCCGACGCGCCCTGCGCGGCGGGCTTCGGCGCCACAGCGGTTGCCGGCTTCGCGCCGGTTGCTGCGGGCCCCCCGCCCTGCAGTCCAGCCGGCTGCGACGCCGCTGTCGGGCGGGCTGCACTTGCGCCCTGACCCGGCGTATTGGCCCCGGCACTTGTCGGGCCGCCGCTATTCTGCGGGCGCGTTTCGGGCACTACGCTCACCTCGCGGTTCATCTGTACCGGCGCGAGATCGGCCTGCGCGCTTCCTCCCGGGCCCCCACCATCGCTACTCTCGCTTGCGGTCCAGCGCGGCTGCTCAACCGTACCGTACCGTGCGACATAGCGTTGCGCGCGTTCTTTCATCCAGATTGCCCACTGTCGCTCGCCGCTTCGCTCGAGATAGGCAGCCGCATCCAGCCCTGCCTGGTTTCGAAGCGATGGATCTGCGCCCTGGTCAATGAGGTACTGAACCACAGGCAACGCGCGCATCCGGGCGGCCATCATCAGTGGGGTGGTGTTGTTCGGTGACTGAGCGTCAATGAAGGCATGCTGCTCGATCAGCACCTTGACCAGTTCGAGATGCCCGCCGCTTGCGGCGTAATGCAACGGCGTCCAGCCTGGTCGATTGACCTGCGCGCCGCGCTGCAGCAAGGCGTCGAATGAACGCCGGTCGCCCAGGGTGGATACCAGCATCAACGCGTTCTCATCGGCAACGCTGGCTGCATCCACATCGGTGGCGTTCAGTGATGCCAGCACCCGCACCACATCAAAGGCCTTGAACCGGGCGGCCGCGACAATGGCCGGGCCGTGCTCGGGATGACGGGCGTTCGGATTGGCGCCGCGCATCAGTTCAGTCCGGAGCGAATTGATGTCGTTCGTTTCGATCGCACGCCAGAAAGCGGGAGACTGTGCCCGGACCACTTGCGAGAAAAACAGGACGAGCACCAGCGCCAGGCCCATACGCCAACCAGAGGCCAGTGAAACCGTATTGGAAAGAGATCGAAGCGACAGACTCATGGCTTCTCCCGGAACGGCGCAGATGGACCGAACACGCGTTCAAAGTTCGCCGTGGTGAGGGCAGCGATTCGTTCAAGCGACACGCCCCGGAGTTGCGCGAGGAACTCCGCAACGTGTCGGACATAGGCCGGTTCGTTGGTCTTGCCTCGGTGCGGCACGGGGGCCAGATAGGGCGAATCGGTTTCAACGAGCAGTGCCTCGTCGGGCACCTTGAGCGCCACCTCACGGAGCGCTGCGGCGCTCTTGAAAGTGACAATTCCCGAAAAGGAGATGCAGAGGCCCATATCGATGGCTGCACGCGCGCACTCCCAGTCTTCCGTAAAGCAGTGCATAACGCCCCCTGCCTCGCGCGCGCCCTCCTCCGCCAGGATCGAAATTGTGTCGGCTGCAGCGGACCGGGTGTGCACGATCAACGGTTTCCCGCAAGCGCGGGCGGCCTGGATGTGCGTACGAAAGCGGGTGCGCTGCCAGTCGAGCTCGCCAGCCGGTACTCTGTAGTAGTCAAGCCCGGTCTCGCCGATTGCAACGACCCTGGGGTGATCGGCAAGCCGTAGGAGGGTGTCGACGTCGGGTTCGCGCACATCGGCGTAATCCGGGTGAACGCCAACCGAGGCGCACAACTCGGGTGCTCGCTCGACCAACTCGAGCACTTTGGGAAAATCTTCCAGATTCACCGCCACACAAAGCGCGCGCGTGACACCGTGCGCTGCCATGTTTGAACGGATATCTTCAAACCGGTCAAGCAGATCTGGAAAGTCGAGATGGCAGTGGGAATCAATCAGCATGGTGCATTTTACCGGCGTGCAGCGACCGAGCGACTGGATCCCGTGTTGGCGACAGGTCAGCAACCAAGGCAGGATCAGGCCGCTGCCGGGCGGCGGCCCGCAAATACCGCAAGGTATCGACTCAGAGCGTCGTCGGCCACCAATCTGGGGTTGAGCGGATGTGATATCAGCCGCTGCAATTGCTGCAACCACTCCTCGAAGGCAAGCAGACTGTTGATGTCCAGCCGCTTCGCAAGGGCCTCGAGGCGCGCCGCCTCAGCTGGAAAATATCGAGGCGCGGCCCTGGCAGCGCAACGCGACAGGTCTACACACCAGGCATGAAGCACAGGCACCCAGACGCGCGGCTCGTGGGCATTGAGCCGATCGGTCGAACTCACCAGCGACTCATACCCGCAGTTTGCAAACGTGTCGACCAGATCGCGATGCAGCGCAGCCTGATCACTCGCCCCAAGATCCACCGCGCGGCGCGGTGCGCCCCCGCAAAACGCAAGCCACTGAAGCGCCCTCTCCTCCTCGGCGTGCGCCTGTGTCATGACCCAGGCAAGCGCTTCGGCATGCGGGGGGATGGGCACTGACACCTGCCGGCAGCGTGAACGTACGGTAGCCGGCAGTCGGCTTGCCCGGCTGGTGACCAACAGGAAATAGGTGTTGCGTGGTGGTTCCTCGAGGGTCTTGAGC
>CAMBZS010000103.1 GCA_945872335.1 Bordetella parapertussis | reverse complement strand
GCAATCGCATCCTCGAAGGCATCTTTCCGAGCCCGCATTTCGGCTTCGCTTGGCGCGCCGACGCGCACCACCGCCACGCCGCCAGCCAGCCGGGCAATCCGCTCCTTCAGCCGATCACGGTCATAGTCGCTCGCACAATCGGCGAGCTGCGCACGAAGTTGCGCGATCCGCGCATCGATCCGTTCATGCTCGCCCGCGCCACCAATCAGGGTGGTGGTCTCGCGCGTGACGAGCACGCGTCGCGCGCGACCCAGCTGGCGCAGCGCCGCCTGCTCGAGCCGCGTGCCGAGCTCCTCGGAAATCACCTCGGCGCCGGTCAGCACGGCAATATCCTGAAGCAGGTCCTTGCGCCGGTCGCCAAAGCCGGGTGCCCGCACCGCGCAGCTGCGCAACACCGCGCGGATCTGATTGACGACCAGGGTTGCAAGCGCCTCACCCTCGATGTCTTCTGCCACGAACAAAACCGGCCGTCCGCCTTTGGCGAGCTGCTCGAGAAGGGGCAGCAACTCGGTCAGGCTGCCGATCTTCCGATCCGACACCATCACCCAGGCATCCTCCAGCACCGCCTCCATGCGCTCAGTGTTGGACACGAAATAGGGCGAGAGCCAGCCGCGGTCGAACTGCATGCCTTCGACCACTTCAAGCGTGGTCTCGATGGTGCGCGACTCCTCCACGGTGATCACGCCATCGGCGCCGATCCGGTCCATGGCATCAGCCACACGCTGGCCGATCGCCGAGTCGTTATGCGCCGAGATGGTGGCCACCTGCGCCCGCTCGAGCCGGGTACTGACCGGTCGCGACTGCTCGCGCAGACTTGCCACCACCACCTGCAGACCCCGGTCCAGACCCCGCTTGAGATCGATCGCGCTGGCCCCAGCCACCACGTTGCGGATGCCGTCGGTCAGGATTGCATGCGCGAGCACCGTGGCGGTCGAGGTGCCATCACCCACCGCCTCGCCGGTTTTTTCGGCAGCCTGCCGGAGCATCCGCGCGCCCAGATCCTCAGCGGGGTCCTCGAGCTCGGTCTCGCGCGCGATCGTCACGCCATCATTACAGACTACTGGACTGCCCCAGCGACGATGGATCAGCACCGATTTCGACTTCGGTCCCAGCGTCACCCGGATCGCGTCGGCAAGCTGCGTGGCACCCGCCAGAATCCGCTCCCGCGCCTCTGATCTGAACAGCAGTTTCTTTGCTACCATCGCGCTCCCCTGGCCGGGCGTGGGCGGCTCCGGCTGACCTCCTGTCACCTGCAAGGTTGAAGCGTAGGTCGGCGGTCACCCGCCCGCGTTGACAGTGCGCAAGACCGTTGCGGCCTCGGGGCAAGAAGGAGGAAGTGACCGTGTTCGAATCCTGGTTGGAATTTTTCGCCCACACCGAGTGGTCGCCGCAGTGGGCGACCGCCGCCACGCTGGTAGCAGTGCTGATCGCCGCCTTCGTGGTTCGCAGGGTGCTGCTCAACCTGCTCGCGCGCTTCTTCGTGGCCCTGGCCGCGCGCTCGCCCGCGCTCGAGGAGCGAAAGCGCATCCAGACGCTCGCGCGCGTGCTCCGCCATGCGGCGTCGCTCACGCTCATCGTCGTGGCGGTGCTGGTGGGCCTCAATACCATTGGCGTTTCGATTGCACCGATTCTGGGAGCGGCCGGTGTGGCGGGTGTGGCCATCGGTTTCGGTGCGCAGAGCCTCGTGAAGGATTTTTTCAGCGGCATGTTTCTGCTGCTCGAAAACCAGATCCGGGTCGGTGACGTGGTGGAGATCGCCGGCAAGACCGGCGTGGTGGAAGAGCTCACGTTGCGCCGAACCAAGCTTCGCTCGTTCGACGGCGCGGTGCATTACGTCTCCAACGGCCTCATCACCACGGTCAGCAATTTCTCGACCGAGTTCGCCTTCGCAGTGGCCGATGTGAGCGTGTCTTATCGCGAGGATCTCGATCATGTGTACTCGGTGATGCGTGCCACCGCAGCGACGCTGCGCGAAGACGAGACGTTTCGCGTTGCCATTGTGGATGCGCTCGAGATCGCCGGCGTCGAGCAACTCGCCGACTCCGCCATTGTCGTCCGCTGCCGTATGAAAACCCTTCCTGCCGAGCAGTGGCGCGTACGCCGCGAGTTCCTGAAGCGGCTGAAGATCGCCTTCGATCGGGAAGGCATTTCCATCCCGTATCCGCACCGGATGCTGGTTCAGGAGCCGGTCCCCGCGCGCGATCGCGACACCCTGCCCTCGCGCTGAGCCGAAGCGCCCCCGGCAGGCCTAGCGCCCGTTCGCGCGCGGACGCGGTGGTGGCACCGCAATCACATCGCTTCCCGCAACCGCAAACACCTGCTCGCCGGCTTGCGGAATCACCGGCCAACCGCCGGTGAACTCACCAAACGCCGGCAGGATCAGCGCATCCGGACGCACCCAGAAACACGCGACACGGATGCAATCGATTCGGCCTCGCATGCGCAGAACCGGATGCACGTGACCCGCCACCCTGAAACACGCTGCCGGTTCATCGGGCTCATGACAGAGCGCAAGCCCCGCGTGCATCAAGGGCGCGCTCACCGCCTCAATGCCGCAGGCGGGCGGCGGATCACCCGCCGATGCATCGTGATTGCCCCGTACCATCCGCACTGCCATTCGCGTATACCGGGCACGCCAATGGGCGAGCGCTTCGATCGCGGGCCCCCGCTGCGAAAGCGGCCCGTGGAGCAGATCTCCCAGCACAATCAGTTCGCGCGGCGCCCGCCGCTCGATCAGCCGGTCGAGCCGCCCGAACACCGCAGCGGTCGTCCCCGCCGGAACCGGCACCCCCGAGCGCCGGAAACTCTGTGCCTTACCCAGGTGAAGGTCGGCCACCAGCAGCGTTTCAGAGGCCGGGAGCCAGGCTGCGCGCTCGGCAAGAAGCTCGATCGGCACGCCGCCCGCATCGATCAGCATTGCGCGGCCGCCTCGAGCTCGGCCACCATCCGGGCAACCCGATCCGCGAGCGTCTCCGTGCTCACCGTCTCTCGCAGACGCTCGACCATCAGCGGAAACGCAAACGGCGTGGGTCGGGCGATTGGCACCATCACGAGCGAGCGAGCGCGCATGCCAGCGAGCGCCGCTTCGATGCGACCGAGCTCGAGCTCATGCGCAAGCACCTCCTGTCGCGACTGGGCAAGCAGCAGGTTGCCAGGATCGTGGCGGTCGAACACCTCATGAAACATGGTGGCCGAGGCCTGCAGCGAGCGGGCCGAGCGGCGCTCGCGCGGATGTCCCTGAAACACCAGACCCGCGACCCGCGCGATCTCGCGAAAGCGGCGGCGCGAGAGCTCGGCCGCGTTGACCGCTGCGCTGAGATCCTCGGCCGGTGATGACACGACCAGACCCGCATCGCTTGCCAGCTGCGCTGCCGCGAGCGGCTCCTCTGACAGCAGTTCAAAGCCGTAATCATTGACCGCGACCGAGATCGTGGCTGGCCGGCCGCGGCTCGCCCGCCAGGCGAGCAGACAGGCCAGTCCGAGATTCGCATGGCGTCCTGCAAACGGATAGGCGAACAGATGATGCCCTTCACGCGAGACCAGCGTTTCCGCAAGCAGAATCGACGGCTCGGGCAGGCGCGACCAGCGCGCCTGCAGTTCAAGAAGCGGCCGCACCGCGCGCATCTCCGGTCCGGTAAAAACACCTGTCGCAGCCGCGCGCAGGCGCTCCAGCACAGCGTGGGCGAGTTCGCCCGACAGCGGCATGCGCCCGCCGCTCCAGCGTGGCACCGCGCCCGATGTCGCGCTGGCGCGGCGCACCCAGGCGCTCATTTCATGGACCCGAACGAGCTCGAGCACGCGGCCGCCAAACATGAATCGATCGCCCGGACGAAGCCGGGCCACGAAGGCTTCTTCCACCGTGCCCAGCCGCGCGCCATTCATGAATCGGAGTTCGATCGCCGCATCGGCAACGATGGTGCCGATCGACATCCGGTGCCGTCTTGCGATGGTCGCATCGGCCACCCGCCAGCGACCCTCATCGCCGCGTACGAGCTTTCGGTATTCGGGGTAAGCCGACAAGCTCGCGCCCTCCGACACAAAGCCAAGCGACCATCGCCACGCTTCGTCATCGAGTGCGCGGTAGGCATGGGTAGAGCGAACCTCGGCCAGCATCTCGGCTTCGACAAAGCCGGTTCCGACGCCCACCGTCACCAGATGCTGCACCAGGACATCGACCGGGCACGCGGGCGCGAGGCGGGCCTCGATGCGCCCGGCGCGTACGGCATCGCGGGCCGCCACCCCCTCGATCAGTTCCAGCGCATGGGTGGGTACCAGCGTGACGCGAGACACTGCGCCGGGTCGGTGGCCGGAGCGGCCGGCCCGCTGAAGCAGCCGGCCAACGCCTTTCGCGCTTCCAATCTGCAACACCCGCTCCACCGGCGCGAAATCCACGCCCAGATCCAGGCTCGAGGTGCAGACCACCGCGCGCAGCCGCCCGTCGCCAATGGCGCGCTCGACCCAGCGCCGCACCTCGACGTCGAGCGATCCGTGGTGTAGCGCGATCGCGCCCGCCCAGTCGGGACGCGCATCAAGGATCATCGCGTACCAGAGTTCAGCCTGTGCGCGGGTGTTGCAGAACACGAGCGATGATGCGCTCGCAGCAAGTTCGTCGACAACTGCATCCAGCATCCGCGCCCCCAGGTGTCCGGCCCAGGGAAACCGCTCGAGGGTGTCCGGCAATAGCGTGTCGATCACGGGCAGCCGACGTTGAGCCGCCTCGACCAGCACGCCGGGCCGGCCGCCCAACAGCACATCGAGCGCTTCGCCGGGGTTGCCCAGGGTGGCCGACACCCCCCAGACCACCGGCGGCGAGCCGGCGAGCGTTACGATCCGGGCCAGCGCGAGCTGCAGCTGTACGCCACGCTTGGCACCCATCAATTCATGCCATTCGTCAACGATCACAACCTCGACACCGCCCAGCCGCGCCGCTGCATCGGTGCGCGAGATCATCAGAGACAGGCTCTCCGGCGTGGTGACGAGCGCAAACGGCGGCTTGCGGTCCTGCCGTGCCCGCTCGGCAGATGGCGTATCGCCCGTGCGAAGGCCCACGGAACAAGCCAGACCGAGGCCCGCGAGCGGGGTCTCAAGCGCGCGCACCGTGTCGGCGGCGAGCGCGCGCATGGGTGTCACCCACAACACCTTGAGCCCGTGCTCGGGAGGCCCGGCGCGGCCTTTCAGCGTGCGCAGAAGCGCGCCGAACCACACCGCAAGCGTTTTCCCTGATCCTGTGCCGGCATGAAGCAGGCCGCTTGAGCCCGATGCCGCCGCACGCCAGACGCGCCGCTGAAACGCGAACGGCCGCCAGCCGCGCTCGGCAAACCAGTCCGACAGCCGTGCCTCGGCGAGTGGCGACGCGCGCGACCGATCAGCGACCGTACCAGTCACGCACGGCAGCAATGAAGCGCTGAACGCCCTCGGCAACGGTCGCCGGATCGAGCGAACCAAAGGACAGGCGCTGGTAGTTGGCCTCGCGCGTGTCGGTCAATCCAAAGGCAAAGCCGGGGATCACCGCCACGCGGTGCCGCTCGACCATCGCGCGGATGAAGGCATGCGGGTCGGACACCCCTGGCAGTCGCAGCACCACATAGAACGCACCCTGGGTGCGCGGAAAGCTCGCCAGTCCGTCCAGCGCTGCAAGCGACTCGTGCACTTTGTGGCGCACGCTCGCAAGCGACTGCAGTTCAGGCTCGATCGCGCGCCGTCCCAGCTTGAGCGACTCGAGCGCGAGGAGCTGCGAGATCACGGGCGCACAGATCAGGTTGGTGTCCTGGACCTTGTTCATTGCCTCGGCCAGATCAGCGGGATACACCACATGGCCGCAACGCCAGCTCGCCATGCCCCAGCCCTTGGAAAACGACTGGAAAGTAAGCGTGTGCCGCTCGGCACCGGGGATGGAGGCGGGTGAAAAATGCCGCGCGCCGTCGAAAGTGAAATATTCGTAGGCTTCGTCGCTGAAGTGGTAGAGACCGCGCTCCGCGCACAGTGCGTTCACCGCACGCAAATCGTCCTCGGGGTAGACGGCACCCGTGGGGTTGTTGGGCGAGACCGTAATGATGGCGCGCGTACGCGGCGTGATGGCCCGCTCGATTGCGTTCAGGTCAAGCTGATAATCGGGGCGGGTCGGCACGCATACCGGCACACATCCGGCCATCCGGATGGCCATCTCCTGATTGAAATAAAAAGGCAGGGGCAGGATGAATTCATCACCGGGATCGCCCAGCGCAAGCACCGCGTTCAGGAACGCCATGTTGCTGCCCGCAGTGACCATCACCTGAGACCCGCGGGCCACATCAATCCCGTTTTCATCGCGCAGCTTCGCCGCGAGCGCGTCGATGAGCGGCGCGATACCTCCCACCGCCTGATAGCGATGAAGAAGCGGGTCGGCCATCCGTTCGGGCAGCGCGCGGAGCAGGTCAGCCGGTGGCCCGTAGCGAACCACGCCCTGACCGAGCGAGATCGTGCCGGGGTGATCGCGCACCAGTGCGGCGACAGTCGGGATGATGGGCGTGTCAACGCCATCGATGCGAAGCGAGCTTCGTTTCACGGTTCGGGCAGTCCGGAGAGCTGAAGGGCGGCAAGACGAGCCGGCTGGATCGAATGTTAGCCGGTTGTGGCCGGTGCACTCACGATCCACCCTTCGAGGCCGTCGATCTGCTCGGGGAGTCCGTATCGTGGACCCTGGCTGAGCGCCCAGCCTGCCTGCACCGCGCAAAGCACCGCATCGAGCCAGTCACCGCGGGGCTCATCTTCGATCTGGTGGCGCACCCCACCCGCAAAGTCGACCTTGATCGCAAGCGGATGCGCCCCCGCGGAAAGCGCACCAACCATCGCACGGCGGGCCGCGAGCCGGGCCGCATCCTGGCGGGCGGCATCATCGCTCTTGTACGAACCCCGGTGAAGGGCGCGGGCGAGAAGCCCCGGATAGGCTTCAAGCGCCACCCGCGACGGATCGCCCGCGTGCAGACCCGGGAGTTCCACGCCAGCCTCCAGCAGGGCCGGCGCGCCCGCATGAAACATCCACGCGACCGGCGGGTTCACCCACTTCATTGACGGCGACGAGCCCGCCGGACGATCGGTCGCCCGATGTGCGAATTTCCCACCGGGTGGCCGAGCGGCGCAGAACGCGCGCAAGGTCTCGCGCAGCTGCGGGCGCGGAGTGCCCGAAAACGCCCGCACCAGCGCGGGCCAGTCGGTCGGCCATCCCACATCGAGCACCAGTTCACGTGGCAGCCCGAACGGAAAATCAAACCCGCCCAACCAGGGACCAGGGCGCGCCAGCAGCTGTGCGAACTCGGGCAGCGAGCCGATCGCCTCAAGCGCCTCGATCCGCAACCGTGTCGGTGAAAGGAGCCGCGCACGGGCCAGAGTGATCGGTTTTTTTCGTGACGGCGCGCTCGAAAAATCGACGCCCAGGATCGCCACCGCATCCGTCGGCATTTCGCAACAAGGCCGCGGGCCACCCTGCGCGGCAGGCCGTGTGGGCAAGCGTAAGTGATCACCAACTGTCATATTTAACTGACCAACGTCGTGTCTTGCGTCCGGAATACCTGGCGATATGGCCCAAAACCGCATAGGGTTATGGGGGTGTTTACCCGCGTGCACTGACCAGGTTTGTGCGACACGCCGGGCGAAATCACGCATCGTTCGCGCCCCGCCTTCGTCTGTTGGCGGAGTACCCCGACAGGCGCCGGTTCACAGCGCCGGGAGAATAACTCGATGAGCAACGCCTCCAACGTCAAAGCCCTGCCCCGCAAAGCCTCGCGCACCCGCGTCGACGACACCGGGCGCCCCATGTCGCAGGTCATTCGCGAGCGCATCCGCGACGCGGGCCGGCGCTTTCATGCCAACGACAATATTTCCGAGTTCATTCACTCCGAGGTCGAGCGCGAGGCACTTCGGAAGGAAGTCGAAACCCGCGTCCAGGCCCTGCTCGAGTCGCTGGTGATCGACACCACCAACGATCACAACACGCAGGACACCGCACGTCGCGTCGCCAAGATGTACCTGAAGGAGGTGTTCCGCGGGCGCTACGAGGCAATGCCCACAGTGACCGAATTTCCGAATGTGGAGCGCCTGAGTGAATTGATCGTGGTGGGTCCGATCACGGTGCGGTCGGCGTGCTCGCATCACCTTTGCCCCATCCTGGGCAAGATCTGGATCGGCGTTCTGCCCAATGCCAATTCGAAACTGATCGGTCTGTCGAAGTACGCGCGCGTGGCCGACTGGGTCATGAGTCGGCCCCAGATTCAGGAAGAGGCGGTCAAGACGCTGGCGGACGAACTCGAGCGGCTGCTGTTGCCCGATGGTCTGGCGGTCATCATGGAAGCCGATCACTTTTGCATGCACTGGCGCGGCGTGAAAGACGAAACCTCCATGACCTCTTCGATCATGCGCGGCAGCTTTCTCAAGTCCGACGCGCTGCGGCGCGAGCTCCTGTCGCTGCTCAAGCGCAACTGATTCCGCGGACCGGCACCCATCGGCCGGCACGCGCGGCGCGCCAGGCCCCGGGGGCCTGCTCTCAGCCGCGGCTGGCTGCGAGCAGGCCCTGCAGTGACGCGAGCGAATCCGCCTCCGCAACGCCCTTGTCACGGCGCCAACGCAGCATTCTCGGAAAGCGCACCGACACCCCGGCACGGTGCCTGGCCGAGCGGGCGATACCCTCGAAACCGATTTCGAACACCAGCGTGGGTTCAACGCTTCTTACCGGCCCGAACCGCTCGACTGTCGTACGGCGGATGATCGCGTCGACTTCCCGGATCTCGGCATCGGTGAGGCCCGAGTAGGCCTTCGCAAACGGAACCAGCCGCGGCGCCTCGGCTGCCGAGCGATCCCAGACCGCAAAGGTGTAGTCGGTATAGAGACCTGCCCGCCTGCCGTGGCCGGCCTGCGCATAGATCAGTACCGCATCCACCGCAAACGGATCAAGCTTCCACTTGAACCAGTGGCCGCCGTCAGCCCGGGTGCGACCGATACCGTAGGCCGAATCGAGTCGCTTGAGCATCAGGCCTTCGGCACCAAAGGTGCGCGCTGCCTCGCGCAGCCCCGCCCGCTCCGACCAGGTCGATGCTTCAAACGCGCTCGCCGCACACAGGCGCTCAGGATCGGGCGCGGCGAGCGCCAGGCTGTCAAACATCGCCTGCCGGCGCAGGCGAAGCGGGTGGCCGCGCAGATCGACCCCCTGGTGCTCCAGACAATCGAAGACGACCAGGCGCGCGGGCGTCTGGCGCAGGGTCGTCGCACCGGGGCGCAGACGGCCGATGCGGGTCTGCATGGCCGCGAAATCCATGGGTCGGGGTGCGCCCGCCGCCCAGCACAGAAGTTCGCCATCGAGCACGGTGCCGGGCGCAAGCGCCTGCGCGGCGGACACGATCTCGGGGAACCGGTCGGTGAGCAGTTCCTCGCCACGCGACCACAACGCAACCGCGTGCGTCCTTCGCACCAGCTGCACGCGGATCCCGTCCCACTTCCATTCAGCGAGCCAGTGTGCGGCGGGCTCGGCATCGGCTTTTGCCGGCTCCCAGCTGTGCGCGAGCATGAAGGGATAGGGCAGCAGCGCGAGCGCCGGATCAGACGATTGACCGGCATCGGTCGCGGTCGCTGCCGACGCCCGGGCAGCGTCCCCGATTCCGTCCGCCAGCGGCGGCGAACGATCCGCGTCCGCCCGGGTGCCCGCAGGCGCGACCAGCGCGCGATATCGCACACCGTCGGGCACCATCTTGCGGTCGGTAAAGCCGATGATGCGCTGGGCAATCAGCCGGGCATCGACTGCGCTCGCCTCGGCGAGCGCCCGCAGCACGAGCTGCCGCGATACGCCCAGGCGCAGGCCTCCCGTGAGCAGCTTGTTGAACACGAAGCGCTGCCAGCTGTCGAGCACCCGCCAGCAGGCGATCAGCGCCCCGCGCGCCGCATCAGGATCGAGATCTCGAAGCGGCAGCAGACGGCTGCGCATCCAGCTGTCAAGCGTCCCACCGGCATCGGACGCCTCGCACGATTCGGGTAACAGCAGCGCGATCGTCTCGGCCAGATCCCCCACCGCCTGGTAGCACTCGTCAAACAACCACTCGGGCACGCCGGCGGCCTCGCGTGCCGCTTCACGGAGCAAGCGCGTGGCAACCAGCGTCCGTGGCCTGCCGCCGGCAAGGAAATACACCGCCCAGGCGCAGTCCCCGTCTGGCGCGGTGAGGAGGTAGGCGCGCATCGCTGCGACCTTGTCGAGGGTGGAATTGGAGCGGTCAAGCGCCGCCACCATCGAGGCAAATCCCTCCATCAGGATGTCCGCCGGTTGACAGCCTGGGCGAGCGGGATCGCCGAGGCGCGATCCTCGGGGGCGGCGGATTCAGCGGCAGGCGCTTCGGGCGAGGGATGACGCGCAGCGCCTTCCAGCGTCGACACCGAACCCGCCGCGAGGCTCACGTCGCCAGCGCTCGCGTCGCCGGGAATCCCGCCATCGGACTCGGCGCCCGCTTCGCCTCCGAACTCTGTACGAAGCGCATGCGCGGCGATCCCGCGTTCGGACAGATGGCGAACGATCGCAGCCTCGAAGCCATGGGTAACGATCACGCGCCGGGCACCGCTTGCTTCGATGGCCTGCATCAACCCCAGCCAGTCGGCATGGTCGGACAGCACAAAGCCGCGGTCGAGCGCACGTCGCCTGCGCGCCCCGCGCACCCTCATCCAGCCGGAAGCAAACGCGAGACTCGCGTCGCCAAACCGCGACAGCCAGGGCGAACCCGCGGCCGAGGGCGGCGCAAGCACGAGCGGCGCCTCGCCGCCCGCGGCGCGTCGCCAGTCGGTTGCGCTGCAGGTCACGGGGAGGCTCACACCGGCCTCCCGATAGGCGGCATTGACGGCAGCGACCGCGCCGTGAACCACGATGGGCCCAGCAAGGCCCTGCGCTCGCGCGAGGCCCGCCTGAATGCGCTGCGCCTTGCCCAGTGCATAACAGAGCAGCACGCTCGCCCGGCCGTGGGCAGCGTTGTCGGCCCACCAGCTCGCGATCTCGGCCATGGTCTGCGTATCCGGCCGCCAGCGATAGACGGGCAGACCGAAGGTGGACTCGGTGATGAAGGTGTCGCAGCGCACCGGTTCAAACGCCGTGCAGGTGGGATCGGCCTCGAGCTTGTAGTCGCCCGAGACCACCCACACTTCGCCGCGATGCTCGATCCGGACCTGCGCCGATCCCAGGATATGGCCCGCCGGGAAAAGCGAGACCCGCACATCCCCCTGTGTGATCGACTCCCCCCACTGGAGGGTCTGAAGCGAGACTCTGCCGAGGCGCGCATGCATCACCTCGCGCGCCTCGCCGGCAGCGAGATACCGCCGGTGGCCGGTCCGCGCATGATCGGCGTGGGCATGCGTGATCACCGCCCGGTCCACGGGTCGCCAGGGATCGATGAAAAAGCCACCGGCCTCGCAGTACAGGCCTTCGGGCCGAAGCACCACCAGATCGCGCGACATCAGCGTCTCCGATTCACGGTCAGACCCCGCCCGCGCAGCACCGATACGCCCTGGTCAGTAACGAAGCCCACGACCGGATAGCGCAACGCCAAGTCGCAGCACGAATGCAGCGCCTAGCGCCGCCGCCCTGACCCACCAGGGGCGCGCCACGATATGCGACCAACGCACCGGCCGCCCACCCTCGGTAATGGCCTGCTCGATCCGGGCGCGCAACACGGCTGCCATCGCATCGTCTTGCACGATGACATTGGCCTCGCGTGCAAGCAACAGCGAGAACGGATCGATATTCGATGAGCCCAGGGTGAACCATTGATCGGCGAGCGCAAGCTTGGCATGCAGAAACCCTGGTTGATACTCGATGATTTCAACCCCGGCGCGCAGCAACTCCTCATGGAGCGCGAGCGTACCGAAATGGGGCAGTCGATACTCGATTCGCCCCTGCAGCAGCAGGCGCACACGCACCCCGCGCGCCGCCGCTTCAGCCAGGGCTCGGCGAAATTTCGCGCCTGGAAAAAAATAGGCGCAGGCGATCAGCACCTCGGTGCGGGCCTGACCGATCGCGCGCAGATAGGCGCGTTCGATCGTGCGGCGATGGCGAAAATTGTCGCGCTCGGCAAACGCCGCGCGAACTTCCCGGGTCGCGGTGGTGAGCGCCGGTTCGGCCAAGGCTCCCGGGTCGGCTTTGGAGGCCGAGCGCGAAGCTGCCGCAGCAGATAAGGCTTCAAGCTCCAGGCCCAGGGCCGCGGCGGCCGACGCCTGCGCCGCGCCGACAGGCCCGCCCTCGTCAGCAGGTGCCGCCCGAGGCATCTCCGGGCTACCCTGAGGCAGCGCAGGCCAGCGCACCGGTTGTGCGCGTCGCCAGACCTGTGCCATGGCGCTCACCGCCTCCTCGACCAATGGCCCGCGAACCCGGAGCGCAAAGTCCAACCGAGGCGCCTCGAGCCGACCCCGGACTGGATCCTCGTGATCATCGATCAGATTGATACCGCCCACGAACAGCACGGCCGAATCGATCAGCGCGAGCTTGCGGTGCAGGCGCCGAAGCGCCTGCCGCTCCAGACGCCAGCGCCGCAGTGGCCGGAAAATGCGCAGCTCAACCCGCTCGGCGGCAAGGACCTGCCCGACCTCACCGGCCGGCATACCCGTGCCAAACCCATCCACCACGAGGCGCACGGCCACGCCACGCGCGACCGCGCGACCCAGCGCCCGCGCAATCCGGCGTCCACTCGCATCATCGTGAAAAATGTAGGTTTCGATCCAGACCGACTCGCGCGCCGAGTGGATGGCCGCTTCAAGCGCCGGGAAAAACTCCGCGCCCGACTGCAGCAGCTGAACCGCGTGCCCGGGGCGACAACGCGGCCGCTGTCGCCGCCCAAGCAGTTGCCGCCACGCCGGCGATATCGTGCGAACGCGGCTCACCCGTGGCCGCGCTCCAGGTCGGCGATCACCGGGCTGTGATCGGACAGCCGGGCCCAGCCTGGCCCCCGCGGCACCCTGGCATCGCGCACGGCGAACCCACGCAGATAGATGCGATCCATCCTCAGCCAGGGTACGAGCGCCGGAAACGTACGCGCCGACCGAACGCGCCGCGGCAATCGCAACGACTCGGGCGCCATATCCATGCCCATGTCGGCCAACCGGTCACGCATGAACCACACCGCACGCTGCGTGCGAACCATGCCGGGTCGAAGCGAATCGAAGGCTTCGATCACATCGATCTCGTCGCACAGCCGACGCGAGAGCTGGCCGCGCCAGTCGTTGAAATCACCGCCGATGATGAGGGGCGCCCCAGCGGGTACCGAGCGCTGGATCCAGTCGATCAACGCATCGAGCTGCCGCTCACGGCTACGCGCCAGCAGCCCGAAATGCACCACGAAGCAATGCACGGGATCGCCGCCCACCTCGACCACACAATGCAGCACGCCCCGCTTTTCCAATGCATGGTCGGAGAAATCGCGATGGTCTCGATGCACGATCGGAAACCGCGACAGCAACGCGTTGCCATGGTGGCCGTGCAGGTAGTGGGCGTTCGCGCGATAAGCACTCTCGAAGGTGTGTCGAAGGCCAGGCGCCTGCGCAAGAAAGACATCCTGCGGCTCCCTGGGCCAGTGTTCAAAGCGCCTTGCGTGCCGCTCATGCTGGCCCTGCACTTCCTGGAGCAGAATCAGATCGGCA
>CAMBZS010000102.1 GCA_945872335.1 Bordetella parapertussis | reverse complement strand
AAGACAATTGCTTCATCGGTGCACGTTCGGAAATCGTCGAGGGCGTCGTTGTCGAAGCCAACTCCGTCATCTCGATGGGTGTGTTCATCGGCGCAAGCACCCGCATCGTAGATCGCCAGAGCGGGGAGATTCTCTACGGTCGGGTGCCGTCCGGGTCGGTGGTCGTGCCGGGCAGCATGCCTTCGGGCGACGGGCGTGTGAGCCTCTACTGCGCAGTGATCGTCAAACGCGTCGACGCGCAGACGCGCGCCAAAACCGCCATCAACGATCTCCTGCGCGGAGACTGACTCCGTGTCAAAGCCTGCCGGCGCGCCGCTCATCGACACCCCCGCTCTCATTACGGTGTTCGGCATCCCCAATTGCGATCAGGTCCGCAAAGCGCGGGCCTGGCTGCAGTCTGCAGGCTATCAGTACCGATTCCATGATTTCAGGGCGGATGGCTTGCAGGCCGAACTCCTCGCAAACTGGCTTCGTCACGTTCCCTGGGACTCGCTGCTCAACCGCCGGGGCACCACCTGGCGACGACTGCCGGAATCGAAGCGGTTGGCCGTCACCGACCAACTGAGCGCCGCAGAACTGATGCTGTCCGAGCCCACCCTGGTCAAGCGCCCCGTGCTTCAGCAAGGTCAGAAAACGCTGGTCGGATTTTCGGAGCCGCTCTATCGGGCGTTCTTTGGGCCGCAAGACGGCGAACCCCGCTCGTGAAGCCTGATCGGCGGGCCGGGCGCGTGGCATCGGCGGGCGATGCCGCGCAGGAACTCCGTACCCTTCGTGACTGCCTGCGCTGGGCGGTCTCACGGTTCGCGGTTGCCCAGATCGGCACCGGGCACGGGACAGCCTCGCTGTTTGATGAGGCGGTTGCCGTGGCGCTCTGGTCGCTGCACCTGCCCCCCGACGACCTCGATCGCTGGCTTGACGCGCGCCTTGCGCGCAGCGAACGAGAGGCGCTCATCACCCTCATTGAACGGCGCTGTACGGAGCGGGTGCCGGCCGCCTACCTCACGGGCGAGACCTGGCTTCGCGGCGTGTGCTTTCGCAGCGACGCGCGCGCACTGGTCCCGCGCTCACTGATTGCCGAAGCGCTGGACAGCAGCCTCGCGGCATATCTGGAAGCATTCCAGCGACCCGAAGACTGGCCACGGCGCATCCTCGATCTTTGTACCGGGGGAGGAAGCCTCGCCGTGCTGTGCGCTCTGCGGTTTCCCGATGCGCAGATTTGCGCAAGCGATTTGAGCGAACCCGCGCTTGCACTGGCCGCTGAAAACGTCAGTCTGCATGGGCTGTCCACGCGAATCGAATTGCTGCAGGGCGATCTGCTTGCCCCGCACACGGGCGAACCGTTCGATCTGATGGTGTGCAACCCGCCCTATGTCTGTGATGCGTCCATGGCGCTGCTGCCACAGGAATTTCGAGCCGAGCCGCGCATCGCACTCGCGGGAGGCCCAGACGGCATGCAGCTGGTTGCCCGGATACTGAGCGAGGCCGCGCAGCACCTCACTGAAAATGGTCTGCTGGTGCTCGAAATTGGCCACGAGGCTGCGCACTTTGAGCACGCGTTTCCGAGGCTCGAATTCGCCTACCTGCCGGTCGAAGCGGGCGAACAGATGGTGGTGGCGATTGATGCGCAGGCCTTGCGCGCGCTCAGTGCCCCGGGCAGAACCACCCGCCGCACCCGTGCAGTGACCGCAGCCCATCAACCTGGTCGTCGGTCCGACGCGTGATTCGACTCCGACAACTCACGCTCTCGCGGGGTGGGCGTGATCTGCTGCGCGGTGCGGAGGCCACCATCGCGCCGGGCGAGCGGGTCGCACTGATCGGCCTGAACGGCTCGGGCAAAACCTCACTGCTGTCGGCCCTCACCGGCGAGGTATCGCCCGACGCAGGCAGTATTGAGCAGCCATTCGAGCGCGTGATCCGACTCGAACAGGCGCTGCCATCGAGCCCGCTTCCGGCCTGGCAGCATCTGCTTGCAGCAGACGCGGCACTGCTCGAGGCGCAACAGGCCCTTCTACGGGCTGAATCCGAGTTCTCTGAGACGTCACCCGATTCCGATCACGCGGCTGGACTTGCCATTGCGCAGGCGCACGCTGCCTGGCACGAGGCGGGCGGCGCAGACGCGGCATCGCGGGCCCGTGCGCTTCTGTACGGGCTTGGCTTCAGTGCCGAGGCTTGTGAGGCGCCAGTTGATTCACTATCGGGCGGATGGCGCATGCGACTCAATCTGGCGCGCGCGCTGTTTGCACCAGCCGACCTGCTACTCCTTGACGAACCCACCAATCACCTCGACCTCGACGCTGTGCTGTGGCTTGAGCGCTGGCTGGTGCGGTCTGCGTGCACCATGGTGATCGTGTCGCACGATCGTGACTTCCTCGATCGCGTGGTGAAGTGCTGCCTTCACATCGACGAAGGCCGACTGATGCGCTTCGCAGGGGGGTACAGCGATTTCGAACGGCAGCGCGCAGCCCGCGCCGCACAGGCTGCGCGAGAGCGCGAATCCTCTGCAGCGCGTGCTGCCCATCTCGAGTCATTTATCCGCCGTTTCCGTGCGCAGGCAACCCGTGCGCGTCAAGTGCAAAGCCGCATCAAGGCACTGGAACGCATGGCCGAGGTGGAAGTGGTGCGGGCGCTAAACGGTGTCGATATCGAGCTCGCCTCGGCCGAAGACTGCCCGGAGCATCTGGTGTTGGTCGAGCGTCTCGGCGCTGGCTATCATCAGAGCCCTGTTGTGCAGGTACGCCAGCTGCAGATTGAACGGGGCGCACGAATCGGCGTTCTGGGCAGGAACGGCGCGGGCAAAACCACGCTCATCCGGACGCTGGTGGGGGAACTCCCTCCGGTATCTGGCGAGATCACGATCGCGCGCGGGCTGCGGGTCGGTTATTTCGCCCAGCAGGGGGTTGACGCGCTCCGGGACGACGAGTCCGCCCTGCGCCACTTGCAGCGTCTCGCGCCCGATCAGCGCGAACAGGCCTTGCGTGACTTCATGGGACGTTTCGGCTTCCGCGGCGACGACGCAACCCGCCCTGTCGGGCCGATGTCGGGTGGCGAAAAGGCCCGCCTCCTGTTTGCGCTGCTCGCCTGGCAGCGACCTCAATTGCTGGTCCTTGATGAGCCCACCAACCATCTCGATGCGCAGACGCGCGACTCGCTCGCTGGCGCACTTGCCAGGTTTGACGGCGCGCTCCTCCTGGTATCGCATGACCGCTACCTGCTGAGAGCGAGCGTGGACCGATTCGTCATTGTGGCCGATGGCACCCTCACCGATTATGACGGCGATCTGGACGACTACGACGCCTGGATCGCACAGCGCCGCGGCGATGCCGCCACCGCAGCGGGCCCGCTGTCGAGCGGCGACAGCACGGAGCGCCTTGCAGCTGCTTCCCCTCCCGATTCGGCAGCGGCAGTGGACCGTCGAACCGAGCGCAGGCGCGCCGCGGAGAGAAGGACTGCGCTCGCGACGCTCACGCGAGCCATCGATGCCGACATTCGGGCGATCGAGACCCGGCTCCGGACGCTCGAATCCGAGTTGGGTCATGCAGACGCTGCCCTCCAGGATCCAACGCTGTACGGGCCCGGTTCGGACGGCGGAAAGGTCGCCGGACTGAACCGCCAGCGCGCTGCGCTCGCGCGCGAGAAAGACGAAGCCGAAACCCGCTGGCTGGAACTTCAAACCCGGCGCGACGAGCAGGTGTCGGCGTTTGACGCAGCCTAGCTCTTGGGCGCAAGCGCAGCCTTGCGATCGGCATTGACCCGCTGGACCGAGGCGCGCTCCCCGAGCAGCTTGAGGTAATCACGCACAGGAAATGCGGCCATCAGGTCTTCGCCATAAATCGTTTTGCTCGCAAGCGACACCAGGGGCAGGTGCACCAGCCCGGCACAGTCGGCGTAGCTGAACCGGTCGCCTGCCAGGTAGGGGCCGAATCGCGCGAGCTTTCCGAAGGCGTCGATCACCTTCACGAGGTCGGCGCGGGTTTGCTCGATGAGCTCATCGGTGGCGGTGCCGCCAAAGAACGCCTTGCCGTACAGACGCCGAGCGGTGAGTTCTACATGGGTTTCCAGGTAGGCCACGAGCTCTCGAATTTTGGCCCGCTGCCAGGGATCGGACGGCAATAGCGCGGGCTCGGGTTGAAGATCTTCAAGGTATTCGATGATCACCTGAGACTCCGAGAGCGGACCCTGCTCGGTCTCGATAAAAGGGATCTTTCCAAGCGGACTGAGCGCAAGCGTCGCTGCATCCTTGCTCGCCCGGTTGTAGACCTCCTCGAATGGAAGACCTTTCTCGAGGAGGGCGACCTTCACCTTGTTGTAATAGTTGCTTACCGCAAATCCGTGCAGTCTGATCATCATCATGTCTCCCGCGTGAAAGAAAGGGGTCGGCAACATGGCTGCTCAGGCGGACCCCGGCGCAGAGTGTAGCGTGCCCGCCGGTTACAATCGCCTCATGAAACCAACACCATTCCAACGAATCGGGGTCGTCGGTAGCGGCGTCATGGGGCGCGGCATTGCGCAGATCTTCGCGCAGGCCGGCATTCCCGTGCGACTGTTCGATAGCCATGGGCCGGCTTTGGCAGCCGCAGTCCAGTCGCTTACTGGGGTGTTCAACCTGCTCCAGGACAAAGGGCGGCTGACAGCAGAACAGGCGCAGGCCGCCAACCAGCGGATCTTGCCCGCGCGGGCACTGCCCGACCTCGCCGACTGCGACCTGGTCATCGAGGCGATCGTCGAACGGCTCGACGCGAAGCGCGAACTCCTCGCCAGCCTCGACGAAGTGCTCGCCCCAAGTGCGGTCATCGCAAGCAATACGTCTTCGCTTTCAATCACCGTCATTGCTGCGAGCAGCCGTCACCCGGCGCGGGTGGCGGGTTACCACTTTTTCAACCCTGTGCCGCTGATGCGCATTGTTGAGGTCATTGGTGGCCCGCGAACCGAACCCGGCATTCTCGACAAGCTCTGCACGCTGGCAGAACTCGCCGGGCACCAGGCAGTGCGTGCGCAGGACACCCCAGGGTTCATCGTCAATCACGCCGGCCGCGGCTTCGGCACCGAGGCCCTGCGGTTGCTGGGCGAAGGCGTGGCCGACACCGCCACCATCGACCGCATCATGCGCGAGCAGGTGAACATCGATGGCAGTGGCTTCAAGCTCGGTCCGTTCGAACTCATGGATCTCACCGGACTTGACGTGTCGCATCCGGTCATGGAGTCCATCTACCGCCAGTATTTCGATGAGCCCCGATTTCGCCCGTCAGTCATCTCGGCTCAGCGAACTGTCGCCGGCCTCCATGGCCGCAAGCGGGGCGAAGGTTGGTATCTCCACGTTGACGGGAAGCAGCAGAACCCGCCAGAGCCCGCGGTGCCCGCGGCGGAGTCGCTACCGCCGGTCTGGATCGCCCCGGGCGCGCACCACGGTGCGCTGTGCGCGCTAGTGACCGATTTAGGCGGACGGGTCGACACAGGCGCTGAGCCAGGTACCGAGTCACTGATTCTCCTCGCGCCGCTTGGCCATGACGCCACGCACGCCTGTCTCGACTGGCCAGCCGAGCGTGCCGTCGCAATCGATACGTTTTTTGCTGTCGCAAGGGGCGCGTGTCAGCGCAGAACCCTCATGACCACGCCAGCCACCCGCCCTGACTACCGCAATGCAGCGCACGCGCTGTTTGCCGCTGATGGTGTTCGCGTTTCGGTCATTCGCGATAGCGCGGGTTTTGTCGCGCCGCGAATTCTCGCGATGATTGTTGCGATTGGCTGTGAAATTGCCCAGCAACGCATTGCTTCGCCCGCCGATATCGACACTGCGGTCCGGTTGGGCCTTGGCTATCCCGCCGGACCACTTGCCCTGGGCGACAAGCTCGGCGCGATGCGTCTCACGCATCTGCTTGACGAGATTCACCAGATCACCGCTGATCCGCGCTACCGGCCCAGCATGTGGCTGCGTCGCCGCGCCAAACTCGGTCTTTCGCTTCTTCACCCAGATTGATCCATGACCAACGCTACCGACCGCTCCACTCCGGACGCTCACGCGAGTGGATCCGAGACGCCCGAATTCGACGGCACCATGCCGGTACCCGAGCGCCATCAGATCGACACGCAGCGACTAGGGCAGTGGCTACGCGGCCACCTGCCAGGCTTTTCGGGCGAACTCCGCGCGCAGATCTTCAAGGGCGGGCAGTCCAACCCCACCTACCTGCTGTCATCGCCCACGGACACCTGGGTGATGCGCGCCAAGCCGGGCCCGGTGGCCAGGCTCCTGCCTTCCGCGCATGCCATTGAGCGCGAGTTCCGCGTGCTCTCCGCTCTTGCAGGCACCGAAGTACCGGTCGCGAGGGTGTTTTGCCTCTGCGAAGATGAATCCGTGATCGGTCGCGCGTTCTACGTGATGGAGCATGTGCAGGGCCGCGTGCTGTGGGACCAATCACTCCCCGGTTTCTCGACCGCTGATCGTGCCGCGCTCTACGACGAAATGAACCGGGTCATGGCAGCGCTCCATTCCATTGACCCGGCGTCTATCGGTCTGGCCGACTATGGCCGCCCCGGCAACTATTTTTCGCGGCAGATTGCTCGTTGGAGCAAGCAGTACCAGGCATCGGAAACCGAGCATATCGAGTCGATGCACCGGCTGATCGATTGGCTGCCCGCCCATATCCCCGCGTCCGATGAGATCGCCATCGTGCATGGTGATTACCGCATGGACAACCTGATCTTCGAGGCTGATTCAACCCGCGCAAGAGCGGTTCTCGATTGGGAACTCTCAACACTGGGGCATCCTCTGGCCGATTTTTCCTATCACTGCATGTCGTGGCGCATTCCGCCCGGCACCTTTCGAGGCATTGGTGGGCTCAATCTCGCCGCGTTGGGCATTCCGTCCGAGAAAGACTACATCGCGCGCTATTGCCAGCGCACCGGACGCGACCCGGCATCTGTCCTCCAGCACTGGGATTTCTACCTCGCCTACAACATGTTCAGGCTGGCTGCCATCCTGCAAGGCATTGTCAAGCGGGTGGTCGACGGCACCGCGTCGAATACCCAGTCACCCGCCACCATCGAGCGCGTCAAGCCGCTTGCCGAAATGGGCTGGCAGATCGCGCGCGGCGTACGATAACCCTGCCAACTCGTCGGATCCCATCAGCCGTTTGTCACGCACCGATATCGGAGCCCTCATGTCATTCCAGTTTTCCCCGCGCAGCCTTGATCTGCAGGCCCGCCTCAAGGCCTTCATGGATCAGCACATTTACCCGAACGAACACCGGTTCGAGGAAGAGGTCGCAGCGAACCGCCGCGCGGGCAACGTCTGGGTCCCCACCCGGCTGATTGACGAGCTCAAGCCAGCAGCCCGCGACGCCGGCCTCTGGAACCTGTTTCTGCCACGCTCGGCGCGTGTGCCCGAAGGCCTGTCCAACCTTGATTACGCGCCCCTATGCGAAATCATGGGCCGCGTTCACTGGGCGCCCGAGGTCTTCAACTGCTCGGCGCCTGACACAGGCAACATGGAGACCTTCGAGCGTTACGCGAGCGAGTCGCTCAAGCGTCAGTGGCTGGACCCACTGCTGCGAGGCGAGATCCGATCGGCGTTTGCGATGACCGAGCCGGGCGTCGCGTCATCAGATGCCACCAACATTGAGTCCACCATCGTTCGTGAGGAGGATCATTACCGCATCAACGGACGAAAATGGTGGACGTCCGGTGCACCGGATCCGCGCTGCCGGGTTTTCATTTTCATGGGGAAAACCGACCCTTCCGCGCCGCGGCATCAACAGCAGTCCATGATCATCATTCCCGCCGACACCCCGGGCATGACCATCGTTCGCCCGCTCACCGTCTATGGCTATGATGACGCCCCTCATGGGCACGCTGAAGTCGTGTTCAAAGATGTCCGGGTTCCCATTGACAACGTGCTACTCGGCGAGGGGCGCGGCTTTGAAATCGCGCAGGGCCGTCTGGGTCCGGGTCGCATCCATCATTGCATGAGACAGATCGGCGTCGCGGAGCGCGGTCTCGAACTCATGTGCAAGCGGCTGATGTCCCGCGTCGCCTTCGGCAAGCGCATCTCCGAGCACTCGGTCTGGCACGAGCGAATCGCCGAGTCACGCTGCATGATCGACCAGGCGCGCCTCATGACCCTGCAGGCCGCGCACATGATGGACACCGTTGGCAACAAGGTGGCCCGTCGCGAAATCGCCATGATCAAGGTGATTGCGCCCAATGTTGCGGGCACGGTGCTCGATTGGGCCATTCAGGCCCATGGCGGCGGCGGGGTGAGCGACGATTTTCCGCTTGCCGCCATGT
Source organism: Bordetella parapertussis (assembly GCA_945872335.1). Lineage (GTDB taxonomy): Bacteria > Pseudomonadota > Gammaproteobacteria > Burkholderiales > Burkholderiaceae_E > SYIM01. The sequence continues at coordinate 5,529 of CAMBZS010000102.1, read as the reverse complement.
GGGCGCATTCGCGCACGCTGCGGTTTGCCGATGGCCCAGACGAAGTACACCGCGCTGCCATTGCCAAACTCGAAATCGCGCGACACTCGCCCATTCCGGGAGACGCCGAGCGGGTTGCGATTCCGGTTACGCGAGGCTCATGACGCCTATCCAAGCGAACATCGGATTGCCTCGAGAAAAAGCAACGCCCTCCCCGCGCCGGCGCCCGTTACTGAACTGGCCCCTTCAGCGCGGCGGGCAGCGGCAACGCAAGCACTTCGATGCCTTCGTCGGCGAGTGCGGCGGTTTCGTCTGCACTGGCGGTTCCCCGAATGGCGCGCTCTTCGGCTTCGCGGTAATGAATCTTTCGCGCCTCTTCGGCGAACCGCGGGCCGACGTCTTCAGTGGTCTCGATAATTCGGCGCGCCATCTGCATCCACATTGCCTGGATCTGCTCGCGAGCCATTTGCGATGGATGCGCCGCCGGATCGGCCGGCGTGCGCTCAGCCTGGCCGTGGGACAGATTCAGGCGTGGCGCAGAGAGCATCTTGCGAAGCGAACGGCTGCCGCAGAAGGGGCACTCCACCAGCGACGCGGCGATCTGCCGCTCGTATTCAGCTTCCGACGCGAACCAGCCTTCAAAGCGGTGGTCGGCCTCGCAACAGAGATCAAAGACTTTCATGCGATTCATTGTAAGGGGTTTGCACGATGAAAGCGCCTGACGTCCTTACGGTAGACGAGGCGCTGTCCCGGATGCACGAGTTTCACGACATCCTCGACGCGCGCAGCCCAGGCGAATACTCGCTGGACCGACTGCCGCGCGCCATCAGCGCGCCGGTACTCACTGATGCCGAACGCGCAGAGGTCGGCACCCTCTATCGCAATGAATCAGGTTTTGTTGCAAAGCGCGTCGGCGCCGCCCTGGTTGCCCGCAACATTGCCCAACTCCTTGAGACCCGATTCGCGGAGCGGCCCCGCGAGTGGCGTCCCCTGATCTACTGCTGGCGAGGCGGCAACCGCTCCGGCGCACTGGCCACCGTCCTGTCCCGCATCGGTTGGCGTGTGAGTCTGCTTGAGGGTGGCTACAAGGCGTTCCGTCATCGCGTGATCGACGATCTCGAGAAGCTTCCGGCCACGCTTCAATTCAGGGTCATCGCCGGGCGAACCGGCTGTGGCAAAAGCCTGCTGCTTGATGCACTCGCTGCCCGGGGCGCGCAGGTACTCGATCTGGAGGCGATCGCGCGCCATCGAGGCTCGGTGCTCGGGCGCATGCCTGGCGAACCACAGCCTGGCCAGCGGCACTTCGAAACCCTGATCTGGGAACGACTGTCAGCATTTGCCCCGGATCAGCCGGTATTCGTGGAGTCGGAAAGCCGCCGGATCGGCACCTGCCACTTGTCTGAATCGCTGACGCTAGCCATTCGACAGGCTCCGTGCGTGGTGCTGGAAGCAGACCGCGACCGCCGCAGCCAATTGCTGATCAGCCAGTACCGGCATTTCATCGAACAACCCGACACACTCGACGCGCAATTGAATCGGCTCATCGAGGTACATGGGCGCGACACTATCCAAGCGTGGCGCACGCTGCTCACAGCCGGTCGCTTCGACGAATTGGTGCAGCGCCTGCTGGGCGAGCACTACGATCCCACCTATGACCGTTCAATGAACCGGAACTTCACCCGCCTGCACGAGGCCGAGGTGTTCAGCCTGGACCCTACCCAACCCGCCGCGCTCGACGAATTGGCGACCTCACTGCTGACTGGCGTTACCACCCAGTCGTGACAGGGTGCGAGTAATGTCGGACCGCGCTTTGCGCGCCTCGAGAAAATCCGCCACATCCTGCTGAGCAATCAGCTGTTCGAGCTGCGCACGAAGCTCGGCGGCGCGCTTTTCGACCGCCTCCGCGCTCGCCTCGGTCACCTTGCGGATCTCATAAATCGCGTAACCCTGCTCACCCAGATCGACGCCGACCAGCGATGGCAGCTTCGCCACCCCGGCTTTGAAAATTGCATCCATGGCGGGCGCGGGAACGGGACCTTGCGTGGTGCGGGTCAACTCGCGTGTGCCTGAGAACCCCTCGCTCCCTGCGCCCTCGCGCAAAGTTTTCAGCCGCTCTTCGCCCGCACGCACCGCAAGCTTCTTCGATTCGTCGCGAACGATGGCCAGCCGAACGTCGTCACGAACCTCGTCAAAGGGCTTTTGCCGCACTGGCTGGTGTTCGACGACGCGTGCAGCAATGATTCGGCCCGCGCCCGCATCGACCGCTTCAGTGTTGCGGCGCGAAGCGATGGAATCCCGGGAGAAGAGTGCTGCCAGCAGACGCGGGTGATTGAGTGGATGCTCACGCGGTAACGACGCGAGACCGCCCCGCCCCACACCAGCCGCCTGCTCGAGTTTGAGTCCAAAGCGCTCGGCGGCAGGTTGGAGGGTATCAGGCTGTTCATACACAACGTTACCGAAGGAATCAGCGTCCTCGGCGAGCTTGCGTGCAGCCTGCGTGCGCCGGACTTCAGTGAGGATTTCCTCTCGAACCTCGGCCAGGCTGCGCCCCCTTGAAGGACGGATATCGGTGACTTCGATGAGATGCAACCCAAACTCGGTTTCCACCGGGCCGATCAACACGCCCTTTTCCGCGGTAAAAGCGGCGTCGGCGAAGGCCGAAGTCATCATCTCACGCGTGAAAAAATCAAGGTCGCCGCCCTGACGCGCCGAGCCGGGATCCTGCGATTCCGTGCGAGCGAGATCCTCAAACTTTGCACCTTTCTTCAGGCGAGCGAGCAGGTCGGCCGCTCGCGCAAGGGCTGCGTCGCGATCGGCCTTGGGTGCATCCGGCGTCATCCGCAGCAGGATATGCCGGGCCCGCCGCTCTTCAGGCACGCTGTAGCGTTTACGGTTCTGTTCGTAGAAAGCAGCGACATCCGCCTCGGCAATGCTGATGCGTGAGGCCAGCGCGTCGGCATCGAGCACCACATACTGAACCGTGGCGGTTTCGGGCATCTGAAAAGATGCCGGCTGATCATCGTAAAACTTGCGCAGCTGCGCGTCATCGGGCTGCACCTTCCCAGCGAAATCCTCGGGCTTGAAAGCAAGCTCGGCGACTTCACGTACCTCGGACAAAAGCTTCGCGAGCCGGTTGAGAAGCGCAAGCGGCACGATTGCCGACTGGGATAACGCGTCGGGGATTTCCCGCATGGCGACGTCGCGGCGCAACTCCGATTCGAAATAGGGCTCGCTCCGGCCGCGCGCATTCACATAAGCGCGGTAACGCTCAATATCGAAGCTGCCATCAGGCCGCGTGAGTCCAGGCAGGGCAAGAATCGCCTCGCGAACTCGCTCATCGCTCACCACGATCTTGCGATCACGCGCATGCACGGCGAGAACGCGCTGATCGATCAGCCCCTCGAGAATATCGCGACGTGCAGACGGCGTATCAAACATCTGGGGGTCAACCGCAGCGCCAAACATCTGCCGGATGCGGTCGAACTGTTCGCGTTGCGCCTGCTCGAACTCAGAGCGCGTAACGGGGTCCCCATCGACACGCGCCAGGTTGTCGCCATCGGAAAACATCCGGTCATAGCCCTGGATCCCAAAGAAAGCGAACGCAGGGAAAATCAGGACAACGATGATGAACAGCAAAATTCGCTGATGCTTGCGAACCGAATCGAACATGGTTTCGTCCGATCGCCGGTGGCGACAAGAATGTAAGACAAAAAAAGAGGGCGAACTTTCGTTCGCCCTCGGGACTTGGCGGAGTGGACGGGACTCGAACCCGCGACCCCCGGCGTGACAGGCCGGTATTCTAACCGACTGAACTACCACTCCTGGTACTGCTTAGCGTCTTTGCAAATCGACCCGGCGAACCACTTCGGCTTGCAGACAGACAACTTTGATCAACCACACAACTTCAAGACCTGGTGGGTGCTGAGAGGCTCGAACTCCCGACCTACGCCTTGTAAGGGCGCCGCTCTACCAACTGAGCTAAGCACCCGGTCGAGCAAAACCGAGATTATAGGGAAAAGATAAAGGCACCGCAAACCGTAGCGCCCCAATGCACGCTCATGTTTTGATCCGATTCAGTTGATCGCGTCTTTGAGTGCCTTGCCGGGACGAAACTTCGGCACATTGGCCTTCTTGATCTTGATTGCGGCGCCGGTTCGCGGGTTCCGCCCGGTACGCGCTGCGCGCTTGCCCACTGCAAACGTGCCGAATCCCACCAGGGTCACGGTACCGCCCTTCTTGAGCGTGGTGCGGACCGCACCGATCAGCGCATCGAGCGAGCGGCCAGCCGCCGCTTTGGAGATGTCTGCTTGTTTAGCGATGTGCTCGATCAGTTCGTTCTTGTTCACTATGGTCCCCTTGTCACACGATAGAAAGCGCCGGCCGCAGAGAATCCGTGTGCCGACGCGGAAAAAAAGAGCGCGTATTAAATCGCTGGCGAACGCGGCTGTCAATCGAACTGCGTCATTGCAGTCGACTGCTCAAACCGCGCTGAATCAACGAACCCATGAGACGTGACAGACCGCTGGCGGTGGTCGATTCGCGCCATCATGAACCGCGCAGCCCAGCCTCGCGAATCAGGCGTCCGCGAGCAGCAAATTCGCGCTCGACCACGCGAGCAAGTTCAGCTGGGTCGCTGGCGACCACAATGAGTCCCCCCGCCGCGAGCTTGTCCCGGTTCTCTTGGTCTGAAATTGCACGACGGATTTCGCTGCTCAACCGCGTCTGTATGGGAGTTGGCAGATTAGCCGGCGCGAAAAATGCGAGCCACGAGCTCATCTCAAATCCGGCATAGGTTTCTGCAACGGTCGCGACTTCGGGCAAGCCCGGATAGCGCGAGGCGCTGGTCACAGCAATGGCGCGCAGGCGACCAGACTGAACATGCGGAAGAATGGTGATTGCGCTGGCAAACACCATGGAGATCTGTCCACCAATCAGGTCGGCAATGGCGGGGGCGCCGCCCTTGTAGGGAACGTGAACAAAGGAGGCCCCCGAGCGTTCACGAAGCAATTCGCCTGACAGGTGATGGGGCGACCCCGCGCCCGAGCTTCCGAAGCCACCCTTGTCCGGATTTCGGCGCAGCCATTCAACCAGTTCCGGGAGCGTGCGCGCCGGCACCCCGGGATGGGTGACCAGCACGATCGGGTTGGCCGCCGCAAGCGTGAGCGGGGTGAAGTCGCGAATCGGGTGATAGCTTGGCGTCGCGGTCATGTGCGTGCTCGAGGCATGCGTGGAATCGGTGCCGAGCAAGAAGGTGTAGCCGTCGGGGGCGGCGCGGGCCACATGCTCGGTGCCTATGATGCCGCTTGCCCCAGCCCGATTCTCCACCACCACCGGCTGCCCGATCGCAGCCGACACCTTTTGCGCGACCATGCGCCCCAGTGCATCGGTTGAGGCGCCTGGCGGGTAAGGCACCACCAGCCGAACCGGTCGATCGGGCCACGCAGATTGGGCGGTGAGCGCGCCGGGCAGCGCAAGCAGCGGTAAGGTCTGAATCAGTTGTCTGCGTTTCATACGATGCTCTCATGAATCGAACGGGTTCAGCCTAGAGGG
>CAMBZS010000101.1 GCA_945872335.1 Bordetella parapertussis | reverse complement strand
CCGTGTACTTTCTGCGTGCCGTCAGGGTTGCGAAGCCCTTCCAGGGTTTCGCGGATCGACTTGGGTTGGCCTGGCAAATTGATGATCAGCGCCTTGCCACGGATGACCGCGACCTGGCGCGACAAGATCGCCGTGGGTACGAAACTGAGGCTGATCTGGCGCATCTGCTCGCCGAAACCGGGCATCTCCCGGTCGGCGATCGCGAGCGTAGCCTCGGGCGTGACGTCGCGCACCGCTGGTCCGGTGCCACCCGTCGTGAGGACCAGACCGCAGCCCTGCTGGTCGATCAGTTCGATCAGGGTTTGCTCGATGACGGGTTGTTCGTCGGGGATCAGTCGGACCACCGCTTCCCAGGGCGAAGTCAGGGCCTGTCCGAGCCACTGCTCCAGCGAGGGAATGCCCTGGTCCTGGTAGACGCCAGCCGAGGCCCGATCGCTGATGGAAACGAGTCCGATTCGAATGGGGGCAGTCATGATGAAGCCGAGATGTTGGATTGATCGGGGGCCTCGAGCGTGGCGCGTACCAGCCGAAACAGCTCGCGATACCGGCGGCCACGCTGACCGGTGGCCACTTCAGCCCGTGCCTTGTCCAGCAGGGTGGGCAGCGCAGCGCGGGTGTCCGGGTATCGCTCCAGCCAGATGTTGACGGCCGATGGATCACCCAGCAGTCGCTCCCGCCACTGTTCGGCCGCATGCATTCGCGCGGTTTCGGTGCGGTGCTGTTGGCGATCGCCTTCCAGTGCCTGGTGGATTGAATCGGAGTCTGCCTCGCGCATCAGTCGGCCGATGAACTGCATTTGCCGACGACGCCCCTCGCGCGCCCGAATGCCGCGGGCGAGCCGGACAGCGTCAATCATGCGTTCGGTGACCGGCAGTTGCAAAAGCCGTTCGTCGGACAGTTCGACCAGTCGCTCGCCAAGCACTTGCAGCGCATGGCTGTCGCGCTTGCGCTGCGACTTGCTGGGCGGATCGGAAAAGGAGTCGGAGACGGGGGTCTCGCCAGTCGCTGAGGAGCGTCGCATGAGGTGGGCGCGGCTATGCGCTGAGTCAGACCGGGGCAGTTGCTATGATACCGCGCTCTTCAGAAGGGACCATGATGTTCGATCACGATCAGCAGCGGCTTCGCGAGATGGCAGAGACGATGCTGCGCCGCGCGCGCGAATTGGGCGCGAGCGACGCCGCGGTGGATGTCTCCGAGAACACGGGCTTCTCGGTCAACGTCCGGCGCGGCCGGGTGGAAACGATCGAACAGCACCGCGACAAGGGTATCGGTGTCACCGTGTTTGTCGGCAAACGCCGCGGGCACGCGAGTTCATCGGATTTCAGCGCCCGCTCGCTCGATGAAACCGTCGACGCGGCCTGGCAGATCGCGCGGTTTACTGCCGAAGACGATTGTGCTGGCCTGCCCGATCCCGACACCCTCGCGCTTCGCTACCCGGAATTGAATCTGTTCCACCCCTGGGGCATTCCGGTCGATGAGGCGGTGCGGATCGCCTGTGAGGCGGAGGCGGCAGCCTTCGATACCAGCCGTCTGATTCGCAACTCCGAAGGCGCGTCGGTGTCGGTGAGTCACGGTCAGTTCGTTTCGGCCAACACGCTCGGGTTTTCTGGCGGATACCCCTACAGCCGACATTCGATTTCATGCGCGCCCATCGCTGGCTCAGGCCGCAAGATGCAACGCGACGACTGGTATTCGTCCCATTGCAATCCTCTCAAGCTTGCCGACCCCGCCGCGCTTGGGCGCTACGCCGCCGAGCGCGCGCTTGCAAGGCTGGGCGCGCGGAGGCTCTCCACGCGTAAGGTGCCCGTGCTGTTTGAAGCGCCACTTGCCTGCGGGCTGCTGGGCCATCTGGTTCAGGCGGCCAGCGGCGGGGCGTTGTACCGCAAGTCGAGCTTTCTAGTCGACGCACTGGGATCAACGCTTTTTGCGCCGCATATCAATATCGTTGAAGACCCTCACCAGCGCGGCGAGCCTGGCAGCGCCCCCTTCGACAGCGAGGGCTGCGCCACCCATCGCCGCGCCGTGGTCGAGTCGGGCGTTCTCAAGGGCTATTTCCTGTCAACCTATTCGGCGCGCAAGCTGGGCATGAAGACCACTGGCAACGCGGGCGGGTCACATAACCTGCGGCTCACCAGTCGCCGGACGCGTCGGAGCGATTCGCTCGAGGCGATGCTTGCCAAACTTGGCACCGGCCTGTTTGTGACCGATCTCATGGGGCACGGGGTCAACTATGTGACGGGTGATTATTCGCGTGGTGCGGGCGGCTACTGGGTCGAAGGCGGAAAAATCGCCTATCCGGTCGAAGAAATCACTATTGCCGGCAATCTGCGCGCGATGTTTGCGGGTATCGCCGCGGTTGGATCCGATGAACTCACGCGAGGCACCAAACGCTCTGGCTCGGTGCTGATCGACGCCATGTCGGTGGCGGGCACCTGAGAGTTGGTGCGGCCTTGAGTAAAGCTTTTGTTCGTGATGATGCTGACGCGGTCGATGACGACGCCGACCCGCCTGGCGTCGAGGCCATCCCGGCAGGCTCCAAAAACTACATCACGCCGGCCGGGCATCAACGGTTGCGTCACGAACTGCTTCATCTTTTGGATGAAGAGCGGCCCGAGGTCGTACGGGTGGTCTCCTGGGCTGCGTCGAACGGCGACCGGTCGGAAAACGGTGATTACCTTTACGGCAAGAAAAGACTGCGCGAAATCGACCGACGGATCCGTTTCCTCACCAAACGGCTGGAATTGGCCGAAGTGGTGGATCCGGACCTTCGACGCGGCACCACCCAGGCGTTTTTCGGTGCCACGGTGCGCTTTGTGAGAAATGGCGAACGCGAAGAGACCGTGACCATCGTTGGCGTGGACGAGGTAGAGCCGGCCACCGGTCGAATCAGCTGGATCTCGCCAGTGGGGCGGGCGCTTCTGAAAGCTAACGAGGGCGACCTGGTGAGCCTCAAGGTGCCTGGCGGGGTGGATGAACTCGAGGTAATTGAGGTGCGCTACGGCTAGCCGCAAGACGGTGGCAACCGCCGACTAGTGGTGACGGCTGATTCGCGAGACTTCTGGCAGGCGCCGCAGGTTACGAAGCACTCGGGCCAGATGGACCCGGTCGCGCACCATCAGAATGAAGCGAAGCGAGGCAACGCGTTCTGCGCTCTCGTCCATGGATACATGCGCGATGTTGGCCTCGCTCGCGGCGATTTCGGCGGCAACCCGGCCCAGGACCCCCCGGTCGTTGCGAACGCTGATCTCCAGTTCGGAGCGGAAGGCGCCGCTGACCTGCTCGGACCAATCAACATCGACCCAGCGCTCGGCATCTCGGTCGCGCAGGCGCAGCGCTGTGCTGCAGTCGGCCCGATGCAGTATCAGCCCATGTCCGCCGCGAAGATGGCCGACCACAGAGTCGCCGGGTAGCGGGAAGCAGCAGGTGGAATAGCTGACTGCACTGCCCTCGTTACCGGTGATCACCATGGGTGCTGGACGTGGCAGCATGAGCGCTGCAGGCGTGGCCGCCGTTTGCAGCGCGATGCTGCGCGCCACAACAGGCGCCAGCCGCTTCCCGAGACCAATGTCTGCGTACAACTCCTCGATAGTGCGAACGCCGGAGTCGCGGATTGCGCGGTCGAGCACCGTGGTTTCGAGTGAACCCAGCGCGATTCGAAGCGCTGCGAGTGATTGCTCGAGGAGCCGCCGCCCCAGCGTTGCGGATTCCCGATAACTGAGTGTGCGAAGACTGTGCCGGATGCTGGCGCGTGCCTTGCCCGTGCGCACGAACGCAAGCCAACTCGGATCGGGACGCGAGGTGGGATCGGTGAGCACCTCGACCACGTCGCCGTTGACCAGTTCGGTTCGTAGCGGCACCAACTCTTCGTTGACCCGACAGCCCACCGCGCGATCGCCGATATCTGTGTGAATGGAATAGGCATAGTCGAGCACGGTCGCCCCGCGTGGCATGGCCCGAATCTCGCCCCTGGGCGTGAACACATACACCGCATCGGGGAACAGATCGACTTTGACATGCTCGATGAATTCCAGCGAATCACCGGTTTGACTCTGGATGTCGAGGAGGGACTGCAGCCACTGATGGGTGCGGGTGTGAAGCTCGGAGAAGCTGACGTGATGTGCCTTGTAGAGCCAGTGCGCCGCAACGCCCGACTGCGCCACGCGCTGCATCTCGTGGGTACGGATCTGAAACTCGACCGGTGTGCCGAACGGTCCGACCAGCGTAGTGTGCAGCGACTGGTAGCCATTGATCTTGGGGATGGCGATGTAGTCTTTGAAACGCCCTGGGACCGGCTTGAAGGTGGTGTGGAGCGCCCCTAGCGCCAGGTAGCACTGCGGCACTGTGTCGACGATGACCCGCATGCCGTAGATGTCGAGCACCTGCGCAAACGACAGGTGCTTCTCGCGCATCTTGGTGTGAATGGCGTAAATGGATTTCTCGCGCCCCTGCACCTGGGCGCCCTGGACACCTGCCTCGGGCAGTGCCTTGTTTGCAGCCTCGAGAATGCGCCCCAGCACCTCGCGGCGGTTGCCGCGCGCCGCCTGCACGGCTCTTTTCAGCGTGCGGTAACGAAACGGATGGGTCGACCGGAAAGCGAGGTCCTGCAGGTCGCGATAGAGGCTGTTGAGCCCCAGTCGATGCGCGATGGGTGCGTAGATGTCCAGGGTTTCCTGTGCGATACGCCGCTGCCGAGGAGCGGGCAGTGCCTCAAGGGTCTGCATGTTGTGCAGCCGATCGGCGAGCTTGATCAGAATGACCCGCACGTCGCGGGCCATGGCAAGGAGCATTTTCCGGAAGCTCTCTGCCTGCTGGTGTTCCTTGGAGGCGAATTCGACCCGGTCGAGTTTGGACACGCCATCCACGATGTCAGCGACCGCGGAACCGAATCGTTCGGCCAGGATCTGCTTGGCAACCGTGGTGTCTTCGATCACGTCATGGAGGAGGGCCGCCATGAGCGAATCGGCATCCAGCCGCCAGCCGGACAGGATTTCTGCCACCGCGATCGGATGCGAGATGTAGGGCTCGCCGCTTGACCGGAACTGACCGAGATGCGCCTGATCGCCAAAGCGATAGGCTTCACGAATGCGGCGCAGGTCGTCTTCGCCGAGGTACTCGCCCGCCCGCTGCATGAGCGTGGCAAGCGAAACGATTTTGCGCTCGTCGGCCGGTGCGGCGAACCCGCCACCAGCGGGCAAGCGATTTCCGGAAAATGAATCGGGCAGGGGGGGCCTGGACCCCGTCGCAACGCTGGCGAGTCGCTCGGCCATGGGGAGCGACTCGCTCTGGCTCAGGTGGGAACCCGGCGCAGCATTTCCTGGCCGACTTTGCCGGCCGCGATTTCGCGCAGAGCGGTGACCGTGGGTTTGTCCCGGGATTCAAGCTTTGGCGCATGACCCGGCGCCAGCATGCGCGCGCGGTAAGTGGCCGCCAGGGTGAGCTCGAACCGATTCGGGATTTGCTTCAGGCAGTCTTCAACGGTGATGCGTGCCATGGTGGACCATTAGTAGTGGAGGGGTGGGGCGATTCAGCGAGCCAGACGCAACTGAGAAAACACCACGGGGTTGCGCGCAAGCTGGCGCGAATACCGCAACCGAGCCGCGCGGACCACGGCGCGAAGCTGCTCGAGAGCGATGCCAAAGTCTTGATTGATAATAACATATTCGAATCTCTCGGCCTGCGCGAGCTCGGCCTGCGCAGCAGCTATCCTGCGCTGGATCACGCTCTCCGCATCCTGGGCGCGGGCGCGCAGCCGCCGCGCCAGTTCCTCGATCGATGGCGGCGCAATAAAGATACCGACTGCATCCGGGTACAGCCGCTTCACCTGCTCGGCGCCCTGGCAGTCAATCTCCAGGATGATGTCCTGGCCCTTGGCCATTTGCGCCTCGATCCAGGCCCGCGAGGTGCCGTAGAGGTTGTCGTGCACGCGGGCCCACTCGAGGAATTCGCCCTCGCTGCAGCGGCGCTCGAACTCCTCTACGCCGATAAAGCGGTAGTCGATCCCGTCGCGCTCGCCGGGACGGGGCTGCCGCGTGGTGAACGACACCGATAACCGGACATCGGGTTCGTTCTGCAGCAACCCGCGCACCAAAGAGGTTTTACCGGCGCCCGAGGGAGCAACGATCACGAACAGACTGCCGGGATTCCCAGTGCGGCTCATTCGAGGTTTTGTACCTGTTCACGGATCTGTTCGATGAGCAGCTTCAGGTCGATTGCTGCGCGAGAGAGGTCGACGATTGCTGCTTTCGAACCCAGGGTGTTGGCCTCTCGGTTCAGTTCCTGAAGCAGAAAATCGAGCCGCTTGCCGACTGGGCCAGCCCCGCTGCAGGCGTCGCGCAGCTCATCGAGGTGGGCCAGCAGCCGGTCAAGTTCTTCGGTCACGTCGGCACGCATTCCGTAGAGCGCGAGTTCCTGCCTGACACGGGCCATGGTTTCCTCAACCGGCACGCGTGAGCCCAACGAGTCAACCGCGGCCTGCAGACGCTCGGATAACCGCTTTTCGTGAGCTGCGAGCAGTTCCGGGCCCCGCTCGCGAAGCGGCTTCACGATGTGGGCGATTGCCTGGGCGCGTTCGGCAATAACCGCCACGAGACGGGCGCCTTCGCGGGCACGGTGAGCGAGGAACGCCTCCAGCGCTTCGCGCCCGGCATCGACTGCGAGCGCCGCGAGCGCGAGGGCGGCGTCATCTTCAGCGAGTACGCCCGGCCAGCGCAGAACCTCGGCGACTGTCGGGGCGGCTGCGTCGGGGATCCGGGCCCGCACCTCGTCGCTGAGCGCGATCAGCCGCTCGAGTGCATCGGTTTGGATGATCTGCCCGCTGCCACGCCCAGTCGCGCTGCGAAAGCTGATCCGGCACTCCACCTTGCCACGCTGGACCGCAGCGGAGATTTGCTCGCGAAGCGCGGCTTCCGCTGCCCGAAGGTCGTCCGGTGCGCGAAACGACAGATCGAGAAATCGGGCATTGACGCTGCGGATCTCGACACTGACCGACCCCGCTTCGCCTTCGCGGAGGGCTGTGGCAAAACCGGTCATGCTCTGGATGGGACGTGGGTCGCCCGGCTTCTTAATCAAGGATGTCGGCCGTTCTGTTAACCTCGGTTGCAGCAGGATTGTAAGGAATTCGATCGCGGAAGGGGCCGTTGCGGCCCATCGAATGATCGGGTTCCCTTGACCGGAGGGTTCAATGTCGGGCAGGACATCAGGGCGCGCGGCCAGCGCGCTGCGCGAAGTTCGGATTGTGCGTGGGTTCACGCGGCACGCGGAAGGGTCGGTGCTGATCGAGTGCGGCGATACCCGAGTGCTGTGCACGGCCAGTATCGAAGCCAAGGTCCCAGGCTTTCTGAAAGGGGCAGGGCAGGGCTGGCTCACGGCAGAATACGGAATGCTCCCGCGGTCCACCCACACCCGCAGCGACCGTGAAGCGGCAAGGGGGAAACAAAGCGGGCGAACGCAGGAGATTCAGCGCCTGATCGGCCGCAGTCTGCGATCGGTGTTTGACCTCACGCTCCTTGGCGAGCGAACCATCACCCTCGACTGTGATGTGCTGCAGGCCGATGGCGGTACGCGCTGCGCGTCGATCACCGGCGCATTCGTAGCCGCTTGTGATGCAGTGGCTGCGCTCTTGCGAACCGGAGCCATCGTGCGAACACCGATTCGCGACCAGGTCGCGGCGGTATCGGTGGGAATCGTTGGCGGTCATCCTGTGCTCGACCTCGACTATGGAGAGGATTCGGGTTGCGACACCGATCTGAATGTGGTCATGACGGGCCGTGGCGGCTTCGTCGAGGTACAGGGTACTGCCGAGGGCGAGCCCTTTTCGAGGCTTGAACTTGACACCCTGATTGCGCTCGCCGCCCAGGGAATCGGCGAACTCGTGTCGGCTCAGCGAAGCGCCCTCGGGGCGAATCACCCGGCGCTGCCGGTCTGAACCGCGTATCTGCGAAGAGGATGCCGTTGAACGCTGTTGCAGACGCCAAGCTGGTTCTTGCGAGCGGTAACGCCGGCAAACTTCGCGAGTTTGATGCCCTGTTGCGGCCGCTGGGGTTCGATCTGGTGCCGCAGTCTTCGCTGGGGGTCACCGAAGCCGATGAGCCCTTCGACACCTTCGTCGAGAACGCGCTGGCCAAGGCGCGTCATGCGGCACGCTCAACCGGACTGCCGGCCCTCGCCGACGACTCGGGGATTTGTGTACGTGCGCTGGGCGGCATGCCCGGGGTGCGTTCGGCCCGCTACGCGGCGCTCGCAGGTGGCGAGCACTCCGATCACGCGAACAACGCGCGACTGGTCGCCGAGCTCGCCGGGCAGGCGGACCGGCAGGCGAGCTATGTGTGCGTCCTGGTGCTGGTTCGGCATGAAACCGATCCCATGCCGCTGATTGCCGAGGCGCAATGGCATGGCGAAGTCATTGCATCGCCGCGCGGCGCCGGCGGCTTTGGTTATGACCCATATTTCTGGTTGGCTGACGAAGGCTGCACCGCGGCCGAATTGACCGCCTCGCGCAAGAACCAGATCAGTCACCGAGGCCGTGCCCTCCGGGCGCTGGTTGAGCGATTGAGGGCGGGCCCTGGCGTCGTGCCGCCTGGGGCCCGGTGAGCGAGGCGCGGGTTCAGTGGCTGCGTCCCGCGCCCGCCGTGGTCGAATCCGGGGTGGCTGCGCCGCCGCCGCTATCGGTCTATGTCCACCTGCCCTGGTGCCTGGCCAAATGCCCTTACTGCGACTTCAATTCCCACACCTGGCGCGGCTCTGGGGGGCTGCCGGAAGACGATTATCTGGATGCCCTGCAGGCCGATCTGGAAGGGGCGCTCCCGCTGGTCTGGGGACGCGCCGTACAGACGGTGTTTGTGGGGGGAGGTACGCCCAGCCTGTTCTCGCCGGGCGCCATTGATCGGCTCCTGACGCTCCTGAGAACACGTTTGCGCTTTGTGGCCGGCGCCGAGGTCACGATGGAAGCCAACCCTGGGACCTTCGAAGCGCAGCGCTTTCGCGACTTCGCTGCGGCGGGCGTCAATCGGCTGTCGATCGGCGTGCAGACCTTCAACGATAGTGCGCTGCAGGCGATCGGGCGTGTCCACGACGCGGCACAGGCTCGCGCGGCGGTAGACCTCGCAGCCAAGGTCTTTGACACCTTCAATGTCGACCTGATGTACGCGCTTCCAGGGCAGTCGCTCCAGGATCTCGAGGCCGATCTTGACGAGGCGCAGGGACGCGGCGCACCGCACCTGTCGTGCTATCACCTGACCCTTGAACCCGGGACGCCGTTTGCGCGTCGCCCCCCTCCGCTTCCAGACGACGAGGTGTCCGCCGACATGGAGGCGCTGGTGGAAGCGACGTGTGCGAAGGCAGGGCTTGAGCGCTACGAGGTCTCTGCCTACGCACGGCCGGGCCACCGCTGCCGTCATAACCTCAACTACTGGCAGTTCGGCGACTATCTTGGAATAGGGGCTGGGGCGCACGGCAAACTGTCGTTCGCGAGCCGGATCGTGCGCCAGGCCAGGGTGCGTCAGCCGGCGCGCTATCTGGCCGCTCTCGCTGGGGAGGCGCTTGCACGCGGGCGCGATCTGCCGCCCGATCCGGCCGATGCGGCCGTTGAGGCAGCGCCCTGGCTTGATGAGATCCGTGTGGTGGGCGCCTCGGACCTGCCGTTTGAGTTCATGCTCAACGCGCTTCGCCTGGTGGAGGGTGTGCCGGTTCAACTGTTTCTTGAGCGGACTGGGCTTTCGTTCGCGTCAATCGCCCAGACCGTCGAGCAGGCCCAGGCGCGCGGGCTCCTCGACCTTCGGCCAGGACTGATCCAGGCCACGCCGCTTGGATTGCGTTTTTTGAACGATCTTCAAGCGATGTTTCTAACCAGGTAAGCCCGTCGGGCGTGCACCATATCGAGGCGTTGGTTTATCTTTGCACTACAATTGTGCGGAGGCGGGGCTAGGGGCGCTGTTTTCGCCCTTTGTTGGTGCGAAGATCGGGCCTGGTGAGTGGCACGGATGCTGCTATTTTTCCCCGACACCGCTTTCCGCCCGACCTACCGAAAAATCGGGCGGGCATTTCAACCTGCAGACAGGAGCGCTTCAGCATGGCATCGGCCAAAGACGTGATGAAAATGATTGCGGACAACGAAGTCAAGTTCGTTGATTTCCGCTTCACGGATACCCGCGGTAAAGAGCAGCACGTCTCTGTGCCGAAATCGGCCTTCGACGAAGACAAGTTCACGTCGGGTCACGCCTTTGACGGGTCGTCCATTGCTGGCTGGAAGGGCATTGAAGCCTCAGACATGCTGTTGATGCCGGATGCCGATACCGCGCAGATGGATCCGTTCCGCGAAGAGCCCACGCTCATCCTCTCCTGCGATGTGATCGAACCGTCGGACGGCAAGGGCTACTCGCGCGATCCCCGCTCGATCGCCAAGCGGGCCGAGGCGTACCTCAAATCCACCGGCATTGGCGATACCGCTTTCTTCGGTCCCGAGCCCGAATTCTTCATTTTTGATTCGGTCACCTGGAACGTCGACATGTCGGGCTGCGGGGTCAAGATCAGTTCCGAGGAAGCGGCGTGGTCGTCGGGTCGCGAATATGAAGGTGGGAACCTCGCGCACCGGCCAGCGGTCAAGGGCGGTTATTTCCCCGTGCCGCCCGTTGACTCGTTCCAGGACATGCGCTCCGAGATGTGCCTGATCCTCGAACAGATGGGGGTACCCGTCGAGGTGCATCACCACGAGGTGGCGGGTGCGGGTCAGTGCGAAATCGGCACCAAGTTCTCGACCCTGGTCAGGCGAGCCGACTGGACCCAGCTGCTCAAGTACGTCGTGCTGAACGTTGCACATAGTTACGGCAAGACAGCCACTTTCATGCCCAAGCCCGTGGTGGGTGACAACGGTTCCGGCATGCACGTGCATCAGTCGGTCTGGAAAGATGGGGTGAACCTGTTTGCAGGTGACAAGTACGCCGGGCTGTCGGACTTCGCTCTCTACTACATCGGCGGCATCATCAAGCACGCTCGCGCGCTCAACGCAATCACCAACCCCGGCACCAACTCGTACAAGCGTCTGGTCCCCGGTTTCGAGGCCCCGGTGAAGCTTGCCTACTCGGCACGTAACCGTTCAGCGTCTATCCGTATTCCCTACGTGTCCAACCCGAAGGGCCGCCGGATCGAGGTGCGCTTCCCTGATCCCACCGCCAACTCCTACCTCGCCTTCTCCGCCATGCTGATGGCTGGCCTCGATGGTGTGCAGAACAAGATTCACCCGGGCGAGGCAGCCGACAAGAACCTTTACGATCTGCCGCCCGAAGAAGACGCGAAGATTCCGACCGTTTGCTCCTCGCTCGATCAGGCGCTCGATTATCTCGACAAGGGCCGGGAGTTCCTGACGCGTGGTGGCGTCTTCAGCAATGACATGATCGATTCGTACATCGCTCTCAAGATGGAAGAGGTCACCCGATTCCGGATGACCACGCATCCGGTTGAGTTCGACATGTACTACTCGCTCTAATCAGGTGCGCTGCCGCGTATCGCCGGTCCGGGAGCGCAGCACACGCAGCAGGATGAAAGCATGACGACGGGGCGGTTATCCGCCCCGTCTTTTTTGGGCGGTTCATCCGGCAGCACCTCCTTCGTCCATCGTTCGGAATGTAGCCATGACGGTTGTTTCGGTTGATCAGACAGCCCGTCGCAGCGGTAGCGCTCCGACCCTGTCGGGTGCGCAGGCGACGCGCCCCGATTCGTTCGATCTGCTGGCTACGTCGGTGGTCATGCTCGACACGCAGGGACGGGTCGTGAGGGTGAACGCGGCTGCCGAATCACTTTTTGACATTTCCAGCCGCATGATGATTGGTCAGTCCTTTCATCGAATGTTTTCCAACGGGCATCTGATCGAGGCACTGCTTCGCGAAGCGATCGACGGCGGATATGAGCAAAAGCGGGTCGATCTCCTGCTCGAACGTCCGGCGCGCGAGCCGCTTGCGCTCTGGACGATGGCCAGCCGGCAGGATGCTGGGGCTGCGGCACTTCTGCTTGAGTTCCGTGAGCAGGACAAACGCTGGCGGGTTGATCGCGAAGAGCGCCTGATCGATTCCGCGCAGGCCAACCGCGAACTGGTGCGAAATCTCGCTCACGAGATCAAGAATCCGCTGGGCGGGATTCGTGGGGCCGCGCAACTTCTCCAATCGGAACTGGACTCCGCCGATCTGCGCGAATACACGGAAGTGATCATCAAGGAAGCCGACCGGTTACAGGACCTAGTCGACCGACTGCTCGCGCCGCATCGCAAGGCGCGACTGCTCGCCGAACTGAACGTCCACGAGGTCTGCGAGTACGTGCGGTCACTTCTTCTCGCCGAGTATCCGCGAGGCCTCAGAGTGGTGCGTGATTACGATGTCAGCATCCCTTCGCTCACGGGCGACCGCGAGCAACTGGTGCAGGTGCTGCTCAATCTGGTGCGTAATGCGGCGCAGGCCCTGCATGGACGGGGTCGGATTGAGCTGCGTACCCGGATCGCGCGCCAGGTGGTGATCGCCAAGCAACGGTGGAAGCTGGCACTTGAATTGCATGTGATCGACGACGGTCCTGGCATCCCGGAAGACATTCGTGAGCGAATTTTTTTTCCGCTGGTATCCGGACGTGAAGGGGGAACGGGTCTCGGACTGACACTGGCGCAGACCTTCATTCAGCAGCATGGAGGCCTGATCGAGTGCGACAGCCGGCCGGGCCGAACCGATTTCTGCATTCTTCTGCCTTTGCGGTGAGTGGTCAACGATGAGCGCAGTCTGGGTAGTGGATGACGATCAGTCGATCCGTTGGGTGCTTGAAAAGGCGCTCGGCCGTGACGGCTTCGATGTACGTGCGTTCTCAAGCGCACGAGAGTGCCTGCGCGCGCTGTCGGTCGACGAGCCTGATGTCCTCGTCTCCGATATCCGCATGCCGGGCGAATCCGGGATCGAATTGCTGCAGCAGGTCAAGGTGGATCACCCTGCGATGCCAGTGATCATCATGACTGCCTTCTCTGATCTGGAAAGCGCGGTATCCGCATTTCAGGGCGGAGCCTTTGAGTATCTTCCCAAACCCTTCGATGTACCGAAGGCGGTCGAGCTGATTCGTCGCGCGGTGGAGGAATCCGAACGCGACCAACTCGGGGCGGACCCGGTTGAGCCTGGGGTCGATATCCTGGGACAGGCGCCAGCCATGCAGGAGGTATTCCGTGCGATCGGGCGGCTGTCACAGTCCAACGTGACGGTGCTGATCACGGGTGAATCGGGAACCGGAAAGGAACTGGTCGCCCGGGCATTGCATCGACACAGCCCGCGAGCCGATCGGGTGTTCGTTGCGCTCAACACTGCGGCAATTCCGCGTGACCTGCTCGAGTCCGAATTGTTCGGTCACGAACGCGGTGCGTTCACCGGTGCGCAACAGATGCGGCGTGGGCGTTTTGAACAGGCGGAGGGCGGCACGCTGTTCCTCGACGAGATCGGGGACATGCCGGCGGAACTTCAGACACGATTGCTGCGCGTGCTGTCGGACGGGCATTTTTATCGCGTGGGCGGGCACCAGCCGCTGAAGGCCAATGTGCGAGTCATTGCCGCCACGCATCAGAATCTTGAGGATCGCGTACGCCAGGGCCTGTTTCGTGAAGACTTGTTTCATCGTCTGAACGTCATCAGATTGCGCCTGCCGGCGCTGCGCGAGCGTTCGGAAGATATTCCGCTTCTCATCCGGCATTTCCTGTCCCGAAGCGCGCATGAGCTTGGCGGCGAGCCCAAGCGCGCGAGCGATGAAGCAATTCGCATGATGAGCGGGTCGCCCTGGCACGGCAACGTCCGTCAGCTCGAAAATGTTTGCCGTTGGCTCACCGTGATGGCGCCCGCGCAGGTCATTGAAGTCAAGGATCTGCCGCCCGAAATTCGCGGAGCGTCTCCGCCCGAAAGCGCTGCAGGTTCCTCTGGCATGAACAGCTATGCAGGCTTTGCAGGTGGCCTGGGCGCTGGCCTT
>CAMBZS010000100.1 GCA_945872335.1 Bordetella parapertussis | reverse complement strand
GGTGTGGCAGTTGCACGTTGTTTATTCCGATGACGAAACCCGAGACTGGGTGCGCGCCGGTTGCACATCGGCGGGCATCGGTTGCCTGGAGTGCAAACAGCCGGTGGTCGACGCAGTACTGAAGGAGCAGCAGGGCTTTCTGGAGCGTGCGCAACCCTATCTCGATGATCCGAGCCTGCTGCGCAACATCATTGCTGACGGCTGCGATCGAGCCCGCAAACTCGCGCAGGAAACCATGCGGGAGGTCCGTGAGGTGATGGGTCTCAGCCATGACTGACGCGCGGGCGGCCAAGCCGGCCGCCGGGTGCGTGCCGGCGCATGGTGCGTCCGCGCCCTCCGCGTGGGTGATGCGCGGCCTCGGCTGGCTCGCTCCGGGCAGCCGGGTTCTCGATCTTGCTGCCGGGCGGGGGCGTCACGCGCGGGCGGCCGAGGCGCTCGGCATGGTGGTTACCGCAGTCGATCGAGATGCCGTGGCGTTGCGGTCAATCGGTGGCACGGTTCGTTGCGTAGAGGCCGATCTGGAAGCAAACCCGCTCCCCTTCGAGGCGGCGAGCCTTGATTGCGTCATCGTCACCAACTACCTGTTCCGGCCGAGGTTTTCGGAAATGTGCGGCCTCCTCGAACCAGGCGGTCTCCTGATTTATGAAACCTTCGCGCGCGGCAATGAACGCTATGGCAAGCCGAGCAATCCCGATTTCCTGCTCGAACCCGGCGAGTTGCCGGTGCGGTGCGCCGAGGCTGGGCTGGCTGTGATTGCCTATGAGGATGGCGTGATTCTGGGGCCTCGGCGCGCCCGGGTTCAGCGGGTCCTCGCGGTCGGGCCCTCGGCGAACCTCGAGAGCTTCGCGATAGAATGACTGCTTCCCTCTTCGGAACCCTCAAACCATGATCCAGGGCAGCATTGTCGCGATCGTCACGCCGATGCACGAGGACGGCAGCCTCGACCTCGATGGCTACCGTCGCTTGATTGACTGGCATATCGAACAGAAAACGGCCGCCATCGTGGCGGTCGGCACCACCGGTGAATCGCCAACGGTCGATCACGACGAGCACTGCAGCCTGATCCGGGTCGCGGTTGAGCATGCTGCGGGACGCCTCCCCATCATTGCCGGCACGGGCGGCAACTCCACGCGCGAGGCCATCGAACTCACCGAGTACGCGAAGAAGGTCGGTGCGGCGGCCTCCCTGCAGGTGGTCCCCTACTACAACAAGCCCACCCAGGAAGGCATGGTCCGGCACTTTACGGCGGTCGCCGAGCGGGTTGGCCTGCCCGTCATCCTGTACAACGTGCCGGGCCGTACGGTCGCCGATCTTTCGAACGACAGCGTGCTGAAGCTTGCCCAGGTGCCTGGCGTGATCGGACTCAAAGACGCGACGGGCGACATTCCCCGAGGCTCCGATCTGCTTGCCCGGTTGCCTGCCGGCTTTGGTGTCTACAGTGGTAACGATGACTCCGCGCTCGCGCTCATGGCAATGGGCTCGCATGGCGTCATCTCGGTCACCGCCAACATCGCCCCGGGCGCCATGGCGAAGATGTGTGCGGCGGCGCTTGCCGGGCGCTGGAATGAGGCGCTTGCCATCAACCGGCAGTTGCTACCGCTTCATCTCAAACTGTTCGTTGAAGCCAACCCCATTCCGGTCAAGTGGGCGATGGCCGAGCGGGGCCTGATCGGGCCGGCAGTTCGCCTGCCACTTACTCCGCTCTCGCCCGGCTTCCATGATGTTGTGCGCGCAGCCATGCGCGCGGCAGGGGTCTGACATGCAGCGGCCACTTTCGCGGGTCCTGGGCGGGTTAGGTTCGGTGGCCGTCGCTTCACTGCTCTACGGTTGCGGCTTCAACAACTACCTCGAAGAGCGGGGCAAGGTCGACTACAAGTCGGCCTCGAGCGCGCCTCGTACCTCGCTGGAGGTGCCGCCCGATCTGGTCTCGCCGCGCAGCGATGAGCGGTTCGCCATTCCGGCGTCGCGGGGCGCTGAGCGAACCCTCTCCTCGTTCGAGCGCGATCGCGCCCAGACGGTGGCCCGTACCGCGGCATCCGGTGTGTTGCCGTCCGCGCCCGGTGTGCGAATCGAACGTGCGGGGCTCCAGCGTTGGCTGGTGGTCGACATGCCGCCCGAGAATCTTTGGCCGTCGGTACGCGATTTCTGGACCGAAACCGGTTTTACGCTCGAGACCGACAGCGCCGACACCGGCACCATCGAAACCAACTGGCTTGAGAATCGCGCGCGGGTTCCGCTTGATCTCGTTCGCCGCACGCTGGGTAGATTGGTCGATGGCTTCTATTCATCGGGCACACTCGACAAATTCCGTACTCGCATCGAGCGCTTGCCTGATGGCCGATCGGAGATCTATGTTTCGCACCGAGGCATGGAAGAGGTGGCCACCTCTGCCTCGCGTGACTCTTTTATCTGGCAGCGGCGCGCACCCGAGCCCGACCTTGAAGTCGAGATGTTGAATCGCCTGATGATCAAGATCTCGGGAGGCCAGCGGGCGCAGCAGATGGTTGCGACAGGCAAAACACCTGCGCAGGAAATTCGCGATGTGCGGCTCTCGGGTGAAGGCGCTGGGCGAGGCATCGATCTTGATGATCCCTTCGACCGGGCGTGGCGCCGTGTGGGGCTTGCGCTTGACCGGGGCGGCTTCACCGTGGAAGACCGCGATCGGTCGCGTGGCGCGTATTTTGTTCGTTACATCGATGCCGACGAGCAGGCGCGCGCGGCGGCCGATCGGCCGGGCCTCTTGAGTCGTCTGTTTACCCGCTCGTCCAAGCCCGAACTGAGTCAGCAGTACCGTCTCAGCCTCGTGTCGGCAGGTACCGGTGTTCGGCTCACCATTCAGGACAAAGACGGCAAGCCCACCCCGGAGGCTGACCGCGCCACTGTCAACCGTATCCTCGACCTGCTGATGCAGCAGATGCTGCTGTAGCCCGGGCGTGGTTCGCTTGGGTCGGTTGGAGGTTGTGCCCGCCCGTTCAGGTTTGCCAGCATGAGGTTTGCAAGCCTCGGCAGTGGCAGCGACGGCAACGCCCTGCTGATCGAGAGCCAGGACGGTGCGCGTATCACCCGAGTTTTGATCGACTGCGGCTTCAGCCTGCGCGAGTCCCGGCGAAAGCTGCGCGCAGTCGGGATCGAACCCGAGCAACTCGATGCGATTCTGGTCACGCATGAGCACGGCGATCATGTGGGCGGGGTGTTCCGTCTGTCACGTGCGCATCGGATTCCCGCTTGGCTCACCCATGGGACGCTCTCGGCGAGCGGAGATGAGTCAACCCTGACAGGTACGGATGCGCTGCCAGCACTGGTGCGCACGGTCACGCCGGACCAGTCCTTTGAAGTGGGGGGCCTGCACATCATGCCGGTGTCGGTGCCCCACGATGCAAGGGAGCCCGTGCAATATGTGATCGATGATGGTCGCGTGCGGTTGGGGGTGCTCACCGATCTTGGTCACGGATCGGCGCATGTGAGGCGCGCTTACTCAGGCATGGATGCGCTGGTACTCGAGTGCAATCACGACAGCGCGCTGCTGGCAGCCAATAGCGCGTATCCCGAAGGCCTGAAGCGCCGAATCTCGGGTCCGTGGGGACATCTGGCCAACAGCGCTGCTGCCGATCTGCTGGCATCGCTCGACAACCGTCGCCTTCGCCTGGTGGTTGCCGCACATCTGAGCGCACAGAACAACGCCCCGGCGCTGGCGCAGCAGGCGCTTGCGGGGGCGCTTCAGACCGATCCCGAATCGGTGGGTGTGGCGGATCAGGAGACAGGTTTCCGCTGGACCGAGATCTGATCCTCCGGTTTCGCGGCCGGCGGTTCAGGCGGGTTTGCGAGCGGCGCGGGGATGCCTGCTGCGAGCGGGGTCAGCGTTGCTTCCGAGAAATGGCGGGATGCAACCATCCCGCCCGGGCCCAGTCGACCAGCAGTTGGGCGAGTTCGGGGTGGGCGCTCGCCTGACTGGCCTCGTGGGCGGTGAGCTGTCGCAGGTTGGCAAGCTTCTGGAGCAGGTTTCGAGCTGGGCGCAGCTTGGGCGCCGCAACCGATTCGCCGTTGATATGGAAGCGGGAGGCGCGATAGAGAAGCCGGGTGCGGCGGTCGAGTTGCAAACCAGTGCGGCGGCCTGCCTCGAAAAAGCGTGCTTCGTTGAGTCGCGGCGGGGCATCAAAAAAAACATTCGCCGCGGGCTCGGTGAGAAAGCGCCCGATGAAATCATCCACCGACACTGCAGTGGGCCGCCAGTTGAGTGCCCAGTGCTGCATCTGCCGATGCAGGTCAACAGGAACCTCCGCAGCGCGTGCGGTGGGGGAGCGACCGCGATCGCCAAAGCGGGGGTCAGGTCCACCTGGCGAATCTGCGGCGTCAGCAAGGAACTCGCGCAGAAACTCCTGTCGTGACGGCGCCCTGAAGCCCACCGAGCCAGTCATGCAGGGGCCTTCTGCGATGCCGTCGTGGGCCCAGCCTGGGGGCAGGTAGAGCATGTCTCCCGGTTCGAGCAGCCACTCCTGAGTGGGCTCGAACTGAGCAAGAATTTTGAGCGGCAACCCTGGCTTCAGTCGGTCGTTACCCGGCGGGGCGATCCGCCAGCGGCGCCTTCCCCAGAGCTGGATGAGGAAAACATCGTAGGAGTCGAGGTGGGGGCCGACCCCGCCCTGATTCGCGGCGAGGCTGATCATCAGATCGTCGAGTCGGGCATCGGGGATGAACCGGAACTTGGACATCAGTTCGTGGGTGCGGTCATCGTGCAGATTGACGCCTTGCACCAGCAGGGTCCAGCGACTTCGCCTGAGCGACGGCACCTGATCGGGTTCGAAAGGCCCGTGCGCGAGCTGCCAGCGGCCGCCGAATGAGGTGACCAGCCGCGACTGAACTGAGTCGTTCTGAGCGAGTTCGATCAGTGCCTGCGCATCGAAGGGCGGCTTGATGTCGGGCAGAGCGGCCCTGACCAGGAGCGGCCGACGCTGCCAGTGAATGCGCAGGAACTCGTCTACACTCAGCCCGCCCAGGAGCGCAGCATCGGCTCGGGCGGCCCGGCTGCCCTGGTGGCGCGCAGTTCGGGTGATGGACAGCCTGGTCGGGCTGGGCTTGGACTGTTGATTCATGGATCACCCGGGAGACGTGGATGTCGTTATCAATTACCGCGGGACGCTGGGTCACCCTGCGCTACCGCATCAGTGACGCGCAGGGCGAGCCGATCGAGCCTGGCGAACGCGAGCTTACCTATCTTCATGGTGGCTATGGAGCGGTTCTTGCCGGAATCGAACAGGCGCTGGAAGGCCACGCGGCGGGCTACGCGGCGATGCTGCAACTCGAACCGGAGGATGCGTTCGGCGACTATGACGCTTCGCTTGTGTATCTGGCGCCGCGCGCAGGCTTTCCTGATGACCTGGAAGAAGGCATGGGCTTCCAGAAAGTGCCGGGCATGCCTGAACTCGATCACGACGGTCATGTGTATATCGCCACCGAGTTCACCGAGGACACGGTGGTGCTGGACGGTAATCATCCGCTTGCCGGGCTGGCGCTTCGCTTCGAACTGCGGGTGATTTCGGTGGCTGAGGCGAGCGATGCGGACATTGAACGCGAACGCCAGCTGGCGGAGGGTGATGCCGATTAAGCCGCGCTCGGCTCGGTAAAGCCGCCCTGTTCCACCATCCTTGCAAACACCCCGCCTAGCGCCACCAGCTCGTCGAAACGTCCTGATTCGATGACTCGCCCCTGCTCCACCACCAGGATGCGATCGGCATCGGCCACGGTGGACAGACGGTGCGCAATGACCAGGGTGGTGCGCCCGCGCCGCACAGCTTCCAGCGCATCGCGAATTCGCGCTTCGGTCTGAACATCGAGCGCGCTGGTCGCCTCATCAAGCAGCAGAAGCGGGGCATCGCGCAGGATCGCCCGGGCAATGGCCAGCCGCTGGCGTTCGCCGCCCGAGAGCGATGCGCCGCGCTCGCCGATCACGAAGTCATAGCGGCCGGGTTTGCCGATGATGAACTCGTGTGCCTGGGCGAGCCGGGCGGCGCGTTCGATCTCGTCCGCACTGGCGTCGGGTCGGCCGATGGCGATGTTCTCGGCGATCGAGCGATTGAAGAGCCCGGCGTCCTGGAACACGACCGCAATCTGCTCGCGAAGCGATGCGAGCGTGACGGTGGCGATGTCGATTCCGTCCACCAGAATGCGGCCCTGATCGGGTGCGCGCAGCCGTTGCAGAAGCGACAGCGTGGTGCTTTTTCCTGCGCCGGTGGCACCCACCAGTGCAAAGGTGGCACCGGCCGGAATGTTGAAGTCGAGATCGAAGACGCCCTGGGCTGAGCCGGGGAAACGGAAGCTCACCTGTTCGAAGCGCACCGCGCCAGCCACCGGCGGAAGCGGCTTCGCATCGGGCGCCTCCGATACGGCTTCGCGCGCATCGAGCAGTTCAAATAGGCTGGCAAGCGTCGGAATGCTTTGTGCCATCCGCACCGCAAAACCGGACAGCGAATCGAGCTTCCCGATCAGAAGGCCCGCAAAGCCCACGAAGGCAACGATCTCGCCCACCGTGATCTGTTCGCGGGCGACCAGCACTGAACCGACCGCATACAGGATCACCACCGTGATGGTGGCTGCCGTTCGCGTGAGCACGGTGAGAAGCCCCCACCAGGTGAGCACAGGGTACTGCGCTGCGAGCAGCCGGGACATGATGGCCCGCATCGCCTGCATTTCCGCGCCGAAGCGGCCGTAACTCTGAACCACTGTGACATTACCGATGACATCGCCCACCCGGCCATAGACCTCGCCGTGATGCCGCTCGACATCGGCCTGCCCACCGTGGGTACGACTGGCGATGAACAGATTGGCAAGCACATAGACCGCACCGAGCGCGACCAGGAGTGACGCCATCATCGCGTTCATGTGCCAGGCAACCGGGATCATTACAAAGAGCCCTGCCAGCGCAACAAACTGTTCGCGCAGAAGCGAGAGGCCGTTCCAGAACAAGGCGTCGGTTCCGGCAAGGATGGAACGTACGACTGCCCCCGAGCCGCGCTCGGCGTGATAGCCCGAGGGCAGGGCAAGCGCGCGCTCGTAGGCTGCCGCGAGTGCAGCCAGCCTGCGACGATGGGCGAGCCGGTCTGCCATCACGGCCACGATCACGCCGGCGAGAATGCCGGCGAGTCCCACCCCCGCCCACACGGCAATCACGCCAAAGGCCGGTGTGCGTGCGGCAAGTGCATCCACGACCCGCGCGAGCAATACCTGTTCGATCACGGGTACTGCAGCGAGCATGAGCCCGGACAGGACGATCAGCGCCGCCTGACGGCGCTCCGCGAGCAGCAACCCGAGTGCGCGCCTCAGCGTGGCGGTCGGGTGGCCAGCCGCAGGGCGCTCAGCGGACTCTGCCGACGGTGCACCGGACCGGGCCGCGGCGGGCGCCTCGGAAGGTGTATCGGACCGGGCCGCTGCGGGTGCCTCGGAAGGGGACGGGTCGGTCATGGGTTGAAGGGAGCGTGTGTCGAGCGGGAGCCGATGCCTTAACGATCAGAACGGGCGAGGATCTGCAGTGATTTGAAGGTGCCGCGTCGTTCGAAGGACCGCTGGCGCAGCAGTTCTGCCTCAACCCGCTCGGCGACGTCATAGGCATACGAGCCGGTGTAGAACAGGATTTCGCCACCGGGCTTGACCTGATCGGCCAGGAGCAGCGTCATCTCCAGATCGGTGAGCGCGCCGTAGCGATCGTTTTCAGCCGTCCTGAATTCGCCCACGTGAAATAGGGTGACGTAGTCGAACATCGGGAGCAGTCGCGCATCCAGCTGATAGATGTCGCCGAACCAGGCCTTGTAGGTACGGCCCAGCTCCGGGTTGTCGATCAGCAGGCGGACATAGTCTTCGTACTCCTGGGGCGATGCGGTGATGCCCAGGACTGCGCAGTTGCTGTCGGATTGCGCAAGCCGCAAGCCGACGATGTGGTGATTGCCGGTGCCGAAGTGGAAGATCGTGCTCGACTGCGCATTTCGCGACTGGAGATAGTCAAGAAAATGCAGGTCGCAGGGGCACTGCGCTTCATCCAGCGGCCAGGTGCTGTTCCAGAAGTTGAGTTTGCTCATCGGTGTAGTTCTCGGCGTTGAAAAGGGGTCAGGGGGCGGCTTGCAGCGCGCCTGGGGCGAGCGACAGGATCTGGTCGAAATGGTCCGTGCAGGCCGGATGCCGCGACAGATACAGGAGGGTGATCGATGGCAGGGCGCGCCGGATCGCGTCGAGCAGGACGCGTTGCGCCGCCTCGTCCAAAGCCGACAGGGCGTCATCAATGATGAGGGTATCAGGCGCGGTGATCAGCACCCGCGCAACGCCCAGGCGTTGACGCTCGCCCAGGGACAAGAGCGCATCCCAGCGCGCGGCGTCCTCCAGTCGACTGACCAGAGCGCCAAGCCCGGTCTGCTCAAGCGCGGATCGCAATCGCGGATCGCTGGCGGGTCGACTCGCCGCCGGATACGCCAGCACATCGCACAGGGAACCCGGGGGCAGATAGACCCGCTGCGGCAGGACCATGGGTTCACGTCCCGACGCGTCAGACGCCATCCAGTTGAGCCCAGCGGTGCCGGCCTCCAGGCCGCAGAGTTGACGGACCAGCGTGGATTTCCCCGTGCTGGAATCGCCGTTGAGTTGCACCCACTCGCCGCGACGGATCGCATGGGGACCGATGCGCCACACCGGTGGCTCGAGGAGATTCTCAGGCGGTGTGGTTGCAGCGCCAGCGCCATGGTCTGGAGCCGCTTGCCCAGCGGTGCGGTTGGGTGGGAGTTCGTCGCAGGCCTCGACGATTTCCATGACACGGCGTGCCGAGGCGTACCACTCGGCGATTTTTCCGTAGTGGTCGACCAGCCATGAAATTGCAATCTGTACCTGCACGAAGGCGGCCGCGAGTTGCGTGACCTGGCCTAGCGTCAGATCACCGCTGATGTATTTGGGTGCCGCGAACAGCAGCGGCACGATGGGAATCATCGGTCCGGATGCGTTGGTGATCCAGGTGAGGCGGCCATGCTGGCGGACGATCGCAAGCCAGCAGTCCACCACCCGGTCGTAGCTGCGCGCGAGAATCCGGCGCTCACCGGGGCCGCCCGCGAGCAGGGCGACGCTCTCCGCGTTGTCTCGCAGTCTCATCATGCCGAAGCGGAAGTGCCCCTCGGCTTCATTGCGGCGCGCCACGCAGCCGGGAAGCGCCGCGCCAACCTTGAGCATCAGCCATGACGCGAGAATTCCATAGACAAGTGCCACGACCACCAGGTAGGCGGGAATCGTGACCGCCTGCTCGGCCCCCAGGCGCAGGGTGTAACTGCCACCCACGGTCCAGAGGATGGCGATGAAGGCGGCTGCATTCACCACAGCGAGTACCAGACCAATGCCCAGATCGACCAGCGGTTCGGTGGCCCAGCGGGTGTCGTCGGCGATCCGGTATTCGGGGTTTTGCGGCTCGCGTCCGCTTGCGCTCAGGCGGTGAAAACGCTGCGCCGACAGCCATCGGTCGAGCATGCGTCCCACGATCCATTCCCGCCAGCGAACCTGCAGCGTCTCCCGGGTCAACACGATGCCGACGCCGATCGAGGCCATCGACGCGATGATGATGGCAAACATCAGAACCGCACGGCCAAGCGCGGGCACATCACGCGACTCGAGGCTGTCAAAGAACCAGCGGTTCCAGTGGTTCATGGCGATCGTGGCTGCGGTGGACAGAAGCAGCAACACGAACAGGCCGAGCGTGAGGAGCCAGGCGCGCGCAGCCCCGTCACCGGTCCAGAATCCCCCGGAAAATCGCGCAAACGCGCGGGCCACACGCGGCTCGAGCCGGTAGCCGACACTATCCTGTGGGGATGCGCTTGCGGTGCTCATGGGGGCGGAGAAAGGCGTGGGGTGGCAAGGAGAAAAGGCTCGGCAGTGTAGCGGTCGGCGTCGGGCAGACCGGAACAGTCCGTGCGGATCCAGGGGCCTTCCGCTCAGGGCTCGCGCAACCCCTCTGCGATCTGGTTGAGCGCACCGTCCAGGGGCCGGAATTCGAAGCGCACCTGGTGTTTGCCGGGTTCTATCGCGACCGCCCGGAACAGTACGTTGGCGCGCAGGAGCCTCAGCGGCGCTTCGGTATCGGCGCCCAGATTCGAGGCGAACCACCATGGGTGCCAGATGTCGTTCAGCACCAGCCAACCCCCGTCCGGGCTGTCGACTTCGACATCGATGCGGGTGTTGCCGTAGTGGGTGATGCGCGCCTGGCCGGGGCGCCGGGGCTTGTCGGGGCCGAGGCTGTCGGACTCCAGCAGGACGGTTGACTTCAGATCGTGTTGGGGCCAGCGTCCGCTGGCAAGCAGTTCATCGAAATCGACTTCAAGCGCATGGGTGGCGAACAGCACCCGGGGCAGGGCGTTGGGGTTCTCGTAAATCCAGGCCTCGCGGGTGCGGGCCACCAGCCGGACATCGCCCGGTTGCAGGGAGGGATCGATGGATTCAATTGGCACCCCCGTGGCGATGAAACGCAGGCCCAAAAGGTTGGCGAGCGTACAGCGATAGGACGGAAAGAGTGGCGAGAAGCGCCGTTGGTCCGGGAGTCCCACGTGATCCTCGGCGCCGGTGGCCGCGCTGTAGTGGCCAAGCCGAAGCGGGTTATAGCCGAGGATGTTTTCCAGGCCATGCGTGAGGCTCGCATTTGGCCAATGAAACCCCAGGCCGGTGAGTTCGATCCGGTCACGTCGGGTGTCATTCGCCACCACGCGCGACTTGAGCGCAGTGATGGTTTCGTTGCGGGTGTCGGGGGCCAGCACCTCATACATGGATGCAGGTTGTGCGGTGGCCGATGACGGTCCGTTGTGATGGGCCAGATCGATCACCGTGAGGGCAGCGAGGGCGGCGAGCCCCATGCGCGCGGGAACCCCTGCACGGGCATCGGGTCGCCCAAGGCGGGTACTCACCCGACCCGTAGACCGCGCCACCCAGCCGAGTACGAGGGCTGCGAGCAGCAGGCTCAACAGGCTCTCACCCAGCGCCGGCAGCGCCTGCGGCAAGCGTCCGAACTGGACTGCGAGGCCAATGGATGCGCCTGCCGCGGTTCCGCCCAAAAGCCACGCGCAGGCGGCGATCGGCAGCCTTTCCGGATCGGGCTCGGTGACCAGGCGGTGCAGCGCATAGCCCGCCAGAATGGCAAGCAGGGCGCCAATCAGAAAGCATGCGTCCGCCGGGCGTCTGAACAGATCCACCCCAGGCAGCGCCGAATGCATGAATTCGAAGGCGGGCGTGTACCAGCCCAATGCGTACAGGACCATCAGGCCGGCGGTCACTGAAAAGAAGCGTACCTCGCGTGCCCACAGCCAGCCGCGAACGCCCGCGCACACCAGCAGCAGCGCTGGGGCCGCGCCGATATAGAGTCCACCCATGTTCTGCGCAAGAAAGAGGCCGGTATCTGGCCAGGCCGCGCTTGGGGGGCCCCAGTACTCGGCGGCTCGTCCGGTCGCGCCAAACACGTCGGGTACGAGAAGGGTAAGAAGCAGGGCCGGGTGGAGCGACCCACGGCCCGCATCGAGATAGCCGATCTCCGGGCGGTTCGAATCCTCCGCCATGAGCGCGGTGAGGAGTACGGGCACCAGGCTGAGTGCGATTCCAATCACGCCGGCGATGCCGAGCGGCAGCAGGCAATCCAGACGGTTCCGCCAGCCCGCGTTGCCGCCGGTCGCGGTTGGTTGCCGAAACTCGCCCAATACCCGCCACAGGCTGAATGCGGCCAGAACATAAAGCGCTAGGAGTGCCACCTGGTCGCGTCCCAGGGCGATTCGCGCGAGGACAACGCCTGCGAGCAGCGCCCAGAAGAGGCTTCGCCGCGTGATCGTTCGCTCCAGGCACAGCATGGCAACCGGTAGCCAGACCAGGCTCAGCACCTGGCCCACGTGCTGGATCCGCCAGGCCATCGATGCCCCCCAGCAGAAGCAGAGCGCTGCGATCAGCGCGGCGCTCCAGTGCCATCCCTGGTCGCGAACCCAGACCATCAGACAGGTTCCGCCAAA
This sequence comes from Bordetella parapertussis, assembly GCA_945872335.1. Lineage (GTDB taxonomy): Bacteria > Pseudomonadota > Gammaproteobacteria > Burkholderiales > Burkholderiaceae_E > SYIM01. The sequence continues at coordinate 2,228 of CAMBZS010000100.1, read as the reverse complement.
CACGATCATGGCCATCTGCAGCATATCGACCACCCAGGCTTCGGGCGTGCTGTCGATCAGGGCCAGCAACAGATACGTGGGCGAAAACAGCAAGGACTGTGGATCGGCGACCTGCGGGTGGCCGCCGAACACGAACGGTGACCAGAGCGGCGAGTCGCCTCGCGCCAGGCTCTGTGCGAGGAACTGGATCTGCGGCAGAAAGTGCGCTTTGGCGTCCCAGGGGATCGCCATCGCGCCCGATAACCACGGCCAGGCAAGAATGGGCGCGGCAAGCGCGAGCAGCAGCAGTGCAGGCCCGAGCGGCGACTGCTCTGGCCTGGCTCGCCCCAGGGCAACGGCTTGCCTTGTGATGTCGTGGGGTAACTGGCCCACGTGTACTCCCTCCGGTGGATGCGCGCCTGCGTGGGGACGCGTTTATTGGGGGAGTGTAGGCCCGGTCGCCCCGACCCTGCCAGCGGATAAGGGAAAACACTGAGGCCCGGTGACGGGCCGGATGGGTCAGCCGCCGCGTTTCATCAGGTCGAAGAATTCCTGGTTGCTCTTGGTCTGGCGCATTTTGTCGAGCAGGAATTCCATGGCTTCAAGGTCATCCATGTCGTGGAGGAGCTTGCGAAGAATCCAGATCTTCTGCAACAGATCGGGCTTGATGAGGAGTTCTTCGCGTCGCGTGCCCGAGCGGTTGATCTCGATTGCGGGGTACACCCGCTTCTCCGACATGCGGCGGTTCAGGTGCAGTTCCAGGTTGCCGGTGCCCTTGAATTCTTCGTAGATGACCTCGTCCATGCGGCTGCCGGTGTCGATCAGCGCAGTGGCAATGATGGTGAGCGACCCGCCTTCCTCGATATTGCGCGCGGCGCCGAAAAACCGCTTGGGGCGCTGCAGCGCGTTGGCGTCGACGCCGCCTGTGAGTACCTTGCCCGAAGCCGGTACCACGGTGTTGTAAGCGCGCGCGAGGCGGGTGATGGAGTCGAGCAGGATCACCACATCGCGCTTGTGTTCGACCAGCCGCTTGGCCTTTTCGATCACCATCTCGGCCACCTGAACGTGGCGCGTTGCGGGCTCGTCGAAGGTGGAGGCGACGACCTCACCGCGTACCGAGCGGCTCATCTCGGTCACCTCTTCCGGGCGCTCGTCGATCAGCAGAACGATGAGCGTGACGTCCGGGTGATTGGTGGTGATCGCGTGCGCGATGTGCTGCATCAGCACCGTTTTACCCGCCTTGGGCGGCGCCACGATCAGTCCGCGTTGGCCCTTGCCGATCGGAGCGATCATGTCGATGATCCGGCCGGTGATGTTTTCCTCCGCGCGAATCTCGCGCTCGAGCACCATGGGCTTGTTCGGGTGGAGCGGGGTAAGGTTTTCGAACAGGATCTTGTGTTTGGACGCTTCCGGCGGCTGGTCGTTGATCTTGTCGACCTTCACCAGTGCGAAGTAGCGCTCGCCGTCTTTTGGAGTGCGAACTTCACCTTCGATGGAGTCGCCGGTGTGCAGATTGAAACGCCGGATCTGCGAGGGCGAGATATAGATGTCGTCGGTGCTGGCGAGATAGGAAGTCTCGGGCGTTCTGAGGAAGCCGAAACCGTCGGGGAGCACTTCAAGCACACCGTCACCGAAGATGGTTTCCCCCGTCTTTGCCTTGCGCTTGAGGATCGCGAACATCAGCTCCTGCTTGCGCATACGCTGGGGGTTCTCGATGTCGAGGCCGGTGGCCATCTCGATCAGCTGCGAGACATGGAGCGCTTTGAGTTCGGATAGGTGCATGGATGGAAAGCTCGGGATCGGGTGACGGGGCCGACAATCAGCGTTGGGTGGGTGATGACGGCGCAGCAGGCGCAGGGATGAAGGCGTTTCAGGGAGTGGTCGACGCCCGCGCGGACCCTGGGGTCACCAGGAAGAAGCAGATGAGCGGGGTCGGAACTTCCAGTGCACCGTTCGCCTGAGACGAACTAGCGCGGCCGACTGTCGACCTGGAAGCGGAGGCATGACGGAGGGGTTCACCCTCCGACAACGCTGGAAACTGTACAACGAATCAGAGATGGCTGTCCAGAAACAGCGCGAGCTGAGACTTCGAGAGCGCACCAACCGAGGTGCCAACGACCGCACCGTTGCGAAACAGCATCAGTGTGGGGATGCCCCGCACACCAAATCGCTGCGCGATCGACTGGTTGTCGTCGACGTTGAGCTTGGCCACCTGAACCCTGCCGGTGTAGTCGCGGCTGACCTCCTCG
>CAMBZS010000099.1 GCA_945872335.1 Bordetella parapertussis | reverse complement strand
CAGCTGCTGCCCACCGATCTCGACGACGGCGTGCCCGGCTGCACCGCGCTGCTCGTGCCTGCGCAAGGTCCAATCCCGGCTCAGCCCGGGCTGGCTGCGCTCGCCCCCTGGCTCCGTGAGCGCTTTACCAACCGGGCCTGGCTGGCGGTCGAACTGCTCGCCTACGGCCACGACAGCACCCGGCTCGAGCAGCTGCGCGCATTGGGTCGTACAAGCGGTCTGCCACTGGTGGCTGCGGGCGATGTACACATGCATCGCCGCTCGCGCAAACCCCTGCACGACACCCTCAATGCCATTCGGCTGGGGCAGCCGGTCGCACGCTGCGGGCACGCGCTCGCCCCCAACGCCGAGCAGCATCTGCGCAGCCGCCTGCGGCTCGCCAGCCTCTATCCGACCGAGCTTCTCGAGGAAACCCTCGAGATTGCGGCCAGCAGCAGTTTTTCGCTTGACGAACTGCGCTATGAATACCCTGATGAAATCGTGCCGCCCGGACACACGCCCGCCAGCTGGCTGCGCGAGCTGGTCGACCGGGGTCTACCGGGCCGCTATCCGGCAGGCATTCCCGCCACGGTGCGCGAGCAGATCGAACACGAACTCACGCTGATCAGCGAACTGCACTATGAGCCTTATTTCCTCACAGTGGCCGACATCGTTCACTTCGCCCGCGGCCGCAACATTCTGTGTCAGGGTCGGGGGTCGGCTGCCAACTCGGCCGTCTGCTATGCGCTCGGCATCACCGAGGTCGACCCCGCCCGCCTGAGCGTGCTGTTCGAGCGCTTCATCAGCCGCGAGCGCAACGAACCGCCCGACATCGACGTCGATTTCGAACACCAGCGTCGTGAAGAGGTCATCCAGTACCTGTACCGGAAATACGGGCGCCATCGCGCAGCGCTCGCCGCCACTGTCATCCGCTACCGCACCCGCTCAGCGCTGCGCGATGTGGGCAAGGCGCTTGCCATCGACGCAACTTGCATCGAGCGCCTCGCAGGCACGCTGTCGTCATGGCGTGGCGTACCCGATCGAGATCGGCTCACCGAAGCCGGGCTCAACCCCGATGCGCCCATCGTTGCACGCTGGCTGGAGCTCGTGCAAACACTGCAGAATTTCCCTCGTCATCTGTCACAGCACACCGGCGGCTTCGTCATCGCGCGCGATCAGCTCACGCGTCTGGTGCCAGTGGAAAACGCGGCCATGGTCGAGCGTACCGTCATCGAGTGGGACAAAGACGATCTCGATGCGCTGGGGCTGTTGAAGGTTGATGTGCTCGCGCTCGGCATGCTGAGCGCCATCCGCCGTGCGCTTGATCTGATCACTTTCCGGCGCGACCCCTGGCGGCGCGGCAACCATCGGTTGCCCGGTGCGCCTCCCATCCTGCCCTTCCGCATCCAGGACATCCCCTCCGAAGACCCCGCCACCTACGAAATGATCAGCCGCGCCGACACCGTGGGCGTGTTTCAGATCGAATCGCGCGCGCAGATGAGCATGCTGCCCCGCTTGCAGCCGCGCTGCTTCTACGATCTGGTGATCGAGGTGGCCATTGTCCGGCCCGGTCCCATTCAGGGCGGCATGGTGCATCCCTACCTGCGTCGCCGTCAGGGGCTGGAGCCAGTCGATTATCCCCGTGACGAAATCCGGCCGGCGCTCGAACGCACATTGGGCGTACCCATCTTTCAGGAACAGGTGATGCAGGTCGCCATGCTGGCCGCGGGCTTCAGCGCGGGCGAGGCCGACCAGCTGCGCCGCGCCATGGCCGCCTGGCGTCGCAAGGGCGGGCTCGATGCCTTTCAGCAGCGCGTGGTCGAAGGCATGCTCGCACGCGGCTACGAGCCCGAGTTCGCGCAGCGCATCTTCAGCCAGATCGAAGGCTTCGGCGAATACGGTTTTCCCGAAAGCCATGCAGCCAGCTTTGCGCTGCTGGTCTATGTCAGTTGCTGGATCAAACGCCATGAACCGGCTGCGTTTCTCGCCGCCATGCTCAACAGTCAGCCGCTGGGGTTCTATGCGCCCGCGCAGCTGGTGCGCGATGCACGCGCGCACGGCGTCGAGGTGCGCCCGGTTGATGTGCTGGTGAGCCAGGCGCAGTGCACGCTCGAAGAATTCGACGAACCCAATTCGCAGCCCGCCGTGCGCCTGGGGCTTGCGCAGGTGCGAAGCCTCTCGGCAGTCGCTATCGAACGCATTCTGGCCGCGCGCGAGCAACGGCTGAATGATTCCGCTCGCGGCGGGGGCTTCGCATTCGATGACGTTGACGATCTCGCTCAATGCGCCCAGCTGGACGCCACCGCACTGCGTGCGCTCGCCGATTCTGGTGCGCTGCTGGCGCTCGCGGGTCATCGTCGTCAGGCCTACTGGGCAGCTGCAGCGGGCCGACTGACCGGGGGGTTCCTGGATCAAACCCGCATTGACGAAGCCCCCATCACGCTCACCGCACCCTCCGAAGGCGAAGACACGATCGCCGATTACCGCTCGCTCGGCATCCCCATGGGGCGTCACCCGCTGGCACTGCTGCGCGCGCAACTCGACCGTCTGCGCATCGAACCGGCTTCGGCGCTCGCGGGCTACCCAGACGGCCGCATCGCGCGCGCAAGCGGCCTGGTCACCCACCGCCAGCGCCCGGAAACCGCGCGCGGCACGCTGTTCGTCACGCTCGAAGACGACACCGGCACGGTCAACGTCATTGTTTGGCCTGCGGTGTTCGAACGCTTCCGCGCGGCGCTGCTTGGCGCCCAACTCATGAGCGTCTACGGTTACTGGCAGCGCCAGGAACACGGCGGCGGCACGGTCACGCATCTGGTGGCCGCGCGCATCATCGACCACACGGCGCTACTGGGCGCGCTCGAAAGCCGCAGCCGGAACTTCAGGTAGGGCAAGCACAAAGGCAGCGCTTGCCCGGCGCCTTCGTGGCGCTTCCCCGGCGCCTCCTGGCAATGCCTCCCGCCTCAGGCAAAGTGGCCGCTCTGATAGTCGCGTACCGCCTGCATCAACTCATCACGGGTATTCATCACGAACGGACCATACTGGGCGATGGGTTCGTTGAGCGGCCGGCCGGCAATCAGCACAACGCGTGCCGGCGCCTCGGCGACGAAGCGCACACCGTCGGCATCGGGGCGGGTTTCCAGCACCGCCATGCGCTGGCGTGGCACCGGGCTGCCGCCCACCGACAACGCGCCGCGATACACATAGGCAAGCGCGTTGTGCCCCGCTGGCAGTTCAATATCGATTGACCCTGGCGCATCAAAATGCAGATCAAGAAACACCGGATCAACCGTGCCCTCGGGCACCGCACCCGCCACGCCGTGCGCACGACCGGCAACGACGCGCACGCGAACGCCTTCCGCGCTGACAAACTCGGGCACCTGTCCGCCGGGGATGTCCCGCCAGCCGGGCTGGGTCATCTTGAGATTCGAAGGCAGGTTCACCCACAGCTGAAAGCCCTCCATGAGGCCGTCCTGCTGTTCAGGCATCTCGGAGTGGATGATGCCGCGCCCCGCGGTCATCCACTGCACACCGCCCGAATTGATCAGACCTTCGTTGCCCACGCTGTCACGATGCCGCATGCAGCCAGTGAGCATGTAGGTGACGGTTTCAAACCCGCGGTGCGGATGATCAGGAAAGCCGGCGATGTAGTCACCCGGGTTCTCGGAGCCGAAGTTGTCGAGCATGAGGAACGGGTCGAGCCTGCGCTGCAGGTCTTGCGTTAGCACACGAACGAGCTTCACGCCCGCACCGTCCTGGGTGGGCATGCCGGCAACCAGCCGCTCAACGCCGCGCGAACGCAACACACGAAAAGGAACCGGAGTATTCATCAGTCAGACATTCCGAACAGGATTGGGTTGAACCGGGAGCTCAAGCCTCCAGCCCGCGGGCCAGATCGGTACAGATGTCGGAAGGCGACTCGACACCCACCGCAACGCGAATCAGCCCTTCACCTACGCCCGCCGCCAACCTCGCCTCCGGCGTGAGACGCCCATGCGTGGTGCTCGCCGGATGGGTGATGGTGGTTTTGGTGTCACCGAGGTTACCGGTGATGGAAAGCATCTTGCACTGATCAATGGTAGCCCACGCGCGCGCACGCAGATTGGCAGGGTCATCGCCTTTGACGTCGAACGACACGATGGCGCCGCCGGTCTTCTGCTGACTCATGGCGAGCGCATGCTGCGCGTGGGATGCAAGGCCTGGGTAGTGCACTCGTGCCACGCGCGGATGCGCCTCAAGCCAGCGCGCCACCTCGAGCGCATTGGCCGATTGCCGCTCCATGCGAAGCGAAAGCGTCTCAAGCCCTTTCAGCAGCACCCAGGCATTGAACGGCGAGAGCGATGGGCCAGCAGTGCGCAGCACCGGAAGGAGCTGCTCGCGAACATATTGCTCGCTACCCAGCACCGCGCCGCCCAGCACCCGCCCCTGGCCATCAATGTATTTGGTGGCCGAATGCACCACCACATGCGCGCCCAGATCAAACGGACGTTGCAGCGCGGGTGTACAAAAACAGTTGTCGACCACCAGCACCGCGCCCGCATCCGAAGCGATGCTGGCCAGCGCGCGAATGTCGCCCACCTCGGTGAGCGGATTCGACGGCGATTCGAGATAAAGCATGCGGGTGTTGGGCCGCATCGCGCGCCGCCAGGCATCGGGGTCGGTGAGCGGAACATAACTGGTTTCCACGCCGTAGCGGCCGAACATGTTGAAGAGCTGCATCGTGGCTCCGAACACGCCGGTGGAGGATACGACGTGATCGCCGGCACGGGTGAGGCTCATGAGCGTCGCCATGATCGCCGACATGCCGGAAGCGGTAGCCAGACACGCCGGCGCGCCTTCCAGGGCGGCGAGCCGGTCACAGAACATCTGCACCGTGGGGTTCGAGAAACGCGAATAAACCGGCCCTCGGTCCGTCCCCGCGAAGCGCGCTGCGGCCTGCGCCGAGTTTTCGAACACGAAGCTCGAGGTGAGGTAGATCGGCTCGGCGTGCTCGCCGAATTGAGAACGTTCAATGCCGGCGCGGACGGCAAGCGTGTCAAAGGAAAAAGAGTCGGACATTGGATTTCCTGGAAGCTCAGTCACCGACCACGGCAAACTGAAGGTTCATCTGGCTGAGCGTACGCTCTTCATCGGGACCTGTGCCGATCGTGACGCGCCCGGTTTCGAGCTGGTCAAGATAGTCGGCAGAGATGTCGCCCGTGATGTACTGCCCGTCAAAGCATGATGCCTCGAAACGCGTAAGCGACGGATTGAGATCAGACACCGAACGTTTCATTGAATCAACCGACTGATACACCAGGGCGTCAGCCCCGATGGCATTGCAGATTTCGTCATCGTTTCGGGCGTGGGCGATGAGTTCGCTGCGGGTGGGCATGTCAATGCCATACACATTGGGAAAGCGCACCGGCGGCGAGGCAGAGGCGAAATACACCTTGTTTGCCCCGGCGTCACGCGCCATCTGCACAATTTCTCGCGAGGTGGTGCCGCGGACAATCGAGTCATCCACCAGCAGCACGTTCTTGCCCCTGAACTCGACACTCATCGCGTTGAGCTTCTGGCGAACCGTTTTTCTGCGCACCGCCTGGCCCGGCATGATGAAGGTACGGCCAACGTATCGATTCTTGAGAAAGCCCTCGCGGTAGTCGAGTCCGAGCCGATTGGCAAGCTGCATCGCCGACGGACGGGAAGTATCGGGGATGGGCATGACCACATCGATATCGCCGCGATGGAGAGCGCTGGAGACACTGCGCGCCAGATACTCCCCCATCCGAAGCCGGGCGGCATACACCGAGACACCGTCGATCAGCGAGTCGGGTCGCGCAAAATACACGAACTCGAACATGCAAGGATTGAGCGACGCCGACAGCGCGCACTGCCGCGAATGAAAATTGCCATCGAGGTCGATGAACACGGCTTCGCCCGGCTGAATGTCGCGTACCAACCGGAACCCGAGGCCTTCCAGTGCCACGGATTCAGAGGCGACCAGATATTCGGTACCCGCATCGGTTTCAGCGACGCCGTAGCAGAGCGGCCGAATGCCGAACGGATCGCGAAACGCGAGAATGCCGTAGCCCGCGATCTCCGCCACACAGGCGTACGCACCACGCACACGTGCCTGCAACCCCGTGACCGCGGCAAAGATGGTGTCGGGATCGAGCGTGATGCCGCGCGCCTTCTCCTGAAGCTCATGCGCCAGCACATTGAGCAGCACCTCCGAATCGGAGGCCGTGTTGATGTGGCGCCGGTCGCGGCGGAACATCTCTTCGCCGAGCTGCGCAGCGTTGGTGAGATTGCCGTTGTGTGCCAGCGTGACGCCAAAAGGCGCGTTCACGTAAAAGGGCTGCGCCTCTTCCGAATCGGAAGCCGAACCCGCGGTGGGATAGCGAACATGCGCGATACCCGACGTGCCCGGGAGCGCTCGCATATTGCGGGTGCGGAACACATCCCGCACCAGTCCATTGGCCTTGTGCAGGCTGAATTTCTTGTTCGATGCCGTTGCGATACCGGCCGCGTCCTGCCCTCGATGCTGCAAAAGCAGCAGACCATCGTAGAGCAGCTGGTTGACGGGTGAGCGTGAAATCACCCCGAGAATTCCGCACATGGCTTGGCTCCGGACGCGGTAAGCAGAAACTCACGCCGCCTTCAGCATACCCGCGGGCCGAAGCGGCAGGTGAGGCATCAGACGCGCTGTGATTTCATCGAGCAGCGGGCGGCAGCGCGCGCCGCTCCAGGCGGGGTCGCGATCGAACCCGGCAAGCGCGGCTACCAGGGCGATGATGGCAAATACGATGACTGCTCGTGCCACCCCGATGACCCCACCCAGCATCCGATCGAGCCCCCCCAGGCCCACCGCGGCGAGCCCTCTCGCGATCAGCGCGCCCACATAGCGGGTGACGAGGAACAGGATCAGGAACACAGGCAGCGCCAGCGCCCAGACCGGCGCGGCAACACCAAGCGCGCTGATCAGAAGCGGGCTGCCGAGAAGCGCGCCGACCAGCGCCACCACCCAGGAGGCCAGCGCAAACGCGGTTCGAACCAGGCCTCGGAGCAGCCCGAGTGCAACCGAGACGAACACGATTCCACCGAGCAGCCAGTCCCAGGCCGTGAGCGCACTCATCGACCTGCCTCAGGGGCGATCAGCGCGGCGTCAAGCCCTGCGGCGAGCAACCGGCTGCGCGCCTCTTCGGCCGCGGCGCGAGTGGCAAACGGACCTGTACGAACGCGTACACGCTCGCCCTGGGCAGTTTGAAGGGTTTCGCTGTAGGCCCGCAGCCCGAGGCTGCTGGCACGTGCTTCGGCCGCCCGGGCATTTTCGGGGCGTGCGAATTGCCCGATCTGCACCGCCCAGTTCTGGCTCGGGTAGGTGCGCGGCTGCGTATCGGCGCTTTGCCGTGAGGTGTCGGCAGCCGCTGCGGCGGCCTGCTGACGGGCAGCCTGTGCGCGGGCGGCTTCAGCACGAGCGGCTTCAGCGCGAACTGCCTCCGCGCGAGCGGCTTCGGCACGCGCTGCATTGGCGCGAGCCGCCTCAGCTCGGGCCGCCTCAGCTCGGGCGGCCTCAGCTCGGGCCGCCTCCGCCCGGGCTGCCTCCTGGCGCTGGGCTTCGGCGCGTGCCGCGTCGGATTTGGCAGCCGCAGCACGGGCGGCATCGGAGTCGGCTCGCGCCGCGGCGCTGCTTCGCGATTGCGCAGCACCACCGTCCGCGGGAACGTCGAGTTGCTGGGTCATGGGCTCGCGCGCCTGCAGCCGGGCATCGGCGGCAGCCTGCGATGGATCGGCTGGCGCGCTGCCTCCCGCCGTGGCACGGGCTTCAGCTGCACGCCCTGCTTCAGCGCGGGCCGCACGGGCCGAATCGGCGTTCACCGGCGCACGCTGGGCGGCGGGCGGCGCGTCGGCCTCGCCGGGTGGCCGAACGGGCAACTGCGCATCGCGCGAGGGGATGTCAACCCGGATGTCGGGTCGGGGGTAACGGGGCTCTCGATCGAGCACCAGAGGCAAGGTGACAGCCACCGCCAGCCCGATAACCAGGGCTCCGACCAGACGGCGACGCGCTCGGCGCTTGAATGGAAGCCCGGGATCCGCCGGCGGTTGATCAACCGTATCACGCCGTGCCATAGGACTTCTCCGGCGTCGATCGGAACGAATGACGGTCAGGCTGTGCGGGGCGGGGAAACTTCGGCACGGGCTGAGAGGATGTCCGCGACGGTCACAAAGGACCCGAAGACCACGATTCTATCATCGTCCCCCGCGCGGGCACGTGCCCGTTCGAGAGCAGCCCGGGGGCTTGCAAAACACTCGATATCCGGCGTGGTCGACGTACCGCGAACCGCAGCCACCCGCTCGGCCAGCAACGCAGCCGACGCAGCTCGTGAGCCCGGCAGATCGACCAGAAGCCAGTGGTCCACCCGCTCCCCGAGCGCTGCGATGATGCGATCGATATCCTTGTCCCGCATTGCCCCGAAAATCGCCCAGGTTTCCGGGAAGAAGCCCATGTTGTCGAGATTGCTGGCCAGATGCGCAGCCGCATGGGGATTGTGCGCCACGTCGAGGATGACCGACGGACGACCGGCGAGCACCTGGAACCGTCCGGGCAACTCGACCGTCGCAAAGCCCTGCCGGATGGCCTGAGCACTGACGGGCAACTGACTGCGGAGCGCCTCGAGCGCAGCCAGCACCCCGGATGCATTGAGCAACTGGTTCGCCCCGCGCAAGGCCGGGTAGGCGAGGCTCGCGCGTCGTTGCGTACGCCCCCCGTAGGCCCATTGCTGCCGGTCGCCCGAGTAGTTGAAATCGCGTCCGAAACACCAGAGGTCGGCACCGATCGAGCGGGCGTAATCAGTGAGCGCAGCAGGCGGCATGGGATCGGCGCAGATCGCGGGACGACCCGGTCGATAGATATGCGCTTTCTCGAATCCGATGGATTCACGCGTTGGCCCCAGGTACTCGATGTGATCCAGATCGACCGACGTGACGATCGAGCAGTGCGCATCGATCAGGTTGACCGCATCCAGCCGCCCGCCCAGCCCCACTTCCAGGATCACCACATCCAGCGCCGTCTGCTGAAAGCCAAGCAGAACGGCAAGCGTGGTGAATTCAAAATAGGTGAGCGGCGTGTCCGCACGAGCCTTCTCCACCTGCTTGAAACGCTCAATGAGCCAGTTGTCGCTCACCGCCCCGCCGTTGATCCTTGCGCGCTCGTTGAAGTGCACCAGATGAGGGGACGTGTAAAGCGCCACCCGATACCCTGCAGCAAGCAGAACAGACTCGAGCATGGCGCATGTTGACCCTTTGCCGTTGGTGCCCCCCACCGTGATGACCACCGGCGAGAGCGACAACGCAAGGCGGGCGGCAACCGCACGCACCCGATCCAGCCCGAGTTCGATGCTGCGAGGGTGAAGCGACTCGACCCGTGTCAGCCAGTCGGTGAGCGACAGATCAGCGGCCGGTGCGCTCAGGACAGGGCCTCGGTCGGCTGGCGGGTGAGAAGCGCGAGCAGATGGGCGATCTCATCACGCATCTGACGGCGATCGACGATCATGTCGATGGCGCCTTTTTCCAACAGGAATTCAGCGCGCTGAAAGCCTTCGGGGAGCTTCTCGCGAACGGTCTGCTCAATCACCCGCGGACCGGCAAAGCCGATGAGGGCCTTGGGCTCGGCAATGACCACGTCGCCCAGGAAACAGAAGCTCGCCGACACCCCGCCCATGGTGGGGTCGGTGAGCACTGAGATGTAGGGCAGCCGAAGCTCTGCCAGACGGGACAGCATTGCAGTGGTCTTGGCCATCTGCATCAGAGACAGCAGCCCCTCCTGCATACGCGCGCCCCCGGATGCAGCGACCGACACGAATGGAACCTTCTGTTCGATGGCTGTCTGTACTCCGCGAACGAATCGCTCACCCACCACCGAGCCCATCGAGCCGCCCATGAACTCGAATTCGAACACCGCGACGACCACCGGAAGCGCGCGGATCGCACCGCCCATCACGACCAGCGCATCGGTCTCACCGGTGGTTTCGATGGCCTCCTGCAAGCGGTCAGGGTACTTGCGGCTGTCACGGAATTTGAGCGCATCGACCGGCAGCACCTCATGGCCGATTTCGTAGCGGCCCTCCGGATCAAGCAGAAGATCAAGCCGACGGCGGGCCGAGATACGCAGGTGATGGCTGCATTTCGGGCAGACGCTCTGGCTGGCATCGAGGTCTGCCGAATACAGTACGGCATCGCAAGACGGGCACTTGACCCACAGCCCCTCGGGCACCTTCTTGCCGCCAGCAGGCTGGCGCTGAATTCGTGGCGGCAGCAGCTTGTCTAGCCAACTCATTGCAGCGTTCTCCAGAGGGTGTGTGGTGCAATTGCAGGTTGAGCTTACTCGCGCGGCCTCTCGTCGATGGCTGCGCGCACTTCGCTGATGAAAGCGCCAACCCGGCCTGGCGCCCCTTCAGCGGGACCATCTTCCAGCAGCTGGATCATCCGGGTGCCAATGATCACCGCATCGGCCGCACGCGCCACAGCGCAGGCCGTGGCCGCGTCGCGAATGCCGAAGCCAACGCCGACCGGCAATTGGGTTCTGGACTTGATGAGCGACACGCGACGGACGACTTCATCGATATCAATGGTGCCGCCGGTGATGCCGCGCAGCGACACGTAATACACATAGCCGCTCGCGGCCGACAGGATCTGGTCGATTCGCGCGGGCCCGGTGGTTGGTGCAAGCAGAAAGATCGGATCAATGCCACGCTCTCGGGCCTGCTGCGCAAACTCGGCGGCTTCCTCGGGCGGGTAATCCACCACAATCACGCCGTCGACACCGGCCTGCGCCGCGCGCTCGATGAACTGCGCGCCCCCCATCCGCTCGATCGGGTTCGCGTAACCCATGAGCACCACCGGAGTGTGGGCATCTGTTCTTCGAAACTCGCTCACCCACTGAAGTACATCGGTCAGACCGACGCCCAGGGCGAGCGCCTGTTCACTTGAGCGCTGAATGGCCGGGCCGTCGGCCATTGGATCGGAGAACGGCACGCCAACCTCGATCACATCGGCGCCCGCGCGCGCGAGCGCCTGCATGACCGGAACGGTTGATTCGCGCGAGGGGTGTCCTGCAGTGAAAAAAGGGATCAGCGCCTGGCGACCCTCGGCCGCGAGTTGCGCAAAGCGCGTTGCAATTCGGCTGGTCATGTCAGAGGCTCAATCCACCGCGTTGGGCCACCGTGTGCATGTCCTTGTCACCGCGCCCAGAAAGATTGACCAGGATGTGCTGGTCGGGGCGCAGGGTGGGGGCAAGCTTGGCTGCATAGGCAATGGCGTGGCTCGATTCAAGCGCCGGGATGATGCCCTCGATGCGACAGCAGGTGTGGAACGCCTCCAGGGTTTCGGAATCGGTGATGGCCACATAGCCTGCCCGCCCCGAATCTTTCAGCCAGGCGTGTTCAGGGCCGACGCCAGGGTAGTCAAGCCCTGCCGACACCGAATGCGTGTCGATGATCTGCCCGTTGTTGTCCTGCAAGAGGTAGGTGCGATTACCGTGCAGTACGCCCGGCGTGCCGGCCGACAGCGACGCGGCATGACGCCCCGTGTGCAGCCCTTCGCCCCCCGCCTCAACGCCCACCAGCTTCACCCCGGGAACGTCGATGTAGGGATGGAAAATGCCGATGGCATTGGAGCCTCCGCCCACGCAGGCAATCACGTAATCCGGCTGACGGCCGATCTGCTCCGGCATCTGGGCGAGACACTCACGGCCCACGACCGAATTGAAGTCGCGAACCATCATTGGATAAGGATGCGGACCCGCCACCGTGCCGATGATGTAAAAGGTGCTCTCGACGTTGGTCACCCAGTCGCGCATGGCTTCGTTGAGCGCATCTTTCAGCGTGCGTGAGCCCGACTCAACGGGTACCACGGTGGCGCCCAGCAGCTTCATGCGATAAACGTTTTGCGCCTGCCGCGCCACGTCGTCTACGCCCATGTACACCACGCAGTCCATGCCGAAGCGCGCGCACACGGTGGCGGTGGCCACACCGTGCTGACCCGCACCAGTTTCGGCGATGATCCGCTTCTTGCCCATGCGACGGGCAAGCAGCGCCTGGCCCATGGTGTTGTTGATCTTGTGCGCGCCAGTGTGATTGAGGTCTTCACGCTTGAAGTGAATCTGCGCGCCACCCAACTGCTGCGACCAGCGCTTGGCGTGATAGATGGGGCTGGGCCGGCCGACAAAGTGTTTGAGTTCGCTTTCGAGCTCGGCAACAAATTCCGGGTCGGTACGATAGTGCTGGTAGGCCTGGCGAAGCGCTTCAAGCGCTTCGATCAGGGTTTCAGACACAAAGGTGCCCCCGTAGGGTCCGAAGTGGCCGCGTGCGTCGGGAAGATCGTAGGGTTTCATGGGGTGTTGGGGGTATGTTGAAACTGAGCAGCTCGCCGAGCATCGGCAGCCATGACTGCGGCTGCGAAACCTTCCATCAGCTCGCGATCCTTGGTTCGGGGGTCGGCACCTTGTATGCCGCTTGAGACATCGACGGCGACGGGTGCCACCTGATCAATGGCCACGCCCACGCTGCGGGGGTCGAGACCACCAGACAGAATGAGCGGCATGGCGCGTTCGGCCGGCAACCATGACCAGTCAAATGACTTGCCACTGCCCCCGTAGCCCGCGTGGAATGAATCAACCAGCAGCGCCTCGGCTCCGCAATAAACTCTCTCTGATTCTAACAAATCACCTGGAGCGCGCATGCGTACCGCGCGCCACCAGGGGTCATCACCGGCTGCCTCAATGCACAACGCCGGGGGCTCATCGCCGTGGAACTGGACCACGTCAAGGCCGACCTCGGCCCGCAGCCGACAAACGGCTTGAGCGGTTTCATTGACCACCAGCCCGACCGCCGTCACCCAGGACGGCAAACGTTGCCGCAGCTCGCGGGCCGCAGCCGCGGTGACGTAGCGCGGGCTCTTTGGGTAAAACACAAAGCCCACCGCGTCAACGCCCAGCGCGACAGCGGTATCGACATCATCGGGCCTTACCAGACCGCAGAATTTGATTCGGGTTCTCACGCCAGCCAGTCATCGGTCAGCGAGCCGCCCCAGCTGGGCAGCGCATACCGCACATCGTACTGGACTGCCTCCAGGTAAAGCCCTGCAGCCTCGAAGGTCGGCGGGGCAAGCCGTCGATCGCGGTGTTCGAGGAGTTCGGCGGCGAATTCAGGGCGGCAGCGCCCGCTTCCCACCGCGACCAGCAGGCCGACCAGGTTTCGCACCATGTGATGCAGGAACGCATTGGCGGTGAGGGTGAAGACGAGCAGCGCGCCCTGGCGCTCGACAGTGACCCCCTCTAGCCGCCGTACAGGCGACGCGGCCTGGCAATGCGAGGAGCGAAACGCGGAAAAATCATGTTCGCCGATGAGCAAGGCGGCCGCCCGGGTCATCGCAGACTGATCGAGGGCGTGATGGCTCCAGCCCGCGCGCCCGGCGAGGAGTGGATGCCTCACCGGCGATACATGCAAAAAGTATCGGTATCGACGTCGCTGCGCGCCAAACCGTGCGTGAAAGTCGCTGTCCACCTCGACGACATGCCGGACCGCAACCCCTGACGGCAGGTGCGAATTCACGCCGCGGACCCATGCGGTCTCAGGGCGCTGGGCGTCGGTATCGAAATGCACCACCTGCCGAAACGCGTGCACACCTGCGTCGGTTCGCCCGGCGCAGACGGTGGCGACCCGATGACCTGCGATCGCCGTGAGCGCCCCCTCGAGGTGATCCTGGACGGCGCGCCCGGAGGGCTGGGTCTGCCATCCCTCAAAGCGACTCCCGTCGTAGGCAAGCACCAGCGCGAGGCGCCTCATGCCGGACTGCAGGCGAATCGCAAGCGATCCTCAGCCCAGTCGGGACAGCAGCGCGCGAGCAAATTCGCGCTGCGTTTCGTCGCCGCTGCGAACGACATCCTCGAGTAGCCGACGCGCGCGATCCACCTCATTTCTGCGCAGACAGGCTGCAGCCAACTCCAGGCTGCGGGCAAGTTGCTGGTTGAGCGCGATCTCGGGTGGCCTTGCGGCCTGCGGGTTCAGCCCGCCTTCCAATGGGGGAGAGGCTTGCCGCCTGGACGCTGTGTCGGGGGGCCGCGCGGGCGCTGCGGCGGGCGTCGAGGCGGACTGCGGTGCGCCCATGTCGAGATCGGGAAGGTCGAACCGGCCACCGATCGCGCGCTCCAGTTCCGACATCTTGAGCCACGGGTCAGCACGCTGCAGATCGTCCGCGGCAGACGTGGTTGCACTGGTCTGAAGTGGCGC
>CAMBZS010000098.1 GCA_945872335.1 Bordetella parapertussis | reverse complement strand
GTGCGTCCTGGGCTCGTTACCCCGAAATCTTCAAGACCGAGCCGTTCTTTCGAACCAAAAAAGAGGCATGGGAACTGTTCCGTCTCGGGCCGGAGGGCACCGGCTACAGCACCGACCCCGCCCGGCGGACGGTGTTTCCCGAGGGCACGCTGTTCCCGGTGAAAGCGTTTGACCAGTTTGGCAAACAGGGCATTCCGCGCTGGGCAACCAATGATGCGGCTTCGCAGGCGGCCTACGACCAATATGTCCAGAAGGTGTGCCCCTGCGTGATCGTGGTGCACAGCCAGGGCGGCAACTTCACCTTCAACGCAGCGCTCAAGGCGCCGGGCATGGTGAAGGGCGTGATTGCGATCGAGCCCTCGGGCGCGCCTAACCCGCAGCGCACCGATCTGTCACCGCTCAAAGGCGTGCCGCATCTGTTCGTCTGGGGCGATTATCTCGAGCGGCATTCCCTCTGGCAGCGGATCATGCCGGCGGTCAATGCTTATGAGGATGCCCTTCGGAAGCAGGGCACCGACGTCACCCGCATCGATCTGCCCAAACTCGGCATTCGCGGCAACTCGCACATGCTGATGATGGACACCAACTCCGATCAGATCGCCGCCATGATTCAGAAATGGATGGTCGACAAGGGGTTGTCGCAGTAAACCGCGCTCTATAAGGCGTGTGATGACAGACGAGCACGGCCTGCCGGTCGGGCCCCCCGTGCCCGGATGGACCGGCGCTCTACCGCCGCAACGTCGGGTGATTGAGGGACGGTTCTGCCGGCTCGAGCCGGTCGATGTCGATCGGCACGGATCCGCCCTCTGGAAAGCGCATTCGAGCGCGCCCGACGGCCGGCACTGGGCCTATCTTTTTCATGACAGGCCGGCTACCGAAGCGGCCTTTCTTGAACTGCTCTCCCGGATGGCGCAGAGCGTTGATCCCTTGCACTGGTCGGTTGTTGATCTTCGAGACGAGGCCGCCACGGGCACGCTGTCATTGATGCGGATCGATCCTGCGCACGGCGTGATCGAAGTGGGTCATGTCAATTTCTCGCCAGCACTTCAGCGCACCCGCGCATCAACTGAGGCGCAATACCTCATGATGCGTTACGTCTTTGAGGTCCTTGGTTATCGGCGCTATGAGTGGAAGTGCGACGGTCTTAATGCCCGGTCTCGTACGACTGCGCTGCGGCTGGGATTCAGCTTTGAGGGCATTTTCCGGCAGGCGGTGATCTACAAAGGGCGCTCGCGCGACACCGCGTGGTACTCAGTCGTTGATCGCGAGTGGCCTCAACTGCGCGAGGGCTTCGAGCGCTGGCTGTCTAACGACAACACGGGCGCAGACGGGCAGCGCCTGCGCAGCCTGATCGAGTGCCGAGAACACCCGCAAGTGTTGTCGGGCAGTGTGGGTCAGCCGCCGGCCGCTGCGTAGATCTGATCCTGCAGGCGCACCGCAGCGACACAGGCCCCAACCGGCACGGGCGGGGCTGCGTCGGCTTCGAAGGCATCCAGGGCGGCGTGCGTCATGGTCTGATAAAGCCGATGCGGCGTGTCGACCTCGCGCGTTTCAAGCGAGCCGCCTCGCCTATGTACCCAGAGCCTGCCGTTGCTTTCGCGAAGGTAGGCGCCCGACGTGGCGATCCGCCACTCATAGTCGCCCCCCTCCTGCAGGTTGGCATAGCTGTAGCCTGCCTCAAGCGACGCATGAAAACCATTGGCGGTTGCGAGACTTGCAGCCGCGAACCCTTCAATGCCGAGGTTGGCATCAAGGCGACTGCAGTGCGCGCTCAACAACCGAAGTGGCTGGTCGGCAGCGAGGCCGAGAACAGCGTCTGCGCCATGCACGCCGAGATTACGCAGAGCGCCTCCACCGCTTGCAGCCGGCTCAAGCATCCAGCCCACCCCTGAATCGCGATAGCGCGACGCCGGGCCGTTGATGGTCCGGAAATGCGCATGCCGAAGTTCGCCCAACGCTCCGGCCTCGATGAGTGAACGAACTTCGCTCCAGATGGCCATGTATCGATTGGGCAGGCAGACGCTTGCGAAGATGCCGGCGGCCTCGATCGCGGCGGCAGCCTGCTCGGCTTCCCCCGCGTGGCGACCCATCGGTTTTTCCACCAGCATCGGAACACGCAGCGCAGCGACGCGTGCGATTTCGTCGGCCGCGTGATCATGCCGCGGCAACACCACCGCAAAGTCTGGGCGCAGGCGCTCGATCAGCGCCTCGGTGGGCGCGATGAATTCAACGCCCAGGCGCGTCGCGGCGGACTCGCCGGCGACGGGGTCGGTGTCAGAGGCGCCGCAGAGCAGCGCGCCGCGCGCCCGCAGCGCTTCGGCATAGCGGGGCGCGTGCCAGTGGCTTACGCCAACCAGCGCGATGCGAAGGCGTGCCCGCATCAGACGATTCGCACGCGCAGGTCGGGCAGTCCGCCAATCTGGCGGTCGATTGGCCCGACGGCTATGTCAAACCGTTTGCGGTGACTCATGGTGGCGATCCTTGTTGTCCAGAACCTGAAGCTGGGGGCGCTCGCCCTCGGCCTTGCCCGTGATGGGCGCACGCGGCCAGCGGGCCTCGCCGGGTTCGATCACGAACACCTGTTCCAGCGAATACCAGGGTCCGCTCACGTCGTTGTCCGGTGCGGGCTCGGCGTCGTGCCGTTGGTAGTGGCCGATCAACGAACGCGTGACGGCAAACTGCACGTCAGAGTCGAGATTCGGGTCGTCGCTGGAATAGATCTGCGAGAACTGGGTCTTGTAGCCGGGTTTGTGGATCAGAAAATGAATGTGCGCGGGCCGCAGGTTGTGGCGTCCCTGGGCGCGGAGCAGGTCGCCCACCGGTCCGCTCACCGGAATCGGATAGCCTGCGGGCTTGATGCTGCGGAAGCGGAAGCCGCCCTCGCTGTCAGTCGTGAGGCGGCCGCGCAGATTCATGTCGGCCTGCGCGGGGTCCTGGTTCTCATAGAAGCCCTCGGATGACGAGTGCCAGACGTCGACCTCAGCACCTGCCACGGGCTGGCCCTGGTTGTCACGAACCCAACCCGTCACAAAAATCGGCTCGCCTGCAGTCGGGCCTCGCACAATGCTCGCGCCGTTGGCCGTGGGGGGAGAGTGCTCGCGCCAGAAGGGGCCCAGCAGATTGGCGGTGGTGGGCTGGGTGCCGCCGGCGCCGTTGTTGAGGAGGCAGACCAGCGCCGAGATACCGAGCGAGCCGGCTCCGAGCACCACCTCATTGTGTGACGGTCCGGTCAGCTGGCCCAGCCGGGCGATGACCGCGCAGATTTTCTGAAACTCGGCCTCGGTCAGCGCGGTGTCGCGAACAAAGCCATGAAGGTGGCGGACGGCCGACTGCATGATGGTCCGCCAGCGTGCGTCATCGGCCCGATCGAGTTCGGAGAGGACGGCCGCGGTGAGGTCTTCAGGGCGCTCGACAATCATGCAAATCTCCGGGCTGGGGCGGACGCCAACACTTTACGACACCCCGGGGTGATCAGCGTCCCAGCAAAGCGAAGCCGCGGGCCCAGCTGGGCGGCTGGCCGTTGATGCGCGCCACGGCGCTGACCTGTGCGGGGTCAACGCGAAGACCGGCTGGCCCGAACAGCAGTGCATGGATGAAGGTGCCATTGGCACAAGCTGTCTGCGCGAAGCGATTCTTCGGATCGCGCCTGATGAAGCCGATGACTTTGTTGCCGTAAGCATCTTCGCCTTCGCACTGGCCGCGGAGCGTGCTCGCCAGCGTGCCTGGCTGACCAACGACATGCCAATCGGCAAGCGAGAAATAAACCGACGCAAGTCCAACGAGGGGGAGCTTCGACTGGCGGATTGCGGTGGCAAGAGCCGGGAGTTCGAAGGGACGTATGACCGCGTCATACATCTGGCTGCATTGTTCGAAACTGAAACGGCCCCGGGCGACCAGGTGGCGGCTGCCATCGGCGTCGAAGGCGCTCAGTCCGCCGGCGGCCTTGCGGTTGTCCGGATAGCATTGCTCCTCGTCGGCATTCGACCGGCTGCGAGCCGCGTTGATCATGGCGCGTCGCGCCTCATCCTGGCCCAGGCCGAGCCAAGTGAGGCTGACCACCTGGTGGCTGCGTCCGTTCAGCCGCACCGCGGTGACCGGGGCGCCCGCCAGGGCCTCACCCGAGTAGGCAAGCTGCGCCGACGCGCCCCCTACCTCAATGACGGCCACGGTTGCCCGCGCAGGTGTGCTCGCGAGCGCACCGCTCAGATCGTTGACATCGACCCAGGCATAGACGCCTTCGAGATGGCCGCTCAGGGTTTCGATGCGACGCGCGGCGACGCCCGCCAAGGCGAGCGAGTGTCGCACGCTCTCGTAGATCACCCGGGCAGCGGCCGGATTGTCGGCGTCTATGCGGCGCATGCCCGCGGTGGCGAGCACGTGGACATGCACTGCGCTGCGTTCGATGTTCATCAGCGCGAGTCTGTCGAGCAGTTGTTCGAGCAATGGCTGGATGCTGCGGGGGCCAGCGTCGCCTGGCGAACGCTCAAACGAGGACAGGGCCTCGCCTGCCTTGGCCTCGAACAGCTGTTTGACGTCCACGCCGTGCTCGGCCGCCGTGCGTTCGTAGAGATGAAGGCGCGAGCCGCTGCTGCCCGCGTCGATGACCGCGAGATAGCGCGCGGCATCGTCGGCGAGCGCGCTCGACCCCAGACAGAGGACGAGAGCGAGGCTCGCAAGGGCCGCTCGCAGCAGGGGAAGACATTGCATGGACAGAAGCTTCGCGGTGGTGGGTGCGCGGACTGGCTGGTCGGATCGGGGTCAGTGTAGCGGTTAAGCGCTTGTGTCTGATTGACGCAGTCCTGCGAAGTGCAGCCGCCAGAGCCATGCGGCCGAACCGGCCAGCAAGAGGGTCGCCATCAGGTTGGCCCACTGAAGCGCGGAGACCCCCATCAAAGCGGTATCACCGATTGATCGGATCAGCAGGGGCCCAGCGATCTGACCGCAGGCAAACGCGATCGTCATGCGTGCCACCAGCGGCGTGGGGTTGTCGGGATGGCGTTCCCGAGCAAGCTGCAATCCCGCCATGGTGGCCACCATGAAGGTGCCCCCCACCAGCACGGCTGAGGCGATGAGCACGCTCAGCGCAACGCTAACCAGCGGCAAGGCAGTGCCGAGCGCCATGGCCGATTGCGCGAGGGCCCAGATGCGTTCGCGCGGCAGCGCAGCACCCCAGCGCGCCGTGGCTGCCACCGATAAGGCCGCTGCCAGGCCAAACACCGGCCAGGTGAGGCCGAAGACGATGGGGTCATCGATACTGTCGCGAGCCATTGCAGGCAAAAAGGTGGCGAGCACGATGTAGCCATAGCCAAAGATGCCGTAGCAAATGATCAGCCCGGTATCGGATCTGCCGACGCCAGGAGCGGGCGGTGTGAGCAGCGCGGCGGCGTGGTCGACCGTGCCGGCCTCCGGCTCTCTGGCCGGTGCGCCAAGCGCGGCGACCACCATCGCGCCCAACGCCGCCACGAGGCCGAGTTGCAGCCAAAGCCAACGTGCCGACTGACCGCCGCCCAGCCAGGCGAGCAGTCCGGCCACCGCGATGCCGCAGCCCACGCCGGTGTAGATCCAGGCGGTGAGCGCGGGGCGCCCAGCGCGTGCGAGCGCCATCAGGCACCAGCCACTGGCACCGACCAGCACCCATGCGCTGAAGACGCCGGCGATCGCGCGCAGCAAGGGGCCTGCGAACGCGAGCGCGGCGCCGCTGAGGAGTCCGGTGGCGAGCGTGGTCAGTGCGACGCCGACCAGGCCGATCAGGCTCGCCCGGCGCGGGTGGCTTGCGACGCGCGCCGCCGTGAGCGCGCCCACCAGGTAGCCGACATAGTTCGCCATGGCCCACTCGGCGCCCGCGATCGGGCTGAGATCGCCATCGCGCAGCATGAGCGGCAGCAGCGGTGTGAAAGCAAACCGGCCGATGCCCATGGCGAGCGCAAGCGATAGGAGACCGGCGCCGACTACGCCGGCGACCGGCAGGGGTCCGCCAGGAATGTGCATTGGCGAATTATGAAGCGCGCGGGTCGCCCTGGTCGCGTTCTCCGGTCCGGGCAGGATGCGATCCCGGGCAATCCGCCCTGATGCTCGCCGTGCGGGGCGAACTGGCGTATAAAGCGAAGCAGGTACCGACCCATGTTTTGCTACTTCGCCCATTTCCGTTTGCCGGGTGGCACTGCCGTCACGCTGGAGCCAGATTCGCTCCGACAGATTGCCCTGGTGGTGGCATCAGTCGCGGGGCTCGAACGCGCGCTGATTCATGTACCCACGCCCGCCGGCACCCGTCATGCCTTTCCCGGTGATGAGCCGGGACCACCGCTTGCGCTCCAGCTCTATGCAAACCGGATCGAGGCCCTGGAAGACGCGCTTCGGCCGGCTGGTGGACTGCAGGCGCTGGGCTCGGCGGGCGACATCGAGGCGCTTCGCAGCATGCGGGTCCAGCAACAGATCATGCTGGTACGCGCGCTTCCGATCGAGCGGCCCGATTCCGACCTGCCGCCGCGTGAGACGCGTTGCAGTTATCTCGTGCACTACCCCGGGCAGGCGGCCGACCTCAGCGCCTGGCACCGTCACTACATCGACCATCACCCGCGCATCATGAGAAAGTTCCCGAATGTGCGCGAGATCGAGATCTGCACCCGCGTGGACTGGATCGGCGGGCTTCCCGGCATGCGGGTCGACTTCATGCAGCGGAACAAGCTGATGTTCGATTCGCCAGACGATCTGAGCGCGGCGCTTGCCTCGCCAGTCATTCGCGAGATGCGTGCCGACTTTCACCAGTTTCCCGAGTTTGCCGGTGGCAATGCCCACTATCCCATGCTCACCCTCGACACCCCACTTCGCGCCTAGTGCGCCCTTCATGGAGAACTGATTTGGAGACGCTCACTCTCGCTCAAGCCCGGCAGATCATTGACGGGGCACTGGCCCGCGCCCGCGCCGAGAATTTCAAGCCGATGGGCATTGCGGTGCTCGATGAAGGCGGTAACCTCAAGGCATTCGCGCGTGAAGATGGTGCCAGCATGTTTCGCTTCGAGATTGCGCGAGGCAAGGCCTGGGGCGCGGTGGGCATGGGTGCGTCGAGCCGCGTGCTCGCGCAGCGCGCGAAGGACAACCCGAATTTTTATGTGACGCTGGCCGCGTCGGCTGATGGCCGCTTTTTGCCGCAGACCGGCGCGGTGCTGATCGTGTCGCCGAGCGGCCAGTTGCTGGGCGCGGTTGGGGCAAGCGGCGGGTCGGGCGATGAGGACGAACTGATTTGCGCGGCTGGCGTGGAATCGGCCGGACTCAAAGTTGGCTGATCCCGCATCGTTCATCGGCTACACAAGGAAGCTCTCTTGACCCTCGCTCCTCCATTCAATGCTGCGGCACTGCTCGATGACCTGGAGCGGGCGCTGCCCTCGGGCGTCCTGATGCGCGCGCCGATCGATGCGCGACACCTCAAGGACTGGATGGTGTCGGCACCCGTTGATTCGCCGCCTACCGCACTGGCTCGGCCGCGCACCACCGAAGAGGTGGCAGCGGTGCTGCGAATCTGCAACGCGCATCGGGTTCCGGTGGTTCCGCAGGGCGGGCTCACCGGGCTCACGGGTGGCGCCACGCCCTCGGCGCACGCGGTGGTGTTGTCGCTCGAACGGCTTGCAGCGATTGAATCGCTCGACCCGGATGGCTCGGTGATCACTGTCCAGGCGGGCGTCACGTTGCAGGCGGTGCAACAGGCCGCCGACGATGCGGGGCTCATGTTCGCGCTCGATATCGGCGCCCGCGGCTCATGCCGGGTGGGCGGTAATGCGGCCACCAATGCGGGCGGCAATCGAGTGCTTCGTTTCGGCATGATGCGGGAACTGGTATTGGGCGTGGAGGCCGTGCTTGCTGATGGCACGGTGGTCTCGGCCATGAACTCGATGTTGAAGAACAACGCGGGCTACGATCTCAAGCAACTCTTTATCGGCACCGAGGGCACGCTCGGGGTCATCACCCGGCTGGTGCTGCGCCTCCATCCCAAGCCGCGCAGTGTCTGCACGGCCATGGTGTCGGTAGCCAACTATTCGCAGGTACTCGCGCTCCTGCGCCTTGCGCGTGAGCGGCTGGGTCCGACGCTCGCCGCCTATGAAGCGATGTGGCCCGATTTTTACGCATTTGCACGGGCGCAGCGGGGATCGGTTCCCATGCCGGAAGACGGTTCGATCCATGTGCTGCTGGAGACCATGGGCACTGATGAAGCGCGCGACGCTGAACTTTTCGAGGCGAGCATTGCAGCGGCGCTTGAGCAGGGTTGCGCAGTCGATGCGGTGATCGCGCAGTCGGGTCGTGAGCGGGCTGCGCTCTGGTCTACGCGCGATGCCTCGGGCGAACTCGCGCGCGCGTTCGCGCCGCATGTCGACTACGACGTGAGTTTGCCGGTCGGCACGATCGGCGCGTTTGCCGACGAATGCCGAAGCCGGCTCCTCGCCTCGTGGCCGGAGGGAGGCGTGGTCTGCTTTGGGCATGTGGCTGACGGCAACCTCCACGTCAGTGCCCAGATTCGCGACGGGATTCGCAGCAAAGACGAGACCGACCGTATCGTCTATGGGTGCGTGGCCGAGTGGCAGGGCTCGGTATCGGCCGAACATGGCATCGGACTGCTCAAGCGCGCGTATCTGGGCCATTCGCGCAGCGAGGAAGAAATCGCGCTGATGCGCCGGCTGAAGGCCGCGCTCGATCCTCACGCCATTCTTAACCCCGGGAAAGTGCTATGAATCGTTCAAACCATGTTCACGGCCTTCTTGCATTGATCGTTGCGGTGGCCGTTACAACGCCCGCCATGGCCGATCCTGCCGCAGAGCGCGCCGCCGCGCTTGCCAACACCACCTGCGCTGCGTGCCATGGCGCAAACGGCCTCAGCATCAGCGAGACGATCCCGAATCTGGCAGGCCAGCGAGCCGGCTATCTCGAGAATCAGCTGAAAGCCTTGCGTGAGGGCAGCCGCAAGAGCGGCGTCATGAACGCGATCGCGGAGCAGTTGGGTGAAGCCGATCTGAAACCGCTTGCGGCCCACTATGCTGCGCTGCCCGCGGCGCCCGCTGGTGCACCAGCGCGCTCGGCGCCGTTTGCCGCACTGAGCGGCAGCAAAATGAGCTTTCCCGCCGATTATCGGGAGCGGTTTACTCACTATCTCACCATGAATTTTCCGGCTACCCGCCAGGTGCGGCGCTTTTACGCAAGCCCCCAGCTGCTGGCCGATCTGGGTGCCGGCCGCTCGCCTGCGGATGGCTCCGCTGTGGTGGTCGAGGTATATGCGGCCAAACTTGATGGCGAACGCAAGCCCATCGCAGGCCCAGATACCTTCTTCGAGGCCGACCGCCTCTTGTTCTACACCGCGATGGCCGTGGGCAAGGGATGGGGCAGCGACATACCCGCGCTGATTCGAAACGGCGACTGGCACTACGCGGTGTTCGGCACCGACCGGATGGTGCGAACAGGATTCAGCCAGGGCGAGTGTCTGGCCTGCCACAAGCCGCTCGATTCCACCCACTATCTGTTCACCCACAAGTCGCTCGCTGCGGCACGGCCGCGCTGAACGACGTCATGCGCACGGGGGCCTTCGTGTCACGGCAACGACGAACGTTTCTTGCAGCCACTGGCGCCCTCGGCCTGGCGCCCGCTGTTCTGCGGGCGCAGTCGGGCCCTCCCCCGGTGCGAATTCTGGTGGGCTTTGCTGCGGGCGGAACGGTCGATCTCACCGCGAGGTAAGGATCCTCGCCCGTGCAGGGGCCGGTGGTGCTGCGCCTTTACGCACTCGCCCGGCGGTTGAGCACCACGGGCAGGGTTCGAAATCCCCTGAAGCGTATTCGACGATCACGCTCTGGGGGCGCGGCCGATTCAATCTCGGGATAGCGAGCCACCAGCCGGCCGATCGCCACGCGCGCCTCCAGGCGTGCGATGTTCATGCCGGCGCAGGCATGCGCGCCGTGCCCGAAGGCGAGCTGCGGATTGGGACGACGCCCGATATCGAGCCGGTCGGGCTCGGCAAAGACTTCCGGATCGCGGTTGGCCGCACCGACGCCGAGCGTGACGAAGGTGCCCGCTTCGATCGTCACGACGCCGCGTCCGGTGATCGGGTCGGCGGGCAGGTCGATGGCGGTGGTTGCCAACCGGTTATTGAGTTGCAGCGGGCTTTCGAAGCGCAGCAACTCCTCCACTGCAGTCCCGATCAGGGCAGGGTCGCGCACCAGCCGGTCGATCTGGTCACGATGCCGCATCAGCGCCTCTAGGCCATTGCCAATCAGGTTGGTGGTGGTTTCATGGCCGGCATTGAGGAGAAAGATGCAGTTGTGAAGCAGTTCGAGTTCGCTGAGACGCTCGCCGTCGGTCTCGCCCAGGATCAGCCGGGTGAGCATATCCACCTCGGGGTCGCCCGGCTGCTGGCGGCGTCGCGCCACCAGGTCGCGCAGATAATTCAGAAAGTCCGTGACCGACCGGTTGCCGCGTTCGAGCAGCGTGGCGCCTGGCACCGGTTCAAGCGCCGACAGAATATCGATTGACCAACCCTGTAGCGGCTCGCGCTCGTCTCTTGGCACATCCAGGAGCGAGCCGATCACCTCGACCGGAATGCGGGCGGCGAAGTCGCGGATCAGATCGGGCTGGGAAATCGTGGCCAGTCGATCGATCAGTCCATCGACCAGTTCGATCAGCCCGGATTCGATTCGCGCCACTGCGCGCTGGTTGAGCGCCCCGGTCAGCAGCCTTCTAACCCGCGTATGAAGCGGCGGATCGCTGAACACCAGGCTGGTGGTGTGATGTTCAAAGAGCGGCGATCCGGGCCCGTATTTGGGCGCGAATTCACGCTTCTTGTCAGAGCTCGCGCCCGGGTGCCGGTACACCGCCATCAGATCCGCGCAGCGCGTAAGGAGGAGCGAGTCGGTGGCGAGGCGATGCACCGGGGCATGGTGCCTGAGCGCGGCGTACCACGGATACGGATCGTCGATGAATCCGGCGGGTGCTGCGGCAAGCGAAAACGCAAGCGTGGCTGCCCGATCGGGTGTTGCCGGATGAGTCGAGGCTGGTGTCGTGTGCGTCATGGCCGACACGAACTCAATCAACCTGCGCGCCCGATGCCTTGGCAACCCGCGCCCATCGGTCGATTTCGGACCCAATGAATTGCCCGAATGCCGTGGGGCTGCTTGCTGCGGTCTGCAGCCCCTGTCGCTCGAAGGCCTCGCGAATGTCGGGGCGCTCCAGCCCCTGGGTGAGGACGGCGTTCAGGCGGTTGATGATGTCGGCCGGTGTGCCGGCCGGGGCCACCAGCCCGCTCCAGAAATACGCGTCGTATTGCGCAAGCCCCGCCTGGGCGAAGGTCGGTACATCCGGGAGGGCGGGATCGCGGCGCTCGCCTGTGATGGCAAGCGCCCGGATGCGGCCTGCCCGGATCTGTGGCGCGAGTGTGACCAGACCTTCGAAGATGGCCTGAGCCTGGCCCGAGGCCACATCGTTCAACGCCTGGGCGCCGCCCTTGTAGGGGACGTGGAGAAGATCGATGCCTGCGACCGACTTGAAAAATTCGGCAGCCAGGTGTGGGGGCGTTCCGCTGCCCGCCGATGCGTAGGCGAATTTGCCGGGCGCGCGTCGCGCCTCGGCGATGAAGTCATTGAGCGACGCTGCCGGGACCGCGCTGTGAACGGCGAGCACGATGGCGCCACGCGAGACCAGGCTGATGGGCGTGAAGGCGACCCGCGGATCGTAGGAGAGGCTGCGATAGAGGCTGGGCGCGATGGCAAGCGTGCTGGTGCTGCCATAGAGCAGGGTGTAGCCATCGGGCGCCGCCTTGGCGGCTGCCGCAGATCCGACGGTACCGCCGGCGCCAGGGCGGTTTTCTACCACCACCGATCGGCCAAGTCCCTCGGATAGTCGCTGGGCCACCAGCCGTCCCACGATGTCGGTGGGCCCCCCCGGCGGGAAGGGAACAATGAGCTGGACGGTACGTGCGGGGTAGTCCTGGGTTCCTGGGGTTTGGGCACCCGCAGGCTGGGCGCAGACCATGCCGGTGGCGCAGAGGAGGAGGGCCGACACGCCGCGGCGGCTGAAGGCAACGAAAAGGTTCGGTTTCATCAGAGTTCCTCGGTGGTCGCGTCGTAACGGAACAGCCAGTCGTACCGGTCTGAGATGCGATTGCCGGCCCACTCGCGTTCGATGAAGCGCCGGCCCCCATCCGGGTCGGCGAGCAGCGGGTTGTGAAAGCGCCACATGTTTGCCGCCGCGCCCTCCACCACTTTCGTGGTGCGTTCGAGCCGCGCGCGCTCGAAGCGCTGAAGCGCCTCTTCCGGCGGGAAATCGGCAACACACCGGCCCAGCATGTAGCCGTCTTCAATTGCCATCACCGCGCCCTGGGCGAGGAAGGGCAGCATGGAGTGGGCCGCGTCGCCCAGCAGTGTGACCCGGCCCACACTCCAGCGCTCAAGTGGCGCCCGGGTCATGAGGGCCCATTTATTGGGCACGTCGATCTGGCCAATGAAGTGCTGAATGTCTTCGTGCCAGCCTGAGAAATCATGTGCCAGTTCGGTCTGTGAGCCGCGATGGCTCCAGGACTCCACCTGCCAGTCGGCGCGCTCGAGTGCGCCGACGAAATTCATGAGGCGGCCGCTGCGAAGCGGATAGTGAACGATATGGCCGCCTGGTCCCACCCAGTTCGAGCCCACCATGCGTGCCATGTGTGCGGGCAGCCGCTCCATGGGGATGACCGCGCGCCATGCGACGACGCCGCTGAATTGTGCGCGATCGGGGCCAAACAGACCCTGCCGGACGCGCGAATGAACACCGTCTGCCCCCACCAGCAGTGAGCCGCTGACGCGCTCACCCGACTCCAGCATGAGCGTAACGCCCTGCGGGTGCTGTTCGAAGCCAGCCACGCGCGCACCCAGGTGGAGCGCATCGGGCTTGAGCGCGGTCACGGCCTCGGCGAGCACCTCGAGCAAATCTGGCCGGTAGACAGTGAAATACGGAAAGCCAAACCGTTCAATCGAAAGTGGCCCGAGGTCAAAGAGCTTCCAGGTTTCGCCGCTTTGCCAGTGCCGGATCTCCTTGCCCTGTGCTTCGCATGAGCGCGCGCTCAGCGCGTCGGCCACGCCCAGCGCGTGGAGCACGCGTGTGCCGTTGGCCGACAGCTGAACCCCTGCGCCCACCTCCTTGAGTTCGGTTGCCTGTTCATAAACATCGACGTCAATGCCCCGCTGGAGGAGCGAGGCGGCTGCGCACAGGCCGCCCACGCCGGCGCCTGAAATCACTACGCGGAGAGACTGTTGCATCGCTGAAGCATGACGGTCGCGGCGCGCGGATCAGGTTGAGGGCATGTGCGTGGCCTGCTGGTGAAACCATGCAACCCGGCGCTTACTTCCTGGCGGCCAGCATCGCATCGGTGAGGAGGCGCGCCAGCCGGTTGCCCAGGTAGTCGGCCAGCACCTTGTGCGTCTGTGAGCTGGGGTGTACGCCGTCGGCGAACACGTAGGTGGCGTCGGCGCCGGCGGTGCGCAGCGTGCCGACGTTGGAGGCCGCGGTGTTCGGAGTGGAGCAGTAGAGCGAGCTTGGGTTGGTGGCATCGTCAAACTGGGCAGTCGCTGCGATCTTGTTGATTCCGCAGGCCGTGCTGGCGAGCGCCTTGCTCGCGTCGGTGTCGACGGTCACCTTGAAGCCGTAGTCTGCTGGCTTGGTCAGGACAGCGGTAAGGATCTCGTTTGGATCGACAAACACGATGTTCTGCGCCTTCAGTGCCGTTGCAAGCGTGCCATTGAACACCTGGAGCGACAGTGCGCTCAGGCCGGCCGCACTCGCGGCGCCGGTCGCCACGCCCGACGGGGTTTTGCCCATGTCGGGAAGGCCGATGACCACCAGCGCACTGGCGTTGGCGGCCTTCAGGCGGGCGGCCTGCTCTGCCAGCTGCATGGCGGCGGCGCCCACCGCTTCGGCTATTGCCTGCTGGCTTTGCCCGCTCTGAGCCTGGATGAAAATATCGTTGGCGCCAGCGAAGACGACCACCAGGTCACCAGCCTTGAACTTGCCCTCGCCGGGGCTGCCCAGGTGGATGTCGATCTGCTCCTTGACCGGGATGGTGGACGCGGCGTTGAACGCGCTGGTACGGTCATAGTTCGTCGCGCCCGCGGCGGTACCCCGATTGCCAATTCCGGGCTGCAGCGAAACGCGCGCACCGCCCTGTGCGTAGTTGGTGCAGGTGGTGCATCCCAGCTGCAACAGATTTGCCGATGGTTGCGTGCCGCCCATCAGCATCGCGGGCTTGATTGCGTACCCGTACGAG
>CAMBZS010000097.1 GCA_945872335.1 Bordetella parapertussis | reverse complement strand
CGATGAGGGGTTGCTGTTTGCTTCCGACTCCCGCACCAACGCCGGGCTCGACCATGTCTCCACGTTTAGCAAGATGAGCATTTTCGAGCGGCCCGGCGATCGCGTGATCGTGCTCCTCAATTCAGGCAATCTGGCCACCACGCAGAGTGTGGTGAGCCGCCTTGGCAAGATGCATGCGCAGGCGCAGCCGAGCGGCGGGTTGATGGGCGTGGATTCCATGTTCGATGCAGCCCGGCTGGTGGGCGAGGAACTGCGCTCGGTGATCCGCATGCAGTCTGGTGGCGGGCCCGACCAGAGCAGTGTCGATTTCAGTGCGATGTTTCTGGTGGGCGGGCAGATCGCAGGTGAAATGCCGCGGCTCTTTCTGGTGTACCCGCAGGGTAATTGCATTGAAACCAGCGCAGATACGCCGTTCTTTCAGATTGGTGAGAGCAAATACGGCAAGCCCATCATTGACCGGGTAGTGGGCACGAACACCGCGCTCGATGAGGCCCTCAAGTGCGCGCTGGTCTCGTTTGATTCCACCATGCGAAGCAATTTGTCGGTGGGTCTGCCGATTGATCTCGCCATGGTGCGGCGCAATGCGCTGTCGGTTTCATTTCGGCATCGCATCGATTCGAGCGATGCCTACTTTGGGGCGCTGCGCAATGGCTGGAGCCAGGGGCTCAGGCGGGTGTTCAACGAGCTGCCCGCGCCCGAGTGGTTCAAGGTTTAGACCACCGCATTCAGTCTGACTGCGCGGCGAGCATTTCGCGCGCGTGCTTGCGCGTGGTGGCGGTGATTTCGACGCCCCCCAGCATGCGCGCGATTTCCTCGACGCGCTCGGTGCGGGCGAGCAGTTGAACCCGGCTGAGCACGCCGCCCGCTTGCTGCTCGCGGCTGACACGGAGCTGCTGGTGCGCGCGTGCCGCAACTTGGGGAAGATGGGTGACGCAGAGCACCTGGCAGTTCGCGCCAAGCTTTCGCATGAGGTTGCCGATCACTTCCGCGACTGCGCCGCCAACACCAGCGTCGGCCTCGTCAAAGATCAGCGTGGGCACGGGGCTGCTTTGCGCGGCCAGCACCGCAATGGCAAGTCCGATTCGCGAGAGTTCGCCGCCGGATGCCACCCGGGCGAGAGGCCGCGCGGTGCCTGCCGAATGTCCTGCGATGCGAAACTCGATGGCATCGATGCCGCATGCGGAGGCTGCGCAAGGCTCGATCGCGATCTCGAGCCGCGTGCCCCCCATGCCAAGCTCGCCTAGCAACCGGCAGACGCCGTCGGCCAGTTTGCGTGTGGCCTTGCGACGCTCGGCTGAAAGCAAGGCGGCCGCTTTGTCGAAATGGGCCCTTGCGTCGGCGGCGCGACGCTCGAGGGCGTCCAGGTCTTGAGCGCGCTCGAGTTCGGCGAGGCGTTGCTGCATGGCGAGGAGTTCACCTGCCAGCGACTCGGGTGCGAGCCGCAGCTTGCGCGCGGCCGAGAATGCCGCGCTGATTCGCGCGTCGACCTCCTCGAGGCGAGCCGGGTCGAGGTCGACGCGGCGCGAGTAGGCTGCGAGCCCCGAGGCGGCCTCTTCGATCTGGATTCGGGCGCTTTCAAGGAGTTCCAGCGGTTCGCGCAGTCGTTCATCAAGCGCCTGAAGTGGCTGCAGTCGGGCGACAATGGCCTCCAGCTGGGCTGCAATGGGGGAATCGCCATCGTGCAGAGCCTCGGATGCCCCGAGCGTGTCGGCCAGCAGTGAAGCGGCGTGCGAGAGCCGCTTCTGCTCGGCGTTGAGCGCCTCCCAGTCGCCCTCGGCAAGCCCGAGTGGTTCGAGCTCGGCGATCTGCCATTGGAGTCGTTCACGCTCAAGCGCCTGCTCGCGGCCGCCCGCGCGCGCGCCGGCGAGCTCGCGCTCGATTGCCTGCCAGCGTTCAAACAGGACGGCCACCGCCGACACACTGCCCTCGAGCGCGCCGAACGCATCGAGCAGGTCGCGCTGCGCGCCGGTTCGCAGCAGCGACTGCGCGGCATGCTGACCGTGTACATCAACCAGCTGCTCGCCCACCTCGCGGAGCAGGGCGACGGTGGCCGGCTGACCGTTGATCAGCGCACGCGACCGTCCGTCGGCTTCGACGATTCGCCTCAGCAGCAATTCGCCGGGGTCGCCGGTGAGGTCACGCTCGGCGAGCCAGGCGTCGAGGCCGGCATGGCTCTGAAAGCGTGCGCTGATATCAGCACGCGGACGGGTATCGCGAACGACGCCAGCGTCGCCGCGGGCGCCCAGGGCCAGGCCAAGCGCATCAAGCAGAATGGATTTGCCCGCGCCGGTTTCCCCGGTGAGGGCGGTAAAGCCTGCACCGAACTCGATGTCGGCCGAGTCGACGATGACGAAATCGCGCAGATGCAGCGACAGCAGCATGGTCTGGACAGCCTGGGGGCGACCTAGTCGGTCTCGCCCGGGCTCTGGAGGGAGCTGGGCAGCTCCTGCCAGTTGAGTTTGCCGCGGAGCGTTGCAAAGTAACTGTAGCCCGGCGGGTGCAGAAAACGGGTGGTGAATGGCGCGCGTTCGATGTGAATGCCATCGCCGATCTGCAGGTCGGTGAACACCTGCATGTCGCAGGCCACCCGCGGCTCGCGCCCGCCCACCACGCGCACGACGATGGAAACATTGTCGGGAAGCGAGATGGGGCGGTTCGACAGCGTTTGCGGGGCAACGGGAACCAGCACCAGCCCCTGGAGAAGCGGGTGAAGGATGGGGCCATTGGCCGACAGCGCGTAGGCGGTGGAGCCCGTGGGCGTGGCCACGATCAGGCCGTCCCCGCGCTGGGTGTACATGTATTGGCCGTCGACCTCGACCTGAAGTTCCATCATGCCGCTGCGCGAGGAGCGGCTGACCACCACATCATTGAGGGATAACTCGCGCCAGACGGTTTCACCGTTACGTTGCACCCGCGAGACCAGGAGCGAGCGCTCTTCGGAATAGAACTCGCCGTCGAGGATCGTGCCCAGTGCGGGCCGCCAGCCGGCCAGCGCGATGTCGGTGATGAACCCCAGCCGGCCATGATTGATGCCGACCACCGGAATACCGAAGGGCGCGAGCAGACGCGCCACGCCCAACATGGTGCCGTCGCCACCCACTGCGACGGCGAGGTGCGCCTGATGACCGATCTGCTCGGTACTGAGCACCTGCCAGTTGCCCGGGCCGATTGAAGTGGCGGTGTTCTGGTCAAGCAGGACATCGATCCCGCGCTCGGATAGAAACGCTGCGATATCGCGTACTGAGGCGCCGACCGATGGGGTCTGGAACCTGCCTACCAGTGCAACTTTGGTGAACGGGGTGCTCATGGCGGCGATTAGAGCACAAGCCCGTTCGGCATGTGGCCGCCCGGAACCGCTGCCAGAACTAGTCCCGGCGCGTCGCCCAAGGCTTGCGGAGGAATCCGGTTTACGGCAGGCCATGGTTCCTGCTCCGCGCCGACGGGCGCGCTTGCGTCGCCACGCCTTCCGCCTAAAATAAGCCGCATGCTTGATAAACGCGCTCAAACACTCCTGAAGGCACTGGTCGAACGCTACATCGCCGATGGCCAGCCAGTGGGGTCGCGCACGTTGTCCAGGCAGACGGGAATCGACCTGTCGCCCGCCACGATCCGCAACGTGATGGCCGACCTCGAGGAGCTCGGACTGATCCACAGCCCGCACACGTCGGCCGGGCGAGTGCCCACGCCCCGTGGGTATCGCATCTTCGTTGATACGCTTCTCAAGGTTCAGCCGCTTGAATTGGGCGAAACCGCCCAGATCGAGGGCGGCATTCGTGCCGACGAGCCGCAACGGGTGTTGAGCACGGCGGCCTCGCTCCTGTCCAGCCTCTCTCATTTTGCGGGCGTGGTGATGACACCGCGCCGCACCTCGCTGTTTCGTCAGGTCGAGTTTCTGCGACTCTCCGAGCGCCGCATTCTGCTCATCATCGTCACGCCTGAGGGGGATGTGCAGAACCGTATCCTCGCCACCGAACGCGATTACTCCCCCACTCAGCTGATCGAAGCCTCTAACTACCTGAATGCGCATTTTGCAGGGCGCGAGCTGGAAGCGATCCGCCTCAACCTCCGGAATGAACTGAGTTCGCTTCGCGATGACATCACCAGCCTGATGACCACTGCCATCACCGCGAGTGAGCAGGTCCTGGCCGAAGACAACCAGCCGGTGGTGATCTCGGGGCAGCGCAATCTTCTCGGGGTGGCCGACCTGTCCGACAGCATGGATCGCCTGCGGCAGCTCTTTGATCTGTTCGATCAACGCACCCGGCTCGTCGAACTGCTCGACTCATCGAGCCGCGCTCAAGGCGTGCAGATCTTCATCGGTGGCGAATCCCAGCTGGTCCCCATGGATGAGTTGAGCGTGGTGGTTGCCCCCTACAGCGTTGATGGCCGGATCGTTGGCACGCTGGGCGTGATCGGGCCCACGCGCATGGCCTATGAGCGCGTCATCCCAATTGTTGACATCACCGCAAAGCTAGTCTCGAGCGCGCTTACGCACCACGTATAGTGGCGCCTGTTTCCCAACTTCAGCGATTTTTTCATGGCCCGGTACAGCGCCGCGAGCGCCTTTGACCATTCCATGCCCGAGCGCACTGCGGTGCTGCTGGTGCAACTCGGCACGCCCGATGCGCCGGAAACCAGTGCGGTCCGCCGTTATCTGCGTGAATTTCTGTCCGACCCCAGGGTGGTCGAAATCCCGAAGCTGGTGTGGGCGCTGATCCTGAACGGCATCATCCTCAACGTGCGGCCGGCGCGGTCCGCCGAAAAATACGCCACCATCTGGACCGACGAGGGCTCACCGCTTGCAGTGCACACGGCCAATCAGGCACGCAGGCTTGGGCAGGCGCTCGAGGCCCGGGGCCATGCAATCGAGGTGGCGTGGTCCATGCGCTATGGCCGCCCCGCCATTGCCCAGGTGATGCGCGAGATGCGTGAGCGTAATGTCACCCGTCTCCTGGTGTTGCCGCTCTATCCGCAGTACGCCGCCTCAACCACGGCAACCGCGTTCGATGCGGTTTTTTCCGAGCTGTCGGGATGGCGCAATCAGCCCGAGCTGCGGACGATTCGCAATTTTCATGACTACGGTCCATACATTGAAGCGCTCGCTCGGCACGTCGAGGCCTACTGGGCGCGCGAGGGCAAGCCCGATGTACTGGTGATGAGTTTTCACGGCGTACCGCGGCGATCGCTGCTGCTGGGTGACCCCTATCATTGTGAGTGTCTGGTCACCGGGCGTCTTCTTGCCGAGCGCCTGCAGCTTGCCCCTGAGCAGTTCCGGGTCACGTTTCAGTCGCGGTTTGGCAAGGCCGAGTGGCTGCAGCCCTACACCGATCGCACGCTTGAAGAACTGGGCGCAGGAAAAACAGGCCGCGTCGATGTGGTGTGCCCGGGGTTCGTGTCCGATTGCCTTGAAACGCTGGAAGAAATCGCCATCGAGGGGCGCGAAACCTTTATCGCGGCCGGGGGATCCGATTACCGCTATCTGGGCTGTGTCAACGACTCCGCGGAGTTCATTTCGGCGCTCGCCCGTCTGGTAGAGCGGCATGTCGCGGGCTGGCCCGGCACCGCGGCGGAACCCGCCTGCCCCCACGCCGCACTGGCCAGGCGACGGGAGCGTGCCGTGGCACTCGGCGCCGAGCGCTGAGCGTTCTTCCTCGCGGCAGGGCTTGAAACGCCGACGACAATCCCCATTTCAATGTGAAGGCTTTGGCATACAGGTCACCTCGGCCTCCTGCCGTGCTTGAGTGTTTGGTGGCAAGTCTCTGTTCTTAAAGGTTTTGTCAATGACGGAATCCGATAAATCCGCTGCTGGTGCAGCCCCGCAGACCGATCCGGCCCCCGCCGGCCCCGAGTCGCAGGCGCATGCCTCGGCAGGTTCGACAGGCGCAGTACCGGGATCGGGAAACTCACCAGGCACCGCATCCACTGACGGTCCGGCGGGCGCAGCCCCATCGGCGATGGATGCGCTCGCGCGCGCTCAGGCCGAGGCGATCGAGTTTCGCGACCTCTATCTGCGCGCCAAGGCTGATACCGAAAACATCCGGCGCCGGGGCCAGGAAGACGTGGCCAAAGCGCACAAGTTCGCGATCGAGGGCTTCGCTGAAAGCCTGCTGCCGGTTCGGGACAGTCTTGAAATGACGCTGGCCAACGGCACCGCCTCGCCGGAAAGCCTGAAGGAAGGGGTGGATGCCACCCTCCGGCTGCTGGTGTCGGCCTTTGAGCGGGCCCGCGTCACCGAGCTCAACCCCGTGGGGCAGAAATTTGATCCCAATCGGCATCAGGCCATCTCAATGGTGCCGGTAGCCTCCACCAACCCGCCAGTGGCATCCAACCACGTGGTGGCGGTGCTGCAGAAAGGCTATCTCATCAACGACCGCGTGCTGCGACCTGCCATGGTCACGGTCGCGCAAGGCTGAGCTCGCATCTGCGGTCGCGCGCATCCCGGCTTGATTTTGAACGTTCAACCACCCATCTGACAGTCTGTCGCCGGCAGGTTGCCGGCCCCTTCACCGATTTCCTGAGGACCTTCTCATCATGGCCAAGATCATCGGCATCGACCTCGGCACTACCAACTCCTGCGTTGCCATCATGGAGGGCGGTCAGCCCAAGGTGATTGAAAACTCCGAGGGCGCGCGCACCACGCCGTCCATCATCGCCTACATGGAAGACGGCGAAATTCTGGTGGGGGCACCAGCCAAGCGTCAGGCGGTCACCAATCCGCGCAACACGCTTTACGCGGTCAAGCGCCTGATCGGCCGCAAGTTCCAGGAAAAGGAAGTTCAGAAGGACATCGGCCTGATGCCCTACACCATCGCCAAGGCCGATAACGGGGATGCCTGGGTGGAAGTGCGCGACATGAAGCTCGCCCCGCCGCAGGTGTCGGCCGAGGTGCTGCGCAAAATGAAGAAAACCGCCGAGGACTATCTCGGCGAAGAGGTCACCGAGGCTGTGATCACGGTGCCCGCCTACTTCAACGACAGCCAGCGCCAGGCGACCAAGGATGCGGGTCGGATCGCTGGTCTTGAGGTCAAGCGAATCATCAATGAGCCCACCGCGGCGGCGCTTGCGTTCGGTCTCGACAAGGCGGCCGGCAAGGATCGCAAGATCGCGGTGTATGACCTGGGCGGCGGCACGTTCGACGTGTCCATCATTGAAATTGCCGATGTCGACGGCGAAAAGCAGTTCGAGGTGCTCTCCACCAATGGCGACACCTTCCTGGGTGGTGAAGACTTCGATCAGCGTCTGATCGATTTCATCATTGGCGAATTCAAGAAGGACCAGGGCGTTGACCTGTCCAAGGATGTGCTTGCGCTGCAGCGCCTGAAGGAGTCGGCTGAAAAAGCCAAGATCGAGT
Source organism: Bordetella parapertussis (assembly GCA_945872335.1). GTDB lineage: Bacteria > Pseudomonadota > Gammaproteobacteria > Burkholderiales > Burkholderiaceae_E > SYIM01. Next base: position 6,934 of record CAMBZS010000097.1, on the reverse strand, counting down.
TGTCCTCCAGTCAGCAGACCGAGATCAACCTTCCCTACATCACGGCCGACGCCTCGGGTCCCAAGCATCTGAACCTCAAGGTCACGCGCGCCAAGTTCGAGTCGCTGGTGGAGGAGCTGATCGCCAATACCATCGAGCCCTGCCGCATTGCGCTCAAAGACGCTGGCGTCAGCGCGTCACAGATCGACGATGTGATCCTGGTGGGTGGCATGACGCGCATGCCCAAGGTCCAGGAGAAGGTGAAGGAGTTCTTTGGTCGTGAGCCGCGCAAGGATGTGAACCCCGATGAGGCGGTGGCGGTGGGCGCCGCGGTGCAGGGTGCGGTGCTGTCGGGCGAGCGCAAGGACGTGCTGCTTCTTGACGTCACGCCGCTGTCGCTCGGCATCGAGACGCTGGGCGGCGTCATGACCAAAATGATTCAGAAGAACACCACCATCCCGACCAAGTTCTCGCAGGTGTTCTCCACGGCCGATGACAATCAGCCCGCGGTGACCATCAAGGTGTTCCAGGGCGAGCGCGAAATCGCATCCGGCAACAAGCTGCTGGGCGAGTTCAACCTCGAAGGCATTCCGCCCTCGGCGCGTGGTACGCCGCAGATCGAAGTCACCTTCGACATTGATGCGAACGGCATCCTGCATGTGTCGGCGCGCGACAAGGCAACCGGCAAGGAAAACAAGATCACCATCAAGGCGAATTCAGGTCTGTCAGAGGCCGAGATCGAGAAAATGGTGAAGGATGCCGAGGCAAATGCCGAGGATGATCGCAAGCGCGTCGAACTCACCAACGTACGCAACCAGGCCGAAGGGATGGTGCATTCGGTGAAGAAGTCGCTTGCCGAGCACGGCGAGAAAATCAGCGCTGATGAAAAGGCGAAGATCGAAGCGGCACTGAAAGACACAGAAGAGGCGCTGAAAACCGACGACAAGGACAAGATCGATGCTGCGAGCCAGGCGCTTGCCAGTGCATCGCAGAAACTCGGCGAACTGATGTACGCTCAGTCCGGCGCTGCAGATGCGGCGGCGGGTGCGGCAGGCGCGGCCGGTGGCGCGGGCGCGGCACCGGGCGGGGCCTCTGAAGCAAAGCGGCCGAAAGATGACGATGTCGTCGATGCCGATTTCAAGGAAGTCAAACGCTGATCGGTACGGGTTGCGGGTAACGGGTCGGCAGACGAGCAGGCGAAGGCTGGGCTGAATGGCAAAACGTGATTTTTATGAAGTGCTGGGCGTCGCCAAAAACGCCTCGGACGATGATCTCAAGAAGGCCTATCGCAAGCTCGCGATGAAGTTTCACCCGGACCGCAATCCGGGTGACAAGACCGCCGAAGAGAAATTCAAGGAGGTCAAGGAAGCCTACGAGATCCTGACCGACGCGAAAAAGCGCGAGGCCTATGATCGCTTCGGCCATGCCGGCGTCGACCCCAACGCTGCGGGCATGGGTGGGCAGGGCGGTGCAGGCGGTTTTGCCGATGTGTTTGGCGATATTTTTGGCGACATCTTCGGTGGTGGCCGCGGCGGCGGTGGCGGGGGTGGCGGCGGCCGCAGCAGCGTTTACCGCGGCGCCGATCTCCGCTACGCGATGGAAATTTCGCTCGAGCAGGCGGCGGCGGGCCATGCCACGGAAATCCGGGTGCCAAGCTGGGAGTCCTGCGACACCTGCAAGGGCACGGGCGCGAAGCCCGGCACTCGCCCTGAAACATGCCGTACCTGTAACGGCCAGGGCGCCGTGCGCATGCAGCAGGGCTTCTTCTCCATTCAGCAAACCTGCCCCACTTGCCGGGGACAGGGCAAGACCATTCCCGATCCGTGCCGTGCGTGCGAGGGAGTGGGTCGGGTCAAGCGCAACAAAACCCTCGAAGTGAAAATTCCGGCCGGTATCGACGACGGCATGCGGATTCGGTCAGCGGGTAACGGCGAGCCAGGTATCAATGGTGGGCCACCGGGCGATCTGTATGTCGAGATCCGTGTGCGCGAACACGAGGTCTTTAAACGCGATGGCGATGATCTGCATTGCGAAGTGCCGATCGGCATGGTGACGGCGGCGCTCGGCGGCAAGGTGCAGATTCCCACACTGAGTGGCAAAGCCGAGATTGATGTGCCCGACGGCACGCAGTCCGGGAAACAGTTCCGGCTGCGAGGCAAAGGCATCAAAGGCATTCGCTCGAGCTATCCGGGCGATCTCTACGCGCACCTGGTGGTCGAGACGCCGGTGCGCCTCACTGATGCCCAGAAAGATCTGCTGCGCCAGCTCGATGCGTCGCTTACCGATCCCAAGCACAACCCCAAAACCCGTGGGTGGATGGATCGGGTTAAAGAGTTTTTTCAGCCGTAGCGGCAGGCTCCGCGGGCAGGACCACCCGCGCGGCGTTGCCTGGGCGATGGATCAGGGCGAAGGCGGCAGGGAGCGCTTGCGGGAGGGATTTATAAACTGTACAGTCCGTACATAAACTTAAGGAACGATATGGTTTCCCGAGTTCGTTACGGGCTTGAACAGGCGCGCGCCCGGTTGCCTTTGCTGGTGTCCGAGGCAGTCGCGGGCACCTCATCGATCATCACCCGTCACGGAAAACCCTGTGCGGCCGTCGTCCCGCTGGATACGCTTGAGCAGCTCGCCCTGTTGAAGCGTCGCGCCCAGGGAATCACGGCGCTGCGCGGCACAGGTCACGGGCTCTGGGGTCGGGATTCTGCAGCCGCGGTCCGGGCGCTTCGGGGTGAGTGGGATTCAGAGTAGTGACCGCCCGACGCGGGACGAAGGCACAGCCCGATTCCGTTCCGGGCATGACCTGGGGAGGGCTACCAACGGGTAGCCGGGTCCTGGTCGATACTGCGCCGTTCATCTATCTCCTCGAGTCCCATCCGGTGTTGGCTGATCGCTTTGCGGGTCTGTTCGAGGCGGCAGCCGACGGGGAGCTCACCATTGCGCTCTCCACCATCACGCTGGCTGAAGTGCTCACTGGCCCCGCCGCTGCCGGCCTGACCGCACTGGGCAAGCGCTACGAACGGGCGCTCTGCCAGTATGAGGTGGTGCCAATCACCGTGCCGATCGCGGCCTTGGCGGCCCAACTGCGGGTGCAGCATCGGCTGCGGCTTCCGGATGCGCTCCAGCTTGCCTGCGCACTCGAGACCGGTGCGGCAGCGCTCATCACCCATGACCGTGATTTCAAGCGGGTCACGGCACTGCCAGTCCTGGATGGCGGGTGAGGGAGCCAGCGCAACAGATCCATTGGCGACCGACCGCGAAAGTGGCTCGCGCGGTTCAACCCGCTGAGCGTTGCTGAGGCGAACGGTACAGTTGCTCGGCTGATCGAATCATCACCCATCCCGTTGCGATGTATTTGTCGCCCGATATCGGGATGCGGCCGCGGTGGGTATGGGTGAAATACGCGGGCGCCACGAGCAACCTGCCTGCTTTGGGTTGGATCGCTCGATTCTGGTAGTAAAACTCGGTGTGTCCGCCCTGCTCGACGTCGTTGAGGTAGGCCAGCCAGAATAAGGTTCGGTGCAAGGCATCAGTGCCGCGACGTTCCGGGAAGACCTCGCAGTGCCAGTAGTCGTAATTGCCGCGCCCCGCGTCATATTTCTGGACCTGAATGGGACCGATGCGGTAAAGCGATTTCATCAGAAGCCCGAGCTGCGGCTCGCCGATTTCGCTGAAATTCTGGTCATTGAGCGCAACCGCCTCGCCGCTCACCGGGTGACGCACCGTCAATCCGATCGGAGCGATCAGTGCAAAACGGTAGCGGGCGAAATACTGGGTGAGAAAGTCGGTCAGGATATGTTCCAGATAGCCGACCTCCACCCCGAACTCGGCATGATCGCTCAGGCGAAGATCGGTGCTCAGCTTTCGATCGGGATCTAGTCCGCCCCCTGTCTGACCGGCGCGCCGATGCGGACTGTGTTCGAACCGCGCAATCAGGTCGGTACAAAACGACCCCTCGAGCGCTGCGTCGTAGACCTCGATGAAATCGCCGGCGGGCTGCGCACGCCCGGCCGGCGGTTGTCGGACGCTGCGCTCAGCCATGAAGTCCGAACTGGTACACAGGCACCTGCAGAGTGTCTGCCAGTGTCGTGAAGTAGCTGTCTGAAAGCTGTGGCGCCTCGATGCCCGCCTGCGACGCTGACTGCCAGCTGCCATCGACATCGCCGCGGACATAGCCCACCCAATTCACCGGCTTTGACTCATAGTTGATCAATGCGGCGTTCAGGTCGGTGGGAACGGCCTTTCGGGTCACCGAGAACGACTGGCTGGCTTCGTTCCAGAGGTCCTCCGACTCGGGAATGAAGTCCCAGTTTGCCGACGGCGCGTCGGCGCGGCCAATGGCCATCTTGAGCACATTGAGCGCATCCGCGGCAGTGACCTTGCCATTTCGGTCCACATCGGCCGACAGCAACTGGTAGGGCGACACGGGAAGCGGCTCAGCCTCCGGCGAAGCGGATAGGTTGGGATTGCGTCCCACCGCGAGTTTGAGGGTGGCGAGCGCGTCGCTTGCGGTAACGGCTCGGCTGACCGGCACGGCTCCGCCGAGCTCCAGGAGCAGCGCTTTCGCTTCTTGTGGTTGCAGCGCGTAGACACCCAACCGGTCTGTCACGGCCAGTCCCATAGGCGGCACGGCCTTGCTGCCGACTTCGGCGTCGATCACCTGTAACCATGGCCTTGCGCCCGCTGGGGCATCAATCGTCACGATCCCGATCTGGTGCTCGCCTGCCGCCAGATTTTGGGTACCGAGATTGCCCATCCAGCTCCATGAATATCCCGTGGCACTGGTGGCGTTTGCGGCGGATGTCCAGCCAGGTCGGATCGCGCCTTCGCTGGTGTTGAAGTTGAAAGTCGATGCCTGACCGAAGACGAAGTCAAACATCAGACTACCCGTATCGCCTTCGGTCCGAACCCAGAGTTCTGCGGTCATCTTGCCGCTCGCGTCGGCCTGGGCATTGCGGAACTCGATCGGTGCGCGGGCCGATGGCGAGGTGGCGATACCGTCGGATACGGTCCGGGTTTGAACGGCAATGTCATCGAGTAGCGTGTGGCTCTTCCAGTGATAGGCCTTGCCGGTTGCGCCTAATGCTTCCGCACCCACCGTCATCCTGACAACCCCTGCGCCATCAACGGAAAACGATGCGGATTCGGGAATATTGGCAAGCCGGATGGTGGCATCGCTGCCCGCGTTGGCATCGGTCCCGATATGCAGCACCACATCGGTGTTGTCCCGCTGCATTTGAAATGAACCGAGAGCCAGTGCGGTGCCCCTGCCTTCAGGAATCGATACAGGGCTGGAGGCGCTTGAGTTGAGGCTTGCCGTGTTTGGCAGATTGAAGTCGATGTAGTCGTTTCGACCGAAGTCATTGATGACGCTCTGGCCGGAGGGATTGTTGAGAATGAACCCGTCATCGCCCTCGCCACCGGCCAGCTGATTGCCTCCGCCCTCGACGGTGATGCGGTCATTACCCTCCCCGCCGCTCAGAGAGTCACCGCCATCACCGGCCCGCAGATCATCGTCACCGCGACCTCCGTCGATGGCGTCCTCGCCACCGCCACCGTCAACCGAGTCATCACCCGCGCCCGCGTCGACCCGCTCGTCACTTCGTGACCCGATGATCGTATTGGCCTGTGCCGTGCCCTGGGTGGGGGCGAGCGGGGTGAATCCGAGATTGAGGGTTTCGGTTTCGCCCTCGCTGAGGGTGACCGACGAGGCGTCGGGCGACTTGAGCATGCCCTTGATCTCGGCCTCGATGTTGAGCAGGTTGATGCGCTTGTAGGTGAGGCCGGTGTTGCCCAGGGCGTTGCCGTCTTGCATGTTGGCTTCGGTGTCCACCACCGGATCGCCGGTCTTCTGCAGCACCGCCTTGACTTCCTCCCAGGTGAGGCGACGGCCGAGGTAGGCGTCAGCCATCTGCTGCATCAGCAGCACCGTACCCGAGACTTCGGGGGTGGCCATGCTGGTGCCCTGGATGTAGGCGTGGCCGTTGTCGAGCCAGGCCGCACCGATCTTGTCGCCTGGTGCAACCGCTACGGTGAGCGGGCCACGCTGCGAGAACGATGACAGCGTATCGATGGGACGGGGCGGCGAGTCGTCGCTCTGGTTTGGGGTGCCCGGTTCGCCGGCGATGACCGAGCCGATGGACATGGCCCAGGTATCCGATGAGGGATAGCCCACGCCGGAGTCCTGACCTGCGCGGTCTTCATAGGAGTTACCCGAGGCGGCGAGCACCACGATGCCTTGCTTGGCGAGCGCCTCGAATTGCGTGTTGAGCCAACCCTGAACGGGTGTGCTCGACCAGCTGGAGTCGCCCAGCGACATGTTGACCGATACGACGTTGTACTGCTTGCCGTTTTCGACGACCCAGTCGACGGCTTCGATGATGTCGCGACCGCTGCCCGAACCACCGACGCCGAGCACCTTGAGGACGATCAGGTTGGCCTCGGGCGCCATGCCGAGGAAGTTGGGGTTGGAGGAGACGATGGTGCCGGCGACGTGGGTGCCATGGCCGCCGTCGGGGGTTTCGTTGGCATCGGCGTCGTTGGCGCCGACGAAGTCGTACTGATAGACGATGCGGTTGGCGACCATCACGCCGTTTTTCGAGCTAGCGGGGCCGAAGTCGCCGTGATCGAGATCGGCGCCGGTGTCGATGACGACAGTGGTGTAGCCCTTGCCGGTGAAGGCGGGGAACTGGGTGTGGAACTGGGCGATTTTCTGAGCGAGCCCGAGGTTGGCGTAAGGCGAGGCTGCGCCAAGCGCGCTGCCGGCGGCGTTGCCACTCAGGATCTCGACTGAGCCAGTGGGGATCGGTGCTTCGGCGCGACCGGGGTCGCCGGTGCGCTCGATGACCACGGCGCCGGAGCTGCTGCGGGCGCCGGGGGCCGAGCGTGCCCAGCCGGCTGGGACCTCGGCCATGACCACCACCTGGCCGGTGGGCAGATCAAGCAGGTTGTAGTCGCC
>CAMBZS010000096.1 GCA_945872335.1 Bordetella parapertussis | reverse complement strand
CCTCGCCGCCCACCTCGGCGCGCACGGCGTCCAGGTCACCGGCCGGGCGAGCGGCGACGGGTCGGCATTCATGCAACGCTGGGTCACGCATCTGGACGTGAACGACGCCGATATCGATCAGGCCATTCACGCAATCCGAACATTTTTCGCGAATCGCGCCCGATAACGAACACCCGAACCAGGGGAAGGCATAAACAGGGCGAACGATGAGAATCGTCACTATTGGATGGGAAAGTTTCCCATATAATCTCGGGTGTTTGCGAATTGCCGTCGCGCTCGGTTGCCCTCAGGAGGTCGTTTCATGGCTGTCACCGTCCACTTGTCGAACGAACATTCACGCCGGATCGAAGTCACCCGTTCCGCAATACCGGTTGCACGAACCGCGAATCGGCTGAGGTCCACCGTTCGACTCGCGGCGCCCTTGTGTCTGATCGCGCTTGGCGCCTGCGGCGGCTCGGGCGGCTCGGTCAGTTCTGACGCAACCGGCGCAAACGCCGTACAGGCGGTCACGCTCAATGGCGTCCTGGAAGATGGTCCGATCAGCGGCGCCACAGTATTCCTCGACCTGAACGGCAACAAGGTCCGCGACGACAACGAGCCCGAGTCAAGCCTCTCGGACGACCAGGGCAAGTTCAAGCTGGTCATCCCACCGGGCCTTCAGATCGCGCAGGCCGCCCTCGCCGAGGCGATGCTGGTTGCCCATGTCCCGGCCACTGCGCGTGATCGTGATGACAATGGGCAAACCCTCGCCCAGGCAGGGAAGTCGGGCTTTACCTACCTCGCACCAGCCGCCGCGGCACTGGGTCAAAACGCCGACGGCTCGGTCCGCGCGCTTCGCACCGAGATGCCGGTCAATATCCTGACTTCGCTGGTAGCTCATGAGGTGTTGAATGGCGCTCACGCCACGCTCTCCGAGGCTGCCGAGGCAATCCGGCAGGCGGACGGGCGGCTGCAGGGCAAGGATCTGTTCGCCCGGTTCACCGAGGGGCGTGATCCGGCTGTCGCAGCCTATGCAAGCTTCATGACGGTTCGGCTTGGCGATGTCAGGAAGGAGATCTTTGACGAGGCCCGGCGTGAGGCCGCCGATCAGGCAAGCCGTGAGGGAGGCGATGCCGTCAACGCCGCCGCCCGGGCCGAGGCTGCGCTCACCTCTGGCGCGGCCGCGCGCACCGCTGCGCTGGCTGCCGTTGCCCGAATCGCAAGCGAACGCGAGGACATTGCCGAGGCGGTCCGCGAACTCATGCCCGATCCGCGCAATGCGCCGTTGCTGTCGCCTGCCGATCGCGCGCGGAGCATCCGCGAAAAGATCGCAGAAGTTCGAGCCCGCCGGGAAAGCGAGCCGACGATTTCAGCCGCAGCTATGCCCTCCTCACCGCAACCGGGGCGCGTGGCCGCGCTTGAGGCCGCCAATCAGGCCCAGGCGCGTACACGCTACATGGTGGTGTTCAAGTCCGCGCTTGGCGCGTCCGAAAGCCACCAGGCTCGCGACCAGTTCATGGCGGGTTCGGCGGGTTTGGCCGCGGGCGCGCGCATCGAATACACCTACGACACTGCGCTGCGCGGCTTCGCCGTTTCATTGCCCGCCGCAGCTGCCGACGCGTTCCTCGATGCAATTGCCAACAATCCAAACGTTGACCGGGTCGAGATCGACAGCATCGTGAGCCGTCAGGCGGTCACACAGACGTCGGCCCCCTGGGGACTGGACCGCGCCGACCAGCGCAGCCTGCCCCTCAGCAGCAGCTTCAGCTGGACCGCCAGCGGAACGGGCGTTCGCGCCTTCGTCATCGATACCGGCATCCTGAGTTCCCACGCACAATTCTCGGGCCGAATCGCAGCGGGCTTCACCGCAATCGCCGATGGCCGGGGTACGGAAGACTGCAATGGTCACGGCACGCACGTGGCCGGAACCATAGGCGGAAGCGTTTCAGGGCTCGCAAAATCGGTCACGCTGGTCCCGGTCCGGGTGCTCGATTGCAGCGGATCCGGGACGCTGAGCGGCGTCGTTGCCGGCATCGACTGGGTCGCGGCCAACGCGCCAGCCCGCTCGGTCATGAACCTGTCTCTGGGCGGCACCGCATCGAGCACGCTGGACCAGGCGGTCGCCGGCGCCATTGCGCGGGGCGTCACAGCGGTGGTCGCGGCCGGCAACAGTGCAGCCAACGCATGCAACTACTCGCCGGCCCGCGTCCCCGAGGCGATCACCGTGGCAGCAAGCAACACATCCGACCAGCGCGCTTCATTTTCAAATTTCGGCGCGTGCATTGACCTGTTCGCGCCCGGCGAGTCGATTGTTTCCACCTGGTACACCGGGTCAACGGCCCTCGCCACATTGAGCGGCACGTCGATGGCAAGCCCGCATGTTGCCGGGGCGGTCGCGCAGCTCCTGGAAGTTGCCGTTGACGCCACCCCGTCTGCGATCGCCCAGCAACTGATCAGCCGAACCACCCTCAACATGATTCAGAGCGCGGGCACCGACTCGCCCAATCGACTGGTCTACGCGGACGCCAATACGTCGGCAAGCCCGCCACCAGAGCCGGTGACCACCGTCAAGGTCTCGGTGGCTTCAATGTCGGCGTCGGCAGTCAAGCAGCGAAATGGCTGGACCGCACGCGTCTCGGTCAAGGTGAAGCGCGCTGATGGCACGCCAGCCCCCGGCGCGGTGGTCAGGGGCGACTTCACCGTGGGCGGAAAAGGCGTGGGATGCACCACCGACGCCACCGGAACCTGCACCGTGTCGAGTGGATCCCTGTCAGGCAAGACCGCCTCCGTCACCTACACGATGAGCACAATTTCCGGAACGGGTTACGCCTATGACGGGGCGTCCAACACGGTTTCAAGCATCGCGATCGCTCGTCCTTAGTCGTCACCGTTCCTCGTTTAGGCGAATCGGGTTGCCGTATCGCCCACTTTGCATGATCATCGGCGGTTTGCACTCTGCTCACGGAGAAACCGCCGATGACCACCGCCACCCCGATCCGCGACGATGCCATCCGCGTCTATTGGCAGCCGGGCTGCACCAGCTGCCTGCGTACCAAGGAATTCCTGGCGAAGAACGGGGTGCCCTTCCTCTCCCGCAACGTGCTCGCGGACGACGCGGCATTTGAAGAACTGAAGCATTTCGGCCTGCGGCAGGTTCCCATCGTCACCAAGGGCGACCGCTGGGCCAATGGCCAGGTGCTCACCGATGTGGCCAGGCTGGTTGGCGTAACCGGTCTCAAGATCACGCTGCTGCCGGTTGACGAACTGCAGCGCAGACTGATGGCCATTCTCGAGGGCGCCGAGCGTTTCTTCCGTCAGCTGCCCGATCGCAACCTGCACGACCTGCTCCCGAACCGGCCGCGCAGCTACACCGACCTCACCTTTCACATCTTCAACAACGCCGACGCATTCCTGGAAGAAAAAGCCGGCATTCCTCTCACCTTTGAGTCCTACAACCGGTTTCCGGCGCCCGAGGCAAACAGCCGCGATCACATCCTGCGCTATGCGGCGCAGGTCCAGACGCAGCTGCGCGATTGGTTCTCTGGCCCAGCACATGCCTTCGACTGGTCTGCCAAAGCCGATGTCTACTATGGCGAGCAGTCGCACCATCAATTCCTCGAGCGCACCGTCTGGCACAGCGGCCAGCACACGCGTCAGCTGATGTGGGTGCTGGAAGGTCTTGGCGTCAAGGTCGACCGCCCCCTTCCCCCCGAAACCTTTGCCGGGCTCCCCATGCCCGAGAAGGTCTGGGACGACGAGACCCCGGCCGCGCAATGAACGCCCCCGCTGCGGGGCCTGCGAGTCAGGCGGTCAGCGAAGCGCTGGCCGCCATCGAGCGCTGGAATCCGATCGTGAACGCGATGATCACGGTGCGCGGCGATGCCGCGCACGCCCGGGCTGCGGAGCTGGATCGCATTGCGGCAGCGGGCGGTTCGGCCGGCCCGCTGCACGGCTGGGTCATCAATCTGAAAGATTGTCTCGACTGGGCGGGTGTTCCCACCACTGCCGCCTCGGTGATTCTGCGAGACAACGTCCCGCCTCGGAACGCTTTCATCACTGACCGCCTGATCGCAGCGGGCGCTGTGATCGTGGGCAAGGCCAATCTGCATGAGTGGGTGTTCGGCCCCACCAGCCAGAGCCTGCACTTCGGCCAGGTCGCCAACCCATGGAACCCGGCGCATATCCCGGGCGGCTCAAGCGGCGGCTCGGGGGCTTCGGTGCCCTGTGGGATGGCGCGCGTATCGATTGGCAGCGATACGGCGGGTTCAATCCGTCTGCCGGCGTCCTACTGCGGACTCGCCGGTCTGCGGCCCAGCATCGGCCGCATTTCGCGGACCGGCAGTATCGCCGTCAGCGCGCCCTTCGACGCCTTCGGCCCGCTTGCAAGGCGGGTCGAGGATGTCGCCCGCGTATTTGCGGTCATCGCCGGTCATGATCCCGACGATCCATTCTCAATGGACACGCCGGTCACCGACCCGCTCAAGACGCTTGATGACCCCGTTCGCGGCAGGCGTATCGGGGTGATGCGTCGCTGGTTCTTCGACGATATCGATCATGAACTGCGCAGTGCTCTCGAGACCGCCCTCGGCACCTATCGTGATCTCGGCGTCGAGATCGTGGAGGTTGAACTGGGCGATGTCGAACTTGCTCAGGAAATGCTGGCCTTCAGGATCGTGCTCGCCGACGCCTTCGCGCTCCACCGCGAACAACTCGCGCGTCGCCCCGCCGATTACGGACAAGACCTGATGGTGCGCTACGACATCGGCGAACGCGTGACCGGCGCGCAGTATGCGCAGGCGCTGCGCTGGATCGAAACCTGGCGCCACCGGCTGCATCGCATCCTGTCCGATCAGGGGATCGATGCCATTCTGTCGCCCACCACGCCCGGCCCCGCACCGGCGCGCGCCGGGCTCGCCTACGCCAACGCCATCCGGGCGATTCCGCGCTTCACCTCGGTCTTCGCCTCTGCAGGCGTGCCGTCGCTTGCCGTGCCCTGCGGGTTCAACGCGGCAGGCCTGCCCCTCTCATTCGAACTGAGCGCTGCGCGCTTCAACGAAGCCGCAGTGCTGCAACTGGGTCATGCGTGGCAGCGTGTGACCGACCATCATCTGCGACAGCCCTCGCTGCCGCAGTAAACCGATTTTTCACCGAAGGAGTCACCATGAAGAAGCGCGAATTTCTCACCGCCGCAGCCGCCGGTGCAACGGTCGCCGGAGCGCCTGCGATCGTGCGCGCCCAGGCATCGTTTCCGGACCTGAAACTGCGTATCGCATCCAACTATCCTGCCCCGTCGCTGTTTTCCCGCGTACAGCAGGAATTCGCGAAGGAGGTCACCGCCAAGACCAACGGCAAGGTGACCTTCGAGTGGATGCTGGGCGGCAATCCGCTGAAGGCAGGCGATGTCTACCCCGGCATGGCGCGCGGTGCCACCGACCTGGGCTTCACCGTGCCCGCCGCCTTCAACCCGCGCGAATTCCCGGTGTCTGGCGTCACGCTGCCGTTCGTCACCGAAAGCCCCTATGCGGGCTGCATGGCATTTCGCGAGTGGTACCAGAACACCCCCGATGTGCAGCGGGAGTTTCAGCGCAACAACGTGCATCTGCTGCTCACGCTCTCCACCTCCGAAAACGTGCTGTGGAGCATGAAGCGGGTCAACACCGCAGCCGACCTCAAGGGCATGCGTATCCGCACGCTGCTGGGGCCAGGCGATGCACTGCAGGCGCTGGGCGCCACGGCGGTCACTGTGCCCTACACCGATGCGATCGACCTCCTGCAGCGTGGCGGTGTGGATGCCATCTCCACCACGCCGTTCGAGCAGGGCGTGAAGGACGGTCTCGCCGAGATGACCAACTTCCTCTCGACCGGCGGTCGCATGGGCATCTTCGCCACCGTGATGACCTCCATCAACCTCGACCGCTGGAAGAGTTTCTCGAAGCCGCTGCAGGATGTCTTCACCACCGCCGCCGACAATGCGCTCACCTGGTACATCGACGCGCAGAACAAGGAAACCGACGAATGCGTGGAGATCCTCATGAAATCCAAACGCATCCAGGTTGCACCGCTTGACCCGGCCGAAGAGAAGCGCTGGCGCGAAGCCACTTCCCAGGTGATTTTCAACAAATACGCCGAAGCGGTGAAGCGCGTGGGTGGCAACCCCGAGGCGCTCACCAAGAGCTTCAACGCCCTGGTGGCCAAGTATGAGGCGCAGCGCAAATACGTGACCGGCATCGACCGCTACCTCGCCCGCAAGGCCAAGGGATGACGGCCAGCCCGCCCTCCGGCATGCTGGTCCTCGCGGCCCGGGTGGCTTCGGCCTCCCGGGCCATGGCCCGCATCACCGGCGTTCTCATCATCCTCATCATGATCGCGGTGGTGATCGACGCCGTGCTGCGCGGCATGATGGGGATTGCCATCTGGGGGGTGCTCGAGGTGGGTGTGCTGCTCTTGCTTGCGCTCATCTACCTGGGGCTTCCCGCCACCCAGGCCAACCGCGAAAACTTTCGTGTCTCGATCTTTGCCGAGCGCTTTCCGCCCTGGGCTGACAAGATCGTCACCTGGCTGCTGCTCGGCTTACAACTCGTCGTGCTCGGCATTCTGTGCTGGACCTCATGGCGCAGTTCAATCTATTCGTTCAACCGCGACGAGGTGTCGTTCGGCATGGTGCAGATCCCGCTCTGGCCGAGCCGCGCCATGGTGTCGGTCGGCCTCACGCTCCTGATCATCCAGTCGATCACCGCTGCGCTCGAATATGCATTGGCCGGACGACACCCGTACAAGGTCGACATCGAAACCGAACTGAAAGGTGAAATCGGCAAGTCCGACAGCGACCTGGTCGGAGAACGCAAATGAGCCCGTTTGAGCAAGGCTTTCTCCTGATCGGTGGCATGTTCGTATTGCTCGCACTGGGCTTTCCCATTGCGCTTGCGCTCCTGTCATCGGGCGTGATCGGGCTGATTGCCATGCGCGGCTGGTCGGCAGCCGACTATCTCCTGGGAAGTCTCCCCTACTCGGTCACAGCAGAATTTGCCTTCATCGTGGTGCCGCTGTTTCTGTTCATGGGGCACATGGCGTATTCGGCCGGCATTTCCGAAAAAGGCTTTCGCGCGGCGTCGGCATGGTTCGGCCACATCCCGGGTGGGCTGGCCATTTCATCCGTGGTCGCCTGCGGCGCGTTTGCCACCGTGTCGGGTTCGTCGATCGCCACCGCCGCCACCATCTCCAAGATCGCAGTGCCGCAGCTGCTGAAAGCGGGCTACACGAAGCGGCTCGCCGGTGCGGCGGTTGCCACGGGAGGCACGCTGGGGGTGTTGATCCCACCCTCCACCGTGATGGTGCTGTATTCGATTGCCACCGAAACGCCCATCCCGTCGCTCTTCATGGCCGGCATCATCCCGGGCATTCTCACCATCATCGTCTACGGGGTCGGCATCAACTGGATGGTCAAGCGTGATCCCCAGATGCGCACCATCACGCGCCAACCCAAAACCGGCTGGGGCGACCGGATGCGGCTCACCTTCTCGTCGTGGGAAATCCTGGTGGTGTTCGCTGTGGTGATGGGCACACTCTATACCGGCGTGGCCACGGCAAGCGAAGCCGCCGGCTTTGGTGCGGCAGCCGCGCTGGTGATCGCCATCATTCGCGGCGCGAAAATGGCCGAGATCAAGGAAGGGCTGCAGACCTCGGGGTCGAGTACGGCGTCGATCTTTTTCCTGATCATTGGCGCAGGCGTGTTCGGTGCAGCGCTGGGCACCACGCAGTTGCCACAAAACCTCGCCACCTGGACGCAGGGCCTCAACCTTCACCCCACCCTGCTCCTCATCCTGGTGCTGATCCCGTTCCTGATTCTCGGCTGCTTCATCGACGCGGCATCGATGATCCTGCTCACCATGCCGGTGGTCTTCCCCATCATCAAGCAGGCCGGTATCGACCCGGTGCTGTTTGGAATCCTGGTCACCAAGATGACGGAAATCGGCAACATCACGCCCCCCGTGGGGCTGAATGTTTTCGTGGTGTCGGCCGCCAACCCCGAGATCACGATCCGCGAATGTTTCCGCGGCGTCATGCCTTTCTTCCTCATGGAACTCTTCATCGTCGGACTGCTGATTGCGTTTCCAAGCATCACGCTGTTCGCGGTCGTCACCCACTAGCTCGAAGGAATCGCGCCATGTCAGACCTCAGCGTTTACGAAAAGCAGCACTTCGGCAAGCCTCTGGGCTTTGGCCGTCAGCCAGCGCTCCTGATCATCGATTTTCAGGTGGGCTTTGCCAAGCCTGATGTGCTGGGCGGCTTCAATATCAATGAATCCATCGCCCGCACCGCCGAACTGCTGCGAGGCGCGCGCGCGCACAACGTGCCGGTGTGCCATGTACGCTTTGCCTCGGAGGCAAAAGGCGAAGACATCGGCACCTTTGCGGTGAAGGTACCGGCGCTTCAAGCGCTGGCGCCCGATAGCGCCGATGCCCAGTTTGTGGAGTCAGTAGCGCCGATCGACGGTGAATATGTGTCGATCAAGCGGCACAGTTCGGCGTTTTTTGGCACCAACCTCGCCTCCTGGCTGATCAGCCGCGGCGTCGACACGCTGTTCATTACCGGCTGCACCACCAGTGGCTGCGTGCGCGCGAGCACCATCGACGCATCCGCCTACTCGCTGCGCCCGATGGTGGTCACCGACTGTGTGGGTGATCGGGCGAAGGGTCCGCACGAGGCAAGCCTCTTCGACATGGGCCAGAAATATGCCGATCTGGTCACCCTGCGTGAGGCAGCCGCGCACTTTGAGGGCAGACAGGGCGCGCGCCGCGCCGCCTGAACCAGCAGGGCGCGACGGGGTCAGATGACTCCGTCGTTTCTCAGACGCTCGCGCTCGGCGGCGTCCAGGCCCAGAAGGCCGCCGAGAATCTCGTCATTGTGCTCGCCCAACGACGGCCCCAGCCAATTCACAGACCCTGGCGTGTCTGACAGCCGCGGCACGAGATTGGGCACGGCCAGTTCGCCCACCCGGGGATCATTCATCTTCAGGATGTTTTCACGGGCCGCGTATTGCGGGTCGTTGAAAATCTCGTCAATCGCATAGACCGGTCCGCAGGGCACCTGAAACGTCTCGCAGCGCACGAGCAGTTCGTCGCGCGTGTGGCGCGAGGTCCATTCGGCCACATGCTGATCCACCTGCGCCCGATCGCGCTCGCGGTGTGCCAGCACCCCCCAGGACTGTGGCTCGGCAAGATGCGGCTCGCCCATGGCCTGCGCCAGTCGCTCGAAGATCTTGTCGCTGGTGCAGGCGATGGCAATCCAGCGCTGATCGCCCGTGGGGTAATGGCTGTGCGGCACGACATTCACCGTGCCCGGGCCCATGCGTTGCCGCACATAGCCCTTCTTCTGATAAGCGGGCGCGAGTTCATCAAGAATGCGAAACACCGGCTCGTAAAGCCCGATGTCGATCATCTGACCGCGGCCGGTGCGATGACGTGCCTGCAACGCGAGCAGCACGCCCATCGCGCCATAGGCACCCGACAGATAGTCGGGAATGGTTGCAGACCCAGGCGTGACGGGCGGCCGGTCGGGATAGCCCGCAAGAAACGACAGTCCGCCGAAGGCGTTGGCAATGCGCCCGAAGCCGGGCCGGTCGCGATAGGGCCCGGTCTGGCCATATCCAGAGATGCGAACCATGATCAGCCGTGGGTTGAGTTCGTGCAGCAACTCCCAGCCCAGACCCCATTTCTCCAGCGTGCCCGGCTGAAAATTCTCAATGAGGATGTCGGCCTTTTCGACCAGCGCTTTCAAGAGCCGCGCACCATCGGGTCGGCGCAGATCGATCGTGACCGACTTCTTGTTGCGGCACTCCGACAGCCAGGGGAGCGAGTCGCCGCTCTCGGTAAGCGTGCCAAAACGCCGAAGCGCATCCCCCACACCAGGCAGTTCCACCTTGATGACCTCGGCGCCGAACTCGGCCAGCTGAACGCTCGCAAACGGCCCGGAGATGAAGCTCGACAGATCGATGACCCGCAGATCATCGAGTGGCTGCAGAGGGGGTACGGAAGGAGCGCGCTCGGGGATTGAGGTCATGGTGTTCCGATCAGGGCAAAACCATCAATCGGCTGTGATCTTTGCAGCCTTGATCACCTCGGTCCAGCGATCGATCATGGATGAGGTCATCTCGGCGTGCTCGGTAGCGGTGCCCGCAACCGGGATGAATCCCGAGGCTGCGAGTTTGGGCGCGAGGTCAGCGCTTTTCAATGCCCGGACGAAGTGATCGTTCAGAACGCCGACGAGATCGGCTGGCGTTCCGCCTGGCGCATACAGCCCCCACCAGGTATCGGCATCGACGCCCTTCACCCCCTGCTCGATGAAGGTGGGAACAGCGGACATGGCGACATTGCGCTTCGGGCCGGTCACGGCAACGGCACGCAACTTCCCTGCCTCGACATGGGCACGAACCGAGCTGATACCCGCAAACTGCATCTGCACGTGTCCGGCCAGCAGATCGGTCATGGCAGGGCCGGTGCCTTTGTAGGCAATGTGGGCAATGTCGACCCCACAGGCAATCTTCATCAACTCGCCCGCCAGATGGGTGGAGGCGCCGTTGCCGCCCGAGGCGTAGTTGAGCATGCCTGGCTTGGATCGGGCCAGCTCGATGAGCTCGGGCAGCGTCTTGGCAGGGACCGACGGATGAACCACCAGAATCACCGGCGCAGTGGCCATCATGGTGACGCCAGCGAGGTCGCGCTTGGTATCGAAGGGAAGCTTGCGCAGCCCCGGATTGGTGAGAATCGCGCTGTCCACCGCGAGCAGGGTGTAACCGTCGGCAGGCGAACGCGCCACCATCTCGGTGCCCAGAACCGAGCCGGCGCCGGGCCGGTTTTCAATCACAATCGACTGCCCGAGCGAGGCGCTCACCACAGGCGCAAGCATGCGAATGAGAATGTCGGTGCCGCCGCCGGTGCCATAGGGCACGATGACGCGAATGGGCCGCGAGGGAAACGCTGGCTGCGCCCGGACAACGCCACCGGTGGCAAGCGCCGCGCCACCCAGGCTCGCAAGCAGGCGGCGACGCGTGGGGTTGGCATGAGCATGGGGGTTCATCGGCTTCCTACTCCTCAAGGTCGGACCTGACCGCGATCGCCTGACAGCGCCGCATGTCGGTCTAGAAAATCGAGCAGAAGATCGAGACAGTGGTCGGCATAGCCGTCGCAGATATTGTGAGCCGCAGTGTCGATGGTTTGCAGCTCGCTGCCGGCGATGCGTTTCTGCATCTCGAGATAGGTGCTCGCGTGACCGATTTTCTCACGGCCGGCGGCCACGATCAGCGTGGGTGCGCGAACCGCCACCAGGTCATCGAGAAAATCATGCGTGCACATATGCGTGACGAAGCGCGCAACGAATGCGGGGTCATTCGATCCCGCCTGACCAATGAACCATTCCACCAGCTCGGGATCGGCCCGTTCGTCGAAACGCTCGTCAATGGTTTCCGCCAGAAACCGGCGCAGGCCGCGTTCCGCGATTCTAGGAATCCAGGTGGGCGCATGGCTTTGCTTGAGCCCCGGCGTGGAGCCATAGAGCGCAAGCGTCTTCACGCGCTCGGGGTGTTCGATGGCCAGGCGCTGCGCCACATAGCCCCCGGCAGAATTGCCCACCACATGCACCGCGCCCGGTGCCTCCCGATCGAGAAGCTCAAGCACATCGCCCACCAGGTGGGCAAGCGAGAACGCCTGATCGGGCGGAGGAATCTGCGACAGGCCATGACCGCGCAAATCCATCCGAAGCACGCGGTAGCGTGACGCAAGGCGCGGCATCCAGCGAAACCAGCGCTGCGATGACCCCATTGCCGCGTGGAGCAGCAGCACGGTATCGGGTGTGCTCCAGGGGGCGGCAAAGCTGTCGAGTTGCCACGCAATCGACAGCCCGTCCCGGTTGGTGAAAGTTTGCATCGGTCAGAACCCTTGCCTGTCAGCCGAGCGAGCGCGGGCTTCGCTGAGCGAAATAAAACCATTCGAACCCGGGCTCGGCCTTGACGTTGGGAAACACAATCCGGCCATCACCCGGCGAACGCACCACGGTGCCGTCGTGACGAATGCCAATCGGTTCGTCTTTCCAGACCGGATCAAAGCTCACCCACTCGCGAACGAAGCGGTCGTCCGGATGAAGCCGGTCGGTGACTTCCACCAGACGCAGCAGTTCATGCGACGACGGCGGTGGCTCGAGCGGAAGGTCTGCGAGGCCCAGCATGGCGATGGCCTGGCGGATGGCGCGATGGCCCACTGCGGGCGCATTCGGATCGGCGTGCTGACCACACTCGAGCGTGACCGCCCAGCCGCCCTGCGAGCGCATGTACTCGGTAGTGCCGACGCCATAACTTGCATCGGTATCGAGCGTGACGCCCGCGACCCGGCTCCGTTCGCGCCGTCGGGACACCCCCTGCTCGTAGGCGCTCATCCAGCCTTCGACGATCCGGTTGGGCCCGAGATGGCGGGCGAGCTTTGCCTCCTCTGCCGCATGGGCGAAGGGCTCGAGCACACCCGCGTTGTTGTCGGGTCCGATCAGCGCGAAAGGCTCGCCCTGGCTGTTGAAAGAGTGCAGATCGAGCAGCGCGTCGTGCGCGGCAAGGAGCGGGCACAGCACATTGCCAATCCGGTCTTCGAAATCCTGCGGCACAGCGGTCGGCCGCAAGTTTCGGTTCAGATTGCGATCGCCGGATCGGGTGACAAGCTGATGCGCGAGCGGGTTGGTGATGGGAACCAGCGTGAGGCAGCCCCGCAGAATTCGCAGCACACCCGCATCAAGTTCTGCAATCAGGCGCTCGACTGCGCGAACGCCGGCGATCTCGTTGCCGTGTACGGCCCCGAGCACGATCAGCCTGGGTCCGGGCTGCAGGCCGTGAAACTGATGAACGCGAAGCGAGTGCTGAAGATGGTGCTGACTCATTGGCATGTCCTAGTCGACCAGATCTCCGGCCGGTACCCATCTCCCGCCCTGCGCCTGATCCACCTGCACAGGTTCGGGCGTGATGTGATTTCCCTTGAAACGAACTGGCTTGTAAAAAATCAGGCCGTTGTCGCTGTACTCCATGGACTGGAGCGTGCGCGCCACCTTGTCAGCGGTCAGATCGCGCCCGGCCGCCGCAACGGCCTTCAGCAGCCAGTCGGCATAGACATAGGCGAGGAGCGCGTTCTCATCGGGCTCCATGTTGTTGAAGCGCTTTTTGAACGACGCCTTCCATGCGGCGGCCTCGGGCGCATCGGTGCCGGCCTTCCAGCTGCCTACGCCATAGAGGCCCTGAACATTGTCCTTGCCGAGCTGCAGCACGATTCCGGTGCGTCCGGGCGTGCCCGTGAGCACCGATACATTGTTCCAGCCAAGCTTCTTTACCTCGGACATGATGCCCACCGTTTCGCGAGTGATGGTGGCAATCACGATCAGGTCGGTATTGGCCGCACGCATACGGGCCACCTGCGAGGAAAAATCGATATCGCCCGGCTTGTAGGCGGCCTCAGCCACCAGCTCGAGACTGTTGGCCTTCACGGCGGATTTGACGCCCGAGCCCATCAGCTCGCCAAGTGGGCCCTCCTGATAAATGTAGCCCACGCGCTTCGCACCAAACTTGCGGATCGCCCAGTTCACCCCTTTGTCCATGGTGATGTGATAGTTGGGCACCGTGGTAAACAGCAGCGGGTGATTGCCAGATACTTTTTGCAACACCGCCGACGCCCCCCAGGGCGCGAAGTTGAGCACCCCGGCATCGCCGATGCGTTTGACCGTTGCAGCGTTGGTGCCCGAGCCGAAAGCGTTCACCACGGCAAACACATCATCGCTTCGGAGCAGTTTGTCGACCGCGCGCACCGCCATCTGAGGTTGGCTGCCGTTGTCCTCCACAATCAATCGCAGTCGACGCCCATGAATACCGCCCGCCTCATTGACCTCATCGATCCGCATTTGCGTGCCGTTGCGCAGGTACGGCATGCCAGCCGCGACCGGACCCGACAAATCGAGATGGGTACCGATCAGGATTTCCTTGTCGGTCACGCCGCCCGCGCGGGCGGGTGATGCCAGCGTTGACCCCGCTGCTGCAGCGGCTGCGGCCAGGATCTGTCTTCTTGTGGTCATGGTTGTCTCCGTTTTGGGTCTGAACTATTCGAACAGGTGATGGGCGCGAGTGTACGACGGCTGACTGTACGCGTCATCGCAGGCGCTCACCGCCGGCTCGTCAGCCGGCATACATCGCCTCGATCAGCTCAGCATATTTCCGGGCCAGCACCTTGCGCTTGAGCTTCATGGTGGGGGTGAGCTCTTCATCCTCGGCGCCCAGCAGCTGCGACAGG
>CAMBZS010000095.1 GCA_945872335.1 Bordetella parapertussis | reverse complement strand
GACCCCGGCCGGGCTTTCGTAGCGCCACATCACCCTTGGGGATTCGGTCACCTCGCCTCGCATACGCGAGGCTCCTCGACCCCGGCCGGGCTTTGCATGCCCGGCCTTTCGAAGCCCCCCGCACAGGCCGCAGGGCCTGTGCTCTCTCTCCGCCAAAACAAATGCCCGCTTTCGCGGGCATTTTGGCGGAGAGAGGGGGATTCGAACCCCCGAAGGGCTGTTAACCCTTACACGCTTTCCAGGCGTGCGACTTAAACCACTCATCCATCTCTCCGAAGCGTGTCATTTTAGCAGAGAGGCTGAGGCGAACCCGCCAATGGAAAGGGGCGCCCCGAAACAACCCGGTGACGCCCCCTGAAAAGCAGCTGCCACCTGCGGCAGCAGCTGCGACACAACCAGCGGTCAGGCCGCTTTCAGATTGGGATAACGGACATCCTCAACCAGATCCTGCGTCGCCTTGTCGGGCGCAGGTGTGATCAGGGACACCAGGAAGATCACCAGGAATCCCAGCGGCACGCCAAACAGGCCGGCAGAAATCGGCTGAATGTCCCACCACAAGGACACCGGTGTCGACCGCGGAATGCTGAGGAACACCTCGCGCAGCCACGGTTGAGTGGTGATCATGTAGTAGAACGTGATGCCAAAGCCAGCGACCATGCCCAGTGAAGCAGCAATGCCCGTAGTGCGCTTCCAGAAGATCCCCATCGTGAGCGCCGGGAAGAAACCCGCCGCAGCGAAGGAGAAGGCAGCAGACACCAGGAACAGAATGTCAGCCGGTTTCTGTGCAGCAACCAGCGCAGCCAAAATGGCAACGACCAGCAGCAGGATCTTCGAGATCATCACACGACGAGCAGTGGGCGCGTTCGGATCGATCATCTTGTAATAGAGATCGTGCGACAGCGCGTTCGCGATCGTGAGCAGCAGACCGTCAGCGGTCGAGAGCGCAGCAGCAAGACCCCCTGCGGCCACCAGTCCCGAAATCACGTAAGGCAGCCCTGCGATTTCAGGCGTTGCCAGCACGACGATATCGCCACCGATGGAAAGCTCGGCGCGCTGCACGATCCCGTCACCGTTGATATCAATGAGCGATAACAACGATGGATCCACCCTCTGCCACGCCTGTACCCACGCCGGCAACTGCGAGAACGATGTTCCGACCAGATCGTTATAGACCACGAACTTGACCAGAACTGCCAGCGCAGGCGCCGTGAAGTAAAGAAGGAAGATGAAGAACAGTGACCAGGTCACCGAGCTTCTCGCCTCCTTGACCGACGGCGTTGTGTAGTAGCGCATGAGAATGTGCGGCAGCGCCGCCGTACCCACCATTAGACAGAACACCAGCGCAAGGAAATTCTTGCGAGAGGTGTCGCGTGCCTTTTCAGTGGCCCCTGGGAAGGCTTCGCCGTGGCGCTGCAGTTGCGCAGCGCGCGCCTGCAAGCCCGCCTCACGCGTCCACATCGCCTTGGCTGCGTTCACGTCGGCCGGATACTTGGCCAGCGCGTCTTCTGCCTTCTTGACGGCGTCGGCGTTGCCTGAGGCCTTGGCGTCTGCAACCGCTTTCTGCGCGGCGCCCTTGCCTGCCTCAAACGCTTTTTCCGGTTCCTTCAGCGCCGCACGCGCCGCTTCGGCACGCTTTGCAGCGAGCGACCGAACCTCATTTTCCTTCGGGTCGGCAATCAGCTTGTCCTCAAGCTGCGTGACCTTCTGAAGTTGCTGCCCGTAAATGAGTTGCGGAATCGGGAAACCTGTTTGCTTCACCGACAGCCACACCACCGGAATCAGATAGGCAATGATCAAAATGATGTATTGCGCCACCTGCGTCCAGGTCACCGCCTTCATGCCGCCCAGGAACGAGCAAACCAGAATGCCGGCCAGACCCAGAAAGATTCCGATCTCGAACTGCACACCGGTGAGCCGGGTCGTGATCAGACCCACACCATAAATCTGCGCTACCACGTAAGTGAACGAGCAGATGATGGCGATCACGATCCCGATGAACCGCGGCACATGGCCGCCATACCGGGCTCCCAGAAAGTCAGGGATTGTGAACTGACCGAACTTGCGAAGATACGGAGCAAGAAACAACGCCACCAGCACGTAGCCGCCCGTCCAGCCCATGATGAAGGCCAGACCGCCATAGCCGGTGAGGTAGAGCGTGCCTGCCATACCGATGAACGACGCAGCCGACATCCAGTCGGCGCCGGTGGCCATGCCGTTGAACACGGCAGGAACCCGCCGGCCGGCAACATAGTATTCAGCTGCGTCGTTGGTGCGGCTCATGACACCGATACCGGCGTAGAGCAACACCGTGGCGGCCAGAAACACATAGCCGATCATGGTTCGCGGCAGTCCCATTTGTTCCAGGATGGCCAGAACAACGACGAAAGCCACGAATCCGCCGGTGTAAAAACTGTAGACCTTTTTAAGCTGCGAGGTAAAGGCCTTTTGTGATTGGGCTGCAGTGCTCATTCGTCGTCTCCCTCGTCGACACCAAATTCCTTGTCGAGCCGGTTCATGTAGCTGGCGTAGTACCAGATGATCCAGACATAGACGACCAACGCACCTTGTGCGCCTACCCAGAACGCGAACGGCCAGCCGAAGAAATTGAAGCTGAGATCACGTGCGTACCAGCCGATGACGAACGTGACAACGAACCACAAGGCCAACAGGATCGCGGTGATCCTGAGGTTCCTTGACCAGTATTCCTGGCGCCTTGAGTCGGATTGCATGGACCCTCCTGGTGATGAATGAAGCGCTGCGAACAACGCCGTCGAAACGCGGCGACCCGGCTATTCCGGCAACCCCGCATCGATCCCAGTTTCACGCTGCACCTGCCGCGCGACCTGGGGCTCGAATCCTGATAACTGAACGATGACCTTCTTGGCCTCATCGTGCCGGCCCAGCCGGTTGAGCGCATGGGCCAGTTGATAGAAACCATAGGGCGACAGCGGTTGCAGCCGCATATTGGCCTTAAGCGGCTCGAGCGCCTCCTCAACACGATCGAGCTTGATGAGTGAAAGCGCCTGACCATACAGTGCCTGATCAAGCTTGGGGTTGAGCGCCAAGGCCCGCTCGAACGCCTCAAGGGCCTCGGCATGATGATCATCCTGCTGGAGCAGGTAGCCCAGATTGAAGTGAACATAGGCCTGCGCAGCGTCAATGCCAATGGATTCACGCAGCAGTTCACGCGCTTGGTCGCGGCGCCCTGCCGACGCATGCAACCCGGCAACCGTTGCAAGCACCGCCGGGTCGCGTGGCCGCATCAGCCGAATGCGTTCCCAGTACTCAAGCGCCATGGCGCTTTGCCGAAAAAACGTGGACCAGGTGGCCATCTGACGCAAGTACCAGACCTTGAGCGCATTCATAGCAATCCGGCCTCATGCGCGAGCACCACCTGCCAGAACTTCAACGCCACCCAAGCCCAGAACAGAATGAACAGGGCGATGGCGGGCACATGCTGATCGACGACAAAGCGCGGCGTGATCACTCGAACTGGCCGGACCACCGGTCTGGTAAGAAAACGCAGAAAGCGATAGATCGGATTGCTCTCGTGCCTGCCGAAACTCAACAGGAACACCAATCCCTGCCCCAGCAACAGCAAGCCCGCGAACTCGACGAGTGCCTTGGCGACGGTTACCGTCGTCAGCATCGATGTCCCTCCAGTGTGTGAGCCGTTTCATTGACGACCCACTTGGTCAGCCAACCCGCCCGTGCGCGACAGAACTGCAAAGCCGGCGTGGTCAACTTGTATTGGTGCAGCCGTGGTACAGCGTGTTGGATACTCAAGTGGCCTGCTTCAACTGCTCAAGAATGGCCGGATTTTCAAGCGTCGAGGTGTCCTGCGTGATGGACTCGCCCTTCGCGATCGCGCGAAGCAGGCGCCGCATGATTTTTCCAGAGCGCGTCTTGGGAAGGTTGTCACCGAACCGGATGTCTTTGGGCTTGGCGATGGGGCCGATCTCCTTGCCCACCCAGGCACGCAATTCTTCGGCGATTTTGCGCGCATCGTCACCTGACGGACGCGCCTGCTTGAGCACTACGAAGGCAACGATCGCCTCGCCCGTCAGGTCGTCGGGACGACCCACTACGGCCGATTCAGCCACCAGCGGGTTGGCCACCAGCGCCGACTCGATTTCCATCGTGCCCATGCGGTGCCCGGACACATTGAGCACATCGTCGATTCGCCCTGTGATTCGGAAGTACCCCGTTTCACGATCACGTACCGCGCCGTCTCCCGCCAAATAGTAGCCCTTCAGTTCAGCCGGGAAATAGCTCTTGCGGAAGCGCTCGGGATCGCCCCAGATCGTCCGAATCATGGACGGCCAGGGCTTCTTCACCACCAGAATGCCACCGTCACCGTTGGCAATGTCGGCTCCGGTTTCATCGACAATTGCCGCTGCAACGCCAGGCAGCGGCAAGGTGCAGGACCCCGGCACCAAGGGCGTGGCGCCCGGCAGCGGCGTGATCATATGCCCACCGGTTTCGGTCTGCCAGAAGGTGTCAACGATCGGGCAACGCTCATTACCGACGCTTCGGTAGTACCACATCCAGGCTTCGGGATTGATGGGTTCACCCACCGAGCCGAGCAACCGGAGCGATGAAAGATCGTAGCGCTGCGGATGTGTCGCCGGGTCGGCGTTGCATGCCTTGATGAGCGACCGGATGGCGGTCGGCGCGGTGTAGAAAATGGTGGCGCGGTGCCGCTGGATCATCTCCCAGAAACGCCCGGCGTTCGGGAAGGTGGGAACACCCTCGAACACGATCTCGGTGGCGCCGCAGGCAAGTGGTCCGTAAACAATATAGGTGTGGCCGGTCACCCAGCCGATATCGGCCGTGCACCAGAAGACATCATCGGGCTTGATGTCGAAGGTCCACTTCATGGTGAGCGCTGCATGCAGGATGTAGCCCCCCGACGAATGCTGAACCCCCTTGGGTTTGCCCGTCGAGCCCGAGGTGTAGAGGATGAAAAGCGGATGCTCGGCTCCCACCCACTCGGGCTCACAGACGTTGGGCTGATCCGACTCTACTGCGCCCCAGGTGACATCGCGCCCAGCAACCATGGCAACCGCCGCGCCGGTCCGCTGGTACACCACCACCTTCTTCACCGACTCGCAACCACCCAGCGAAAATGCTTCGTCGACCGCAGGCTTGAGCGGGATCTTTTTGCCACCGCGAACTTGCTCGTCGGCGCAGATCACCCAGGCGGCGCCCGCATCCTGAATGCGCTCCTGCAGGCTCTTGGCCGAAAAACCGCCGAACACGACTGAATGAACCACCCCCAGTCGTGCGCAGGCCTGCATGGCCACCACGCCCTCAACCGACATGGGCATATAAATGATGGCGCGGTCGCCCTTTTTCGCTCCCAGCGCCTTGAGGCCGTTGGCAAACCGGCAGACCCGGTCGAGCAACTGGCGATAGGTGATATTGGACACCGATCCGTCATCGGCCTCAAAAATGAGCGCGACCTTGTTCTCGACCGGTGTCCCCATGTGCCGGTCAAGGCAGTTGTAGGAGACGTTCAGCTCCCCGTCTTCAAACCACTTGAAAAATGGAGCGTTCGATTCGTCGAGCGAGCGCGTGAAGGGTTTTTGCCAGATCACATGCTCGCGGGCCAGGCGCGCCCAAAACCCCGCGTGATCGGCCTCTGCCTCCCGGCACAGCGCCTGGTAGGCCGGCATTCCCGAAATCGTGGCCGAGCGCACGAAGGTCTCGGCGGGGGCAAACACGCGGTGCTCCTGCAGGATCGACTCGATGTGAGCGCTCATGGGGTCTCCGGAAATGGCATCGGGGGCGAACGGTCAGCCCTCTTTTAGGATAAACCGGAGGGTAGGCCGAAAGTCTTACGCTCAGCTTACGGCGAGCGCGGGCGACCGCCTGACGGCCCTGAACCAAGGGGAATCCCGAATTCCGCTAACATTCCGACCGCGCGGAGACAGCGGTTTTTGAGCGTCCGCGCTATGACAGCCGCGCTTGACCGACCGCGATTGACCGGGCATGCGCGGGCTGGCAACGCCCCCTCCCCTCAACTCTCGCCCGTCTTTCCGGAGCGTGCTGTGACCGACCCGCACTCCAAGCCTGGATTTATTCCTCGCCTGATCTTCTCCAGCCGCTGGCTGCAGCTGCCGCTTTATCTCGGACTGATCGTCGCCCAAGTTGTGTATGTGGTGCTGTTCGTTGAAGAGCTTGCCCATCTGGTTGAACTGCTGTGGCACCCCGAAGCGCTTGACCAGTCGATCTCGCGACTGGGACTCACCGAGCGGAGCAAGGAGACGGTGATTATGATCATCGTCCTTTCACTCATCGACGTGGTGATGATTTCAAACCTCCTGATCATGGTGATCGTGGGCGGCTACGAAACATTCGTTTCCCGACTGCGTCTGAACAATCACCCGGACCAGCCCGAGTGGTTGTCGCATGTCAACGCCAATGTGCTCAAGGTAAAGCTTGCAACCGCCATCATCGGCATCTCCTCCATTCACCTGCTGAAGAGTTTCATCTCGGCTGGCACGCTGTCAGACCAGACGCTCCTCTGGCAAACCATCATCCATGGCATGTTCCTGCTGTCGGCGATCGCCATCGCGTTGATCGACCGGCTGATGGTCGTTCCTCACGCCGCACGGCCGAAGTCGGGCCCAGGCGACGGTTCACACTAGAAACACCTGTCACGCCAAGACCACCTGTTATCTCGGGAGCCCCTCATGAGCGTCATCCGCCGCGACGACCTGATCGAGTCCATCGCCGCTGCATTGCAGTTCATCAGCTACTACCACCCCGCCGACTACATCCGGCATCTTGCCCGTGCGCGCGAGCTCGAGCAGAGCCCGGCCGCTCGCGACGCAATCGACCAGATTCTCACCAACTCGCGAATGTGCGCCGAGGGGCATCGTCCCCTCTGCCAGGACACCGGCATTGTGAACGTGTTCATGAAAGTGGGCATGGGGGTGAAATGGGAGGGCTTTACCGGTTCGGTCACCGATGCGATCAATGAGGGCGTGCGTCAGGGCTACCTGCACCCCGACAACCTGCTGCGTGCATCGATCGTGGCCGACCCGCAATTCGAGCGTAAAAACACGGGCGACAACACACCTGCCGTGGTTCACATGGAGCTGGTGCCAGGCGAGAAGATCGAGGTCACCGTGGCAGCCAAGGGCGGCGGCTCCGAGAACAAGTCGAAATTCGTGATGCTCAATCCGTCCGACAGTGTGGTTGACTGGGTGCTCAAAACCGTGCCAACCATGGGCGCTGGCTGGTGCCCGCCAGGCATGCTCGGGATCGGCATCGGCGGCACCGCTGAAAAGGCGATGCTGATGGCGAAAGAATCCCTCATGGAGTCGATCGACATGGCGGAGCTGCTTGCCCGAGGCCCGGCGAACAAGCTCGAAGCGCTGCGGATCGAACTCTACGAGAAGGTGAACGCGCTTGGCATTGGCGCGCAGGGTCTCGGCGGACTCACCACGGTGCTGGACGTCAAGATCAACACCTATCCCACCCACGCGGCCTCCAAGCCGGTTGCAATGATCCCGAACTGCGCTGCCACCCGGCATGCGCATTTCACCCTCGACGGCTCCGGACCCGCCTTCTGCGAGCCCCCCAGCCTCGATGACTGGCCCAAGATCAACTGGACGCCGGACGCCCAGTCGCGTCGCGTCAACCTCGACACGCTCACCCGGGAAGATGTGGCCTCCTGGAAGCCCGGCGAGCGCCTGCTGCTCTCCGGAAAAATGCTGACCGGGCGAGACGCTGCCCACAAGCGGATCGAGGACATGCTTGCCCGCGGTGAGCCCCTGCCGGTCGATTTTCGTAACCGCGTCATTTACTACGTTGGCCCCGTGGACCCGGTTCGCGAGGAAGTGGTGGGTCCGGCGGGTCCGACCACCGCTACGCGCATGGACAAATTCACTGAAACCATGTTGGCCAAGACCGGGCTAATCGCCATGATCGGCAAGGCGGAACGTGGTCCGGTGGCCATCGAGGCCATTCGTCGCCACCAGGCCGCCTACCTGATGGCGGTCGGCGGCGCCGCTTATCTTGTCTCCAAAGCCATCCGGACCTCCAGGGTGGTGGGCTTTGCTGATCTGGGCATGGAAGCCATCTACGAGTTCGACGTCCGCGACATGCCGGTAACGGTTGCAGTCGACGCCGCAGGTACCTCGGTTCACACCACCGGGCCCCAGGAGTGGCAGGCAAAAATCGGCAAAATCCCTGTCACCATCGCCTGACTCGTCCATGAACGCGATCGTTGCGGCAAATGGCGGGCGGCTCTCAACTCTGATTCATGCCCGCGACGTGTCGTGTCGCGAGGTCATGACTGCCTACCTGGACCGCATCGACGCGGTCAATCCGGCGGTCAATGCCATCGTCGCCCGGCAGCCTCGCGAGACACTTCTTGCGCAGGCCGACGAGCGCGACCGGCAACTCGCACGGGGCGAATCCTGCGGCTGGATGCATGGATTTCCGCTGGCGGTCAAAGATCTCGCTCAAACAGCAGGTATTGTCACCACGCTCGGCTCGCCGATCTTTCGTGGCCATGTGCCAGTCGCCGACAGTCTGGTGGTGGAACGGATGAGGCGCGCGGGCGCGATCATCATCGGCAAGACCAATACGCCCGAGTTTGGACTGGGCTCGAACACCTACAACACCGTCTACGGCACCACGCTCAACCCCTACGACCCCACACGATCGGCAGGCGGCTCGAGTGGTGGCGCAGCCGTCGCGCTCGCGCTTCGCATGCTGCCGGTGGCCGACGGCAGCGACATGGGCGGATCGCTTCGCAACCCCGCGGGCTGGAACAATGTCTACGGCTTCAGACCGTCGTTTGGCCGCGTGCCCAAGCTCCCCGAATTCGATCTCTTTGGGCAACAGCTTGGCGTGGAAGGGCCCATGGCGAGAACCGCGGCCGATCTGGCACGCCTGCTCGCGGTTCAGGCGGGTCCCGATGTCCGCGCGCCCCTGTCGCTGCTGGAAGATCCGGCAATTTTTGCCGAACCGCTGCGGGGCCCCGCCCCCGGACTGAGGATCGGATGGCTGGGCTCGCTTGACGGCCATCTGGCGCTGGAACCCGGCATCGCAGAGGTCTGTGGCGACGCGCTGAAAACGCTCGAATCCCTCGGCTGCGTGGTGGAGCCGACCAGCCTCGGCTTCGACCCCGAGCGACTCTGGCAGGCGTGGATCACGCTGCGGAGCATGCTGGCAGGCGGCGCGTTGTCAGCGCACTATCAGGATCCGAAGCGACGCGACCTGCTCAAGCCTGAGGCCATCTGGGAGGTGGAGCAGGGGCTCACCCGAACAGCACACGACATCTATCGCGCTTCAGTCGCGCGCAGTGACTGGTATCGCGCCGCGCTGGCACTGTTCGAGGGGTTCGATTTTCTCGCACTACCCAGCGCGCAACTGTTCCCGTTTGATCTGCAATCACGTTGGCCAGCCGAGATCGCCGGCCGATCGATGGATACCTACCATCGATGGATGGAAGTGGTGATACCCGCCACCATGGCGGGCCTTCCTGCAGCCAGTGTCCCCGCAGGATTCGGCGGCGCGCTGGGCCTTCCCATCGGTTTGCAACTGATTGGGCGGCCGCGTGCGGATCACGCGGTGTTGCAACTTGCTCATGCCTACGATCAGGCGACCGACTGGGTTCGACGGGCGCCGCCCCCGGAACCCCTTCCGGACTGAGGCTCAAGCCCCGCACAGGAGCATCGCTTCGAGACGCGGCCTTTTCCTCCCGCGAAGGGTCTGTATTACACTCGCCGCCGTTCATTTATTTTCCAGTTCAGACCATGAGCTTCCTGCTCATCGACATTGGCAACACGTTTTTCAAGTGGGGCGTCTACTCGCCTCCGCAGCATGACGCCGACACCGCACACCTGCGCGTGCGCGAGTACGGGCGGGTGCTGCTCGACGAGATCCCCATGGTGATGGGCGACTGGCGGCGGTTGCCCCGTCCTGACCGGATTGTGATTGCCAGTGTGGCGGGCACGCGTGTGGTCAATCCTGTGCTCCGGGCACTGGAGGTGTGGCCGGACGCGCCGTTTGCCCACTGGATCAGTTCTCGTGCACAACAATGCGGCATTACCAACGGATATCTGAACCCGGCTGCGCTGGGCTGTGATCGCTGGGCCGCGATGATTGGCGCGCGTGCCCTGATCGGAGAGCGCGCGGGGCTGGTGGTGGTGTGCGGCACGGCCACCACGCTCGACATGATCTCGACCGATGGTCGATTTCTTGGCGGCGGCATCATGCCGGGTCTTGGCCTCATGCAGCGCGCGCTTCACCAAAATACGGCCACGTTGCCCGATGCGGCTGGTGATTATGTTGATTTTCCACGCCAGACGGTTGACGCGATTGCCACCGGCTGCGCGCATGCGCAAGCAGGCGCCGTCGAGCGCGTGTTCTCGCTTCATCAGCGGAACTATCCCGATATGCGATGCATTCTGTCGGGCGGCGCCGCGCGCTCGCTCGGTCCGCGCCTGAGCATTGAATTCACTTATGTGGAGAACCTGGTGCTCGAGGGCTTGTATCGTATTGCCATCACGCTCGGCGCCGAGGGCACGCCGATTCGCTCTGGTTCGTCAGACTGACCTGAGCCTCGCCCCGCGCTCCACATCCACAGTTCGAAGCACTGCAAGCGCAGCCACAAAAAACAACCCGGTTCCCAGGATGGCAAGCCGGTGGTTGCCGCCGCTCACCCATGTCACCGCGCCATAGGTGATGGGTCCGATCACGGCCGCCACCCGCACCGCAAGCGACCATAACCCGTAGAACTCGGCCAACCTGGGTTCGGGCGCAAGCAAACCCACCATCGCCCTCCCACATGACTGACTGGCACCGATGCAAAGGCCCGCCAGCGCCGCAGCGACCCAGAACTGCACGCGGCTCTCTCCCAGGCCTGCGATCAGGGTCATGGCCACCCAGCCGACCAGCGTCAGGGCAAGCGCGAGGCGATGACCCATGCGATCCTGCAGCGAACCAAACCCGAATGCACCCACCGCAGACGCGATGTTGACGGTAAACACCAGCATCATGGTGTCGGTCTGCGAGAAACCCATCTGCTGCTCTGCATAGACCGCTGCGAGTGCGATCACCACTGCGATACCCGCCTGGTAGCAGGTCATGCACAGCAGAAGCCGTTTGAGGTCGGGAAAGGCGTGCAAAGAACCGATGCTGCGGCGCAGTTGTTGCCAGATGCCCACTTCGATATTGCCGACGGTAGGATCGGCTGGGCGGGCCGGTCGTTCGCGGAGCAGGAAAAACGTGGGGAGCGATGCCAGCGCAAACACCACTGCGGTAATGAGCATGGTTTGGGGTACGGCGAGCGCAGCCGTTGTACCACGCGACGCTGCACTCAGCAGCCACGCAAGCGACAAGCCCAGCGTAAGCATGCCGCCGAAATAGCCCACCCCCCAGCCCCATCCCGATACCCGGCCAATGGCTTCGGGACGGGCGAGGTCAGGCAGGAATGAGGCGATCAGCGACTCGCCAATGCAATAACAGACGTTGGAAACGATGACCAGCAACACGGCAAGCAGAACCGTGTCGGGGCCCGCGGAGGCAAGCGCAGCGGTGGCCACCACACAACCGACAGTGCTCATTGCGAGCAGCGTCTTTCTCGCGCCGCGCCGGTCTGCCCACGCGCCCAGAGGCGGCGACACCACCGCAACGATCAGGCTTGAGACCGCCACCGCGAGGGTCCAGACAAACGTTGCCCAGCTTTCGCCGCCCGCCACTACACCCACAAAGTAGGCGTTGAACACCGCGGTGAGCACCACGGTGGTATACCCCGAATTGGCAAAGTCGTAAGCGGCCCAGCCGAGGAACTCCCGGCGGCGTACGCCTGGTTTGAGCGAATCAGCGACTGGCAATTGCCTGCCTCAACTGCTCGAGCGTGACCGGGTCTTCGATGGTGGTGAGATCGCCTGGGTCGCGGCCTTCGCACACCGCCTGAATAGAGCGCCGCAACACCTTGCCGCTGCGGGTCTTGGGCAGCATGGACACAAAATAAACACGCGACGGACGCGCCACTGCCCCCAATTGCCGGTCGACGGTTGCCATCAGCTCGCCCTCGAGCTTCAGGCGGTCATCGGTCTTTTCCAGGACGGACGGATCTTTCACGACGGCAAATCCCACAGCCACTTGTCCCTTCAAGGTGTCGGCGACGCCCACCACCGCGCACTCCGCCACAGCGGCATGGCTGGAGAGCGATTCCTCGATTTCACGCGTGCCAAGACGGTGCCCGGCCACGTTGATGACATCATCGGTTCGACCAAGAATAAAGTAGTAGCCGTCATCGTCGCGAATTCCCCAGTCGAAGGTGGAGTAGGCGAGCTTACCGGGAATGCTCGAAAAATAGGTCTTGACGAATCGTTCATCGTCGCGCCACACCGTTTGCATGCAGCCCGGCGGCAGCGGCGGCAGCACCGCCACCACCCCTTTCTCGTTGGGCCCCACCTCCTCGCCCGTCTGCTCATGAAGAAGCCGCACGTCGTAGCCATACATGGGCATGCCGGGGCTGCCAAAGCGGGTGGGCGTCTTCTCGATCCCGTGCGCCACGGTGAGAATCGGCCAGCCGGTCTCGGTCTGCCAGTAGTTGTCGATAATGGGCCGCCCCAAACCCTCGGAGATCCAGCGCGCGGTGGGTTCGTCCAAAGGTTCGCCCGCGAGGAACAGCG
Source organism: Bordetella parapertussis (assembly GCA_945872335.1). GTDB lineage: Bacteria > Pseudomonadota > Gammaproteobacteria > Burkholderiales > Burkholderiaceae_E > SYIM01. The sequence goes on along the minus strand of CAMBZS010000095.1, from coordinate 1,647 downwards.
CCCGCAGCGATGAGGTGTCATAGCGGGTGAGCCAGGCGGGATCCTGCTTTTTCAGCACCCGGATGGCGGTGGGCGCCGAGAACATCACCGTCACCCTGTATCGCTCAACCAGTTGCCAGAGGATTCCCGCATCCGGGCGAACCGGGGTGCCCTCATACATGATGGTGGCCATTCCCGCGATCAGTGGGCCGTAGACAATGTAGGAGTGCCCCACCACCCACCCAATGTCGCTGGTTGAAAAATAGGTCTCGCCCGGGTTGCCACAGAAAATGTGCTTCATCGAGGCCGCCAGCGCGACCGCATAGCCGCCGACGTCACGCTGCACGCCTTTAGGCTTGCCCGTAGTGCCTGAGGTATAGAGCGTGTAGGAGATCTCGTTCGACTCAAGCCACGTGACCGGCACGATTGCGTTCAGGTGCTGCTCGCGAAGAAGCGCATAGTCGTGGTCGCGTGCGGCCACGCGCGGATAGGCAGCGAGGCCGCGATCGACCATCAGCACCGCGTCCGGCTTGCTCGCAGCCAACGAGATGGCCTCATCGAGCAGTCCCTTGTAGGGGATGACCTTCCCGCCCCGTGATCCGGCATCGGCGCTCACGATCAGTTTAGGCGCTGCGTCGTCAATCCGGGAGGCAAGACTGTGCGAGGCAAATCCGCCGAACACCACCGAGTGAATGGCGCCAATCCGTGCGCAGGCCAGCATCGCGAACGCGGCCTCCGCAATCATCGGCATGTAGATGAGCACGCGGTCACCACGCTTCACGTTGAGTGACTGCATCACCGCCGCCATCCGCATGACTTCCGCGTGCAGTTCGGAGAAGGTGTAGGTTCGCTCCACGCCGGTCTCAGTGGAGACAAAGATCAGCGCCGGGTTGTCGGCCAGCGCAGGCAGATGCCGGTCCACCGCGTTGTGACAGAGGTTGGTTTCGCCGCCCAGGAACCAGCGCGTAAAGGGCAGCTGCGAGTCATCGAGCACTCGGGTGAACGGCTTGTGCCACTCGATCAGTTCGGCCTGCTCAGCCCAGAACGCTGCCCGATCGGTGATCGAGCGATGATGGAAGGCCGACAGTGACTTGTTGTTCGTTGCCATGATGATTTCCCTGGGTCATCTTGCAGTGTCGGTCGCGACGCTTACCGTCGCCTTACGACGCTTTTAATTGCGAATGGTTCTCATTCCTATTAAACTTGCGTGATTCCACCTGAAGCGCCTCACGAGGCGCGCTCCGATCATGAAACACGCGATCATCCGAACCGCTGCCCTCCTCTGCCTCGCGCTGCCGTTCACCGCACCCGCGCAAACACCGGTCGTCAACCTCTACTCTGCTCGTCACTATCAGACCGACGAAGCGCTCTACGCCAACTTCACACGCACCACCGGTATCCGCATCAACCGGATCGAGGCCGGCGATGAAGCGCTGCTTGAGCGGCTCCGCACCGAGGGTCGGGCAAGCCCGGCGGATGTCCTGTTGCTGGTGGATGCCGCCCGGCTATGGAAAGCACAAGCCGAAGGGCTGTTCAGCCCGGTGCGCTCCGAACGCCTGGAGGCAAGAATTCCAGCGAGCCTGCGCGCGCCTGCAACCGCCGACGGCATCACCTGGTTCGGGATTTCCACCCGGGCACGGGTCATCATTGTGAACCGTTCGCGGATGG
>CAMBZS010000094.1 GCA_945872335.1 Bordetella parapertussis | reverse complement strand
AAGAGTAGGCATTGTTGACGGTTGACGCAATCGGTGCGGGTATCGCTCCACCGGACCACACTCGACGCGGTCGGGCTTTGCCCGGCCTCGCCCGGTTGCGAGCGGACCCGCGCCTTGACCCCGCTGGCCGGACGGCGCTACCGTCGGTCACCTTACGATTCCGAGATGCCCCGATGAAAGTCGCCGCCGACCCCGACCGCGTTCCGCTGATCACCGACGAACTTGACGAACTCCACGCCATTGCGCGGCTTGACGCCCAGCGCATCATCGAACTCGGATGTGGGCCGGCAGACCTGGCGCGCCGGCTGGCGACCCGGTTTCCGCGCTGCTCGATCGCAGCCCTCGAGATCGATGCCGTCCAGCACCGCAAGAACCTCGCAAACCCGCAACCCGGTATCGAGTTCATCGAGGCGGGTGCGCAAGCCGTTCCGTTTGCCGATGCGAGCTTCGATCTGGCAATCATGCTGAAGTCGCTTCATCACGTGCCGCTTTCCCTCATCGATCAGGCGATCGGCGAGGTGGCGCGCGTGGTCAAGCCCGGCGGTCTCTTCTATGTCTCCGAGCCGGTCTATGGGGGTGCCTTCAATTCGCTGATCCGGCTCTTCAACGACGAGGGCGTTGTGCGCGCGGCCGCGCAGCGCGCGCTCGATCAGGCGATCGCCCAGACCGGGAAGTGGCAACAGATCGCCGAGCGGCATTTCGGGCTCTCCAGCACTTTCTCGAACTTCGAGGCGTTCGAGACCAAACAGATGCGGCCAAGCTATGCCGACCATCGCCTGGACGACGCCAAAGTGGCCGAGGTGCGGGCCGCCTTTGAGCCTTTCATGGCCCCGGGCGGCGCCACCTTCGTGCGGCCGCTTCACGTGCGGGTGCTTGCGCGACTCGCGGACTGAACAGGGTCAGTACAATGGCGCTCCCCGCCGCGTCGCCCACGCCGCGCGCAGCTCCGAAGGAATCGCCATGTCCCTCAAATGCGGAATTGTCGGCCTGCCCAATGTCGGCAAGTCCACGCTGTTCAATGCGCTGACCAAGGCCGGTATCGCTGCCGAAAACTACCCCTTCTGCACGATCGAGCCCAACGTCGGCATTGTCGAAGTCCCCGACCCACGACTTGCCGCGCTCGCTGAAATCGCCAAACCCCAGCGGGTACTGCCCGCGACGGTCGAGTTTGTCGACATTGCCGGGCTGGTGGCGGGCGCCTCCAAGGGCGAAGGGCTGGGCAACCAGTTCCTCGCCAATATCCGCGAGACCGACGCCATCGTGCATGTGGTGCGCTGCTTCGAAGACAGCAATGTGATTCATGTGAGCGGCAAGATCGATCCGCTCTCCGATATCGAAATCATCAACACCGAGCTCGCGCTTGCCGATCTGGCCACGGTCGACAAGGCGCTGGTGCGCTACTCGAAAGCGGCACGTGCCGGCGGCGACAAGGAAGCGCAGCGCCTGGTCGCGGCACTCGAGAAATGCATGGCCGTGCTGAACGAAGCCAGGCCGGTACGCTCACTCGACCTCTATGAAGAGGAAAAGGCGGTGTTGAAGCCGCTTTGCCTCATCACCGCCAAACCCACGATGTATGTGGCCAACGTGAAAGAGGGAGGCTTTGCCGATAATCCTCACCTCGAAGCGGTCATGCGTCATGCTGCCAGCGAAAACTCAGTGGTGGTGCCCGTGTGTGCTGCGATCGAGGCTGAAATCGCCGATCTGTCCGATGACGACAAGATGGTGTTCCTTGCCGATATCGGCATGGAGGAGCCGGGGTTGAACCGCGTGATCCGCGCAGCATTCAAGCTCCTGGGTCTCCAAACCTATTTCACCGCTGGCGAAAAAGAGGTGCGTGCCTGGACCGTGCGCGTGGGTGCGACCGCGCCGCAAGCCGCAGGCGTGATCCACACCGACTTCGAGCGCGGCTTCATTCGCGCCGAAACCATCGCCTACGACGAGTACATCGCCTGCAAGGGCGAAAACGGCGCAAAGGACAAAGGCAAGATGCGTCTGGAGGGGAAGGACTATGTGGTGCGTGACGGGGATGTCATGCACTTCCGGTTCAACGTCTGAACAGATAACCCCCTCCGCGAACTACGCTCCGGGCTCGCATGAATCGCCAGGGATGCTGACTGACTCCGAACATCGGTACCTCGCATCCTCCGCCATGTGCACCTTTCAATCTCGAGTCGGACCCACTCATCAAGGACCCACCGCATGAACTTCCCCTCATACGCCACCCTCGCGCTCGAAATGGTCGAGCCGCATGTGCTCGTCATACGGCTGAACCGCCCCGAGGTTGCCAACGCCATCAACACCCAGATGGGCCATGACATGCTCGATCTGTGGCGCAGGCTCACCGATGACGCGGGCGACGTACGCTGTGCGATCCTTACTGGCACAGGCGACAAGATCTTCTGCGCAGGCGGCGATCTGAAAGAGCGCAACGGCATGACCAAGCAACAGTGGGTGGCGCAACACGAACTCTTCGAGCGCGCCTACTGGACACTGGTTGAGGTGCCTGTGCCCATCATCGCAGCCATCAACGGCCACGCCTATGCGGGCGGGCTCGAAACCGCGCTCGCCTGCGATTTTCTCTACGCGGCCAATACTGCGCGTTTTGCGCTCACCGAAGTGTCGATCGGCATCATGCCGGGCGGTGGCGGCACACAGAACCTGCCCCGCGCCGTGGGCGAGCGCCGCGCAAAGGAAATCATTCTCACCGCCAAACCTTTCAGCGCGCAGCAGGCGGCCGACTGGGGGCTGGTCAATCGCGTCTGCGAACCGGCAGACTTGATGCCCGCAGCGCTTGAAACCGCGCGGGCGATTGCCGGCAATGCACCGCTATCGGTTCGGCAGGCGAAGAAATCGATTCACTTCGGCCTGCAGATGGAATTGAAGACCGCCTACCGGTTTGAAGTCGAGGCCTACAACCATCTGGTGGAAACCGAAGACCGCTATGAAGGCATTCGCGCCTTCAACGAAAAGCGAAAGCCCGTCTTCAAGGGCAAGTGATTTCAGGGAGAACGACCAATGAGCACACATCAGGCAAGTGCCGCCGACCAGGCAGGCGTCAGCATTCCGCTCGGTGAAGACTATCCCGACATCCGCGAGAGCGTGCGCCGCATCTGCCAGGATTTTCCCGGCAAGTATTGGCGTGATCTGGAGGCACAGGAAGCCTACCCGTCCGAGTTTGTTCAGGCGATGACCGATGCGGGCTATCTCGCAGCGCTCATCCCCGAAGAATATGGCGGCGCGGGACTTCCCCTTCGCGCAGCATCCATCATCCTCGAGGAAATCCATGCCGAGGGCTGCAGCGCCGCTGCCGCACACGCGCAGATGTACATCATGGGCACGCTGCTTCGCCATGGCTCGCCGGAGCAGAAGCGCCGCTATCTGCCTAAGATCGCCAGCGGCGAGCTGCGTCTGCAGGCCTTTGGCGTCACCGAGCCCACCACGGGCTCGGACACCACGCGGCTCAAAACCCGCGCGGTGCGCGATGGCGACCACTACGTGATCCACGGCCAGAAGGTCTGGACCTCGCGCGCGCTTTATTCCGACCTGATGCTGCTCCTTGCACGCACCACACCGCTTGACGAGGTGAAAAAGAAAACCGAAGGGCTTTCGGTATTTCTCGTGGATATTCGCGAGTGCCGCGGCAAAGGGCTGGAAATCCGCCCGCTCAAGGCAATGACCAACCACAACACCACCGAGGTGTTCTTCGAGGGCGCACGCGTGCCCGCCGAAAACCTGATCGGCGAGGAAGGCAAGGGCTTTCGCTACATCCTGGACGGCATGAATGCCGAGCGGATTCTGGTGTCATCGGAGTCAATTGGCGATGCCCGCTGGTTCATCCGCACCGCGTCGAAATATGCGAGCGAACGCGTGGTGTTCAACCGGCCTATCGGCCAGAACCAGGGCATCCAGTTTCCAATTGCCCGCGCCTATGCCGAAACGCAGGCAGCCGATCTCATGCTTCGAAAAGCGGCGGCGCTTTTCGAAGCGGGGCTGCCGTGCGGCGACGATGCCAACATCGCCAAGCTGCTGGCGTCCGAAGCTTCGTGGCACGCGGCCGAGGCCTGCATGCAGACCCACGGCGGTTTTGGCTATGCGCGTGAATACGATGTGGAACGCAAATGGCGCGAGGCCCGCATTCAGCAGATTGCGCCCATCTCCACCAACATGGTGCTGGCCTATATCGGCGAGCATGTGCTGGGCATGCCGCGCTCGTATTGATGGCGTTGGCGGGCTTGCTCAGTGAAACTCGAGCAGCGACCCGTAGCCCGCCATCCGGTCCTGAATGCCACAGGTGCGCAATGCGTGCCAATAGGTGGCGGTGTTGATGGCAATCACCGGCTTGCCCAGGAACAGCTCGGCCGCCGCAGCCAGCCGGATCATGGACAGATTGGTGCCTACCTGAACGATGGCATCGATGTCGTCACCGTCCAGCTGGCGGATCGCCTTGCGACACATCTCGTCGGTGGAGTGGGCGATCAACACCGGGCTGGGGCGCTTCAGACACACGTCACGCACCACGGTAAAGCCACTGTCCTCATAGAAGCGACGCACCTGCTCATTGGCCACTTCGAAGTAGGGCGAGAAAAACGCGATGCGTTTGGCGCCCAGCGTCTCAAGCGCAGCAGCGGTGGCAAACGACCCGCATGACACGCCCACACCAGCATGCTCGGAGAGCTGCTTCACATAGGCCTCGGCACCCTTGCGGCCATCCCAGAATGTGGTCGCCGACATGCCCATGACCAGATACTGCATTTCGCAACTTTTCAGCACCTCGATCGCGGCCAGCGTCTCGCCCATGATCGCCTTCACCAGGCGCAGAAAGTCTTCGTTGTTGTTCACCGGCATGTTCGGGATGATGATCCGGCTGTAGTGATTGGTGACACCAATCGGGCGAAGATCATCGAAGTCCGGCTGAACGATGGTGTTGGTGGACGGGCCGGTGACCCCGAAAATCTTCCGGTAACCAAGGTGGTCGGGCATGTTGCGAGGCTCCTTGAGACAGCGCCATAACCGCGCGCCGGTTTAGAACGCGGACTGCCGGGCAGGGCAGTCCTGATGAACAGTGGATCAGCCTTCGGAGTCGGCGTGCGCCTTGTCAAACGCTGCCACCCAGTCAAAACCCATCATCTGCGAAAACTCGGGGAAGGGGTAGAGCGGCTGCGTCATGCCGGCCGTTGACCCGTCAGCGCGCAGCTTCTCGTAAACCGAGCGCACCGCCGCGCCGGTGGCGAGAAAGGCCGAGGCCGGGAAAATCGCAAGCGAATAGCCAATCTCGGCCAGCATCGCGTGGGTGAGCACCGGCGTGCGTCCGCCGTCGACCATGTTGGCCACCAGCGGCAGATCAAACGAGCGGCCGAGCGTACGCATCTCTTCCTCGGACTCAGGGCTCTCGATGAACAACAGGTCGGCGCCCGCGCGCGCATACACTTCGGCACGCCGCATCGCTTCGTCGAGCCCGTGGGTGGTGCGGGCATCGGTGCGCGCGATGATCAGGAAATTCGGATCGCTGCGAGTTTCGACCGCTACCCGGATCTTGGCGGCCATTTCCTCGGCGCTCACCACCTTGCGGCCCAGCATATGGCCACACTTCTTCGGAAACTGCTGATCTTCGAGCTGGATCGCGCAGGCTCCCGCGGCTTCATAGCCGCGAACGGTGTGCATTACATTAAGGAGGCCACCGTAGCCGGTGTCGCCATCGCAGATCATGGGCGTGGAGGTGATGCTCGCAAATTGCGCCACCCGGTTCACCATGTCGGAGTAGGTGGCGAGGCCCGCATCGGGCAGCCCCAGGTAGGACGCGACCGTGCCGTAACCGGTCATGTAGAGCGCCTCGAACCCCATGGAGTCGGCGATCTTCGCCGAGATCATTTCAAACACGCCCGGCGCGATCGTGAGCTTGCCGCGCTGAATACGCGCGCGCAGCTGCGCCCGGCGCTCGGCATTGGAAAGCGTGTTCAATCCCTGTCTCGTCATGGTGATGCCTTTCGTCGTTTCAGTTGAAGCACTGGCCAAATTCGGCTGATTGTCATGCAATGTACACAAAATGCGGGCATCAGGATCGAAGGCGCACCGCTCCCCGCAACGGCGTGTGCGCGCTCCCCGCCGGCGGGACCCGATTCAGAATCGGATACAGTTGCGACAAATTAAACACCGGTCGGAGGAGATCTCGAATGCGCGCATTGTGGTTTGACACGCCGCTCGGGGCAATGGTGGCAGTCGGCGACGCGCAGACGCTCTGCGGTCTGCATTTCGGCGGCGCGCGGCATCTGCCCGACCTCGCCGGCTGTGAAGACGGTCGAGACTGTCTCCTGCTTCGTCGGGTACAACTTCAGGTGGGCGACTATTTCGAGGGGCGCCGAACAGGGTTCGAGCTTCCGCTTGTCGCGCGCGGCACCGCCCTGCAAAGCGCCGTCTGGGAAGCGCTCGATTCCATTGCGCTCGGCACCACCATCTCCTACGGCGAGCTTGCCTCGCGAGTGGGCCGGCCGCGCGCGGTGCGCGCCGTTGCCCAGGCCGTGGGTCGCAACCCCTGGACACTGATCCGACCTTGCCATCGGGTGGTGGGCGCAGACGGCTCGCTCACCGGCTTTGCAGGCGGGCTCGAACGCAAGGCAGCGCTTCTTGCACACGAGGCGCGGCTCGCACGCGCGCCGGGCCCCGCCGAGCGCACCTCGGGAGTCGGGCTGCAAAAGGGCGCAGCCATTACCCCCATGCGAATCAGGCCCCGACCCGCCAGCTCGGGCTGATCACCTGCCACAAGCCGCCTCGCCCCAAGGAGCCCCAGACCATGCTTGATCCAAACGCCGCCGCCATCCTCAAACTGATCGAAGAAAAGGGCGTGCCGCCCATGCACGCCGAACCCCCGCCTCTTGCGCGGGTGTCTTACCGCAATCGGCGGTTTTTCGCGCAGTCCGAACCGCCCACCGTCTCGCTGATTCACGACAAACGAATTCAAGGGCCCGGTGGCGATCTTGGCATCCGCATCTACCGCGGCACGCCGGGTGACGATCTGCGCGGCGCGCTGGTGTTCTTTCACGGCGGCGGCTGGGTGATCGGCGATCTCGATACCCACGACATCGTCTGCCGCCAGCTTGCGCTCGCTGGCGGTTTTTCGGTGATTTCCGTCGACTACCGTCTCGGGCCAGAGCATCGTTTCCCGGCGGCAGTCGATGACTGCATCGCGGCGACGCGCTGGGTACGTGAGCATGCACAGGAACTGAGAATTGACCCGGACCGTATCGCCGTGGGCGGCGACAGCGCAGGCGGCAATCTCGCAGCCGTCGTGTCGATCGCGCTACGCGATGCAGGCGAGGCGTGGCTGCGCTTTCAGCTCCTCATCTACCCCGTGACCGACATGCGGCAGATTGCCGACTCTCACCAGCGAAACGGCGAAGGGTATCTGCTCACCGCCGAGGCGCTCCGCTGGTTTCGCGACCACTACATGGGAGGCGACGGCAACCCGAATGACTGGCGGGCCTCGCCGCTTCTTGCTGCCAACCTGTCGGGGCTGCCACCTGCCATGGTATTGACAGCGGGCTATGACCCGCTTCGTGACGAAGGCCGCCAGTATGCCGACGCCTTGAGCGCAGCCGGCACGCAGGCGCAGTACGTCTGCTTCGAACGGCAGATTCATGGCTTCGTGAACATGATGCGCGTGATCCCGGAAGCCAACACAGCCATCCGCATGGCAGCCGACGCCACGGCGCGGGCGCTCGTCTGAGGTCATCGCGGCGCGCACGCCGCCACCCGGGTAAAGCGCGGCGAGCGCACCGCCACGCGATCCGCACCGGGCTGTGCGAACCGCCTGAGCGCCTACACCCCGGCGAGTCGCACGCGCGCGAGCGCCATGCCAGCCGCCGCCTGCGTGGGCTCGACCACCGGCACGCCAATCGCGTCTTCAAGCGCCTTCCGGTACTGCGCCATGCCCGCGCAGCCCATGACCACCACATGCGCGCCGTGATCGTTGACCAGCTGCCGGCCGGTGGCGATCAGCCGCTCGCGCGTGCGCCCCGCATCGGCGAGCTCGGTCACCTGGAGGCCCACAGGCAACTCGGCGGCCAGGCGGTCCATGACACCCATGGCGCCCAGGTAACGAAGATGGCGCGGAATCGATCCCGCGAGAATGGCGATCACGCCGAAGCGATGGCCAAGCGTGAGCGCGGTCAGCACGCCGCACTCCGAGATGCCGAGCACGGGCTTACGCGTTACTTCACGCGCGCTGTGGAGGCCAGGGTCGCTATAGCAGGCAATGACGAAGCCATCGCAATCATGGTCGCGCGACGCGATCAGCTTCGAAAGCGGTGCAATCACGCCGTCCACATCGCGCTGGGTCTGAATGCCTGGCGGGCCCTCGGCGAGCGTGACACATTCGAACACCGGGCCCCCGGCGAGGCGCAGCGGATCGAGCGCCTGGTCGATGCCGTCGGTAACCGCCTGCGTGCTGTTGGGATTGATCACGAGAATACGCTGGGACATGGTTCTCACCTTTTAGCGGATGCTGACCGCCTTACGCTCGTAGCGGGACAGAAGACGCACAAGCGGCCAGAGGAGTAACAGGTACAGAAGCCCCGCTGCGATCACGGGCGAGGCGTTGTAGGTCACCGACTGCACCTGGCGCGCGGCATACAACAGCTCAGGCAGCGCAACCACGCTCGCGATCGAGGTGAGCTTCACTACCTCCAGTGTATTGCTGATCAGATCGGGCACGACATTGCGGACTGCCTGCGGCAGCACGACCAGACGCAGGCTCTGCCAGCGCGAGAGCCCGGTCGAGCGTGCCGCCTCATGCTGCCCGGTCGCCACCGATTCAATGCCGGCCCGAAGAATTTCACCGTAATAGCTAGAGGTGTTGAGCAGAAACGCGATGGCCACCGCCACGAACGGCGGCGGCTTGAAACCCAGAAAGGGCAGTCCGAACGCCACAAACAGCAACAGGACGAGCGGCGGAAACGCCCGGAACAGGTCGGTGTAAATCACTGCCGACCAGCGCAGCGTACGCGACCGCGCGGTGGACGCGAGCGCAAGCGCAAGCCCCCCCGCAAAGCCGAGCGGTACCGCGACCAGGCTCAGCAGCAGCGTCATCCCCAGGCCCTGCGCGAGATAAGGCAGCGACTCGCGCAGGATCTGCAGGTTGAAGAAGCCGTCGATCAGCGCTTCCATGCAAACCTCGTTTCGATCCAGCGCCCCAACCAGACCAGCGGGACAAACAGGATCAGGTAGGCGATGGCGCCAAGCGTGAGCGGCGATGGGTTGTAGGAAAACGAATAGCCGGCCTGCGCCTGATACAGGATTTCTCCCACCGCCACCACCGATGCAAGCGCTGTGTTCTTGGTGATGACAATGGCACGACTGGTGAGCGGCGCCACCGTAAGGCGCACAGCCTGCGGCAGCACCACCAGGCGCAGCGCCTGTGAGAAACCGAGTCCGCTCGAGCGCGCCGCTTCCCACTGCCCGCGTGGCACCGACAGAATGCCTGCCCACACGATTTCTTCGGCAAACGCGGCAAGCACCAGCGACAGCCCGATCCAGGCCGATGCAAAGCCCGAAAACCGCACACCGACGGTCGGCAGGGCGAAGTAGATGATGATCAGGATCACAAGCGGCGGCACCGCCCGGAACACGTCGGCAAAGAGCACGATCAGTGCGTTCAGCACCCGGATCTGAAAGCTTCGGAGCACCCCCAGCGCAAGCCCCAGCGCGAGCCCGCTGGCCACCACCGCGAGCGCAAGCACAATCGTGATCCCCATGCCTTCGAGCACCTTCGGCAGGTACTGCAACATCACCTGCAGGTTGAAGAAGGTGTCGATCAGGCCGGTCATCGGCGACACTCGGGAGCCTGCCGCCCCATCAGCGGTGTTCCACGCTGGCCACGAATTCCCGGATCCGAGCGGGGGCCTCCGGCCCGAAGATCAGCGCGGGTGGCCCCTGCTCGATGATTTGCCCGCTCTCCATGAAGACCACGCGATCGGCGGCCCCGCGCGCAAAGCCCATTTCATGGCTGACCACCATCATGGTCATGCCGGCCGATCGCAATTCGCGCAGCACAGCAAGCACGCTCCCGACGAGCTCGGGATCGAGTGCCGAGGTGGGCTCATCGAAAAGCACGATAGCGGGCTCGAGCGCGAGCGCCCGGGCGATCGCCACGCGCTGCTGCTGGCCCCCGGAGAGTTCACCGGGCTTGGCATTTCCGCGGTCTGCAAGGCCCACCTTGCGAAGGGCCTCGATCGCGCGTGCATGCGCCTCATCACGCGGGTGCTTGAGCACATGAATGAGCGCAAGCGCCACGTTGTCGCGCGCACTGAGGTGGGGATAAAGATTGAACGATTGAAATACCATGCCGATCCGCCTGCGCATGGCATTGAGATCGGTGCCCGGTGCGAGCAGATTCGAGCCTTCAAACCAGATCTCGCCGGAGGAAGGCTCCTCCAGTCGGTTACAGCAGCGAAGCAGCGTCGATTTTCCCGACCCGGACGGGCCGATGATGAAGACGAGTTCGCGCCGCGCGATCGACAGGTCGATACCACGCAGCACCTCGGTTGCGCCAAAGCTCTTGCGCAGACCGCGGATGGCAAGGAGCGGCGGGCCCGACTGCTCGAGGCCCGACTGCTCGGGGCCCGCCGCGCCCATGGCCGCGCCCGGATGGGCGGCGGGCGGTGCGCTTACCTGCACTTCGGCTCGTGGGGCGTCGCCTCATGCCCGGGGAGCCCCGGTACGCCGTAGCCCGCGTACAAGGTCACCGCGGCCGACCCGGCTTCAGGCTTTACGCCGAACCACTTTTCATGAAGCTGAGCGATCGTGCCGTTTTTCTTCAGGCACTCGATCGCTTCGTCGACCTGGTTACGGGTTTTCGCGTCGTCTTTGCGAAACACCGCAGCCCATACCAGACCTTCGTCAACCTTGAGCGTGGTAAGCGTGAGCTTGCCCTTGTTGCGCAGCGCGGCATAGGCCGACACCGTGTTGCCCCCCAGCGTGGCCTCGGCGCGGCCGGAGAGCACCGCCTGAACCGCATCCGAGTTGGTGGGGTACGACTCATGGCGAAAGCCGTATTTGCCGGCATTGTCGGCAAGCCACTTGTCGTAGGCCGAGCCCTTGTTGGCCGAGATGAGTTTGCCCTTCAGGTCGTCGAGCGACTTCAGGTCGGGCTTTCCGGCAGGCACCAGGAACTGGTAGTAGGTATTGAGATAGCCCTCGGTAAAGAGCAGGTTCTGCGCACGCTCGCGCGTGACCGTAGTTGGGGCGCCAACAAAGTCGATCCGGCCCGCATTCATGGCTGGAATGAGACCTGAGAATTCGGCTGCGTGGATCTCGATCTTGCGACCCAGTTGCTTGCCGATTTCCATGATGAGGTCGACGTTGAAGCCCTCCACACCGCCGCCAAGCCTGGGCATGGCGTGCGGAGCGAACGTCCCGTCCACACCCGCGAGCATGGGCTTGTCCTGCGCACCAGCCGCCATTGACACAGCACCGATCGAGAGAGTGAGAAGGGCCTTCAGAGCGAGTCGTTTCATGCTTCCTCCTTGGTGGTCAAGCGGCCCGTGAACAGGCCGATGTATCAATATTGCAAACGCCGTGCCGCCCCGCGATGGTGCGGCGCGGACTGGCTATCCGTTGGCAGGCGTGACTTCCGCACCCACCCGGTCGATCAGGATGCGATAGTGCTCGGGGCGCCGATGCGCCGCATAGTTGAACATGGTCTTCTTCAGGTTCTGCGCCAGGTCGAGATCCGCCTCCACACTGATCAGCTCATCGTCTTCGGAGGCCGACTTCGCCACGATCTCGCCAGTGGGCGCCACGATCACCGAGTGGCCGAACATGCGGTTGCCGTCTTCGAAACCGCATTTGGCGGTCTCGACCAGCCAGGTGGCATTCATGAACGCCATGGCCTGCGCCATGATCAGATGGTGGTGCACGCGCAACGCCGGCGGCTCTGGGTAGTGCAGATTCTCGGTCGGCGTGTTGAAGCCGAGCGTAATGAGTTCGGCGCCCTGGAGCGTAAGCGCGCGAAAGGCTTCCGGCCACCGCCTGTCATTACAGATCAGCATGCCGATGATGGCGTCCTGCGAACGCCAGGCCTGAAAACCCAGATCACCGACTTCAAAATATTTTTTTTCCAGGTGCTGAAACGCTGCCTGCGGCTTGAAATCGGCATGGCCAGGCAGATGCACCTTGCGGTATTTACCAACGATGGCGCCCGCCGGGGACACCAGAATCGCGGTATTGAATCGACGGGTGACCCCCGCCTCCTGCGTGAGCTCGGCATAGCCCAGATAAAACCCGATGCCGTAGCGCCGCGCATCATCAAAGAGCGGCTGTGTCACCGCGGAGGGCATGTCGCGCTCGAAAAACCGGGCATCGACTTCAGCCTGATCGTCATACCACTTGCGCGGAAAGAAAGTGGTGAGCGCGAGCTCCGGGAACACCACAAATTTCACGCCGCGCGCGTGCGCTTGAGCAAGAAGCGCGCGCAACCGCGCCACTGCTTGCTCGCGGGTGTCGGACAGATGAACGCCGCCCATCTGGGCGGCGGCGATGTGGAGCTTGCGGGTCATAGCGAATCACCCCACTGCGAGAGCTGCGCGACCTCGGGGATGACCCGCCCGGCCGGACGGAGCGCATCGGAGCGCTCGCGCGCGAGAAAGCGGCCGCGGCCGCGCGCGGCCTGGATCGCCCCGGGGGCGGCATCCTGATCGATCAGCTGCTCACCACGCGCAAGTACCACCACCGGCCAGCCGGTGAGCTCACGCCCGGCGTAGGGCGTATAGCCGGTGTTGTCGTGAAGGAGCGCCGCGTCGACCTTCACCCGGCGCGCTGGATCCCAGATTGCGATGTCGGCATCACAGCCAGGCGCGATCCGACCCTTGACGGGCAAGCCGTAGATCTCGGCATGACGGGTGGCGGTGAGGTTCACGAATTCAGGCAAGCTGATTCGGCCACTGCCCACGCCTTCGGAAAAGAGCAGAGGCAGACGCAATTCGAGCCCCGGTACGCCATTGGCCATTTCCTTGAAGGTGGTCTTCTCGCCCTTGGGAAGCTTGCCGCTTGCGTCGTAGCGGTAGGGCGCATGATCGGACGAATAGACCGCGAGCGCGCCATCTTTGAGCCCCTGCCAGCAGGCCGCCTGCGCGGCCTCGTCGCGCGGCGGCGGCGAGCAGCAGAACATCGCGCCTTCCAGCCCGCGGTCGATGTCGCGGGCGGTAAGGAAGAGATATTGCGGACAGGTCTCGCCATAGACCTTCACCCCACGCGCCTGCGCCTCGCGGATGGCAGCCACTCCTTCGATCGTGCTGACGTGCACGATGAGGATGGGGGTGTCGACCACTTCGGCGAGCGCAATCACCCGATTGATCGCTTCGGCCTCGGAGGAGCGCGTGTGGCAGATCGCGTGATAGCGAGGCGCCACCCGCCCCTGGCCCACCATGCGGCCAGCGAGCCAGCTGATGATGCCGTGGTTTTCCGCGTGCACCATCACCAGCGCGCCGTGGCTGCGCGCAGTCATGAGCACATCGAGAATCTGCTCATCATGGAGCCGCATCCGGTCATAGGTCATGAAGATCTTGAACGAACGGATGCCGGTTTCGATCGCCTCGGGCAGGTCGCGAGCAAGCGTATCGCCGTCGGGGTTGGCCACAATCAGATGAAAGCCATAGTCAATCACCGCCTTCTCGGCGGCGCGCCGATGATAGTCGGCAAGCACCTCGGGGATCCGGTCACCGCGATGCTGCGCGCAGAACGGAATCACCGTGGTGGTGCCACCAAAGGCCGCCGACACGGTAGCCGAATGAAAATCGTCGGCGCACATGATGCCGAAGGAGGAGACCTGCTCAATGTGGCAGTGGCTGTCGACCCCACCCGGCATCACCAGCCGGCCCCGTGCATCGATCTCTCGCCGGGCCGCGGGGAGCGCACTTCCGAGCGCGACGATCTTCTCGCCCACGATCCCCACATCGGCGCTCGATACACCGTCGGCGTTAACGACGGTTCCACCACGAATCACGCAATCCAGTTGCATCAGAACGGTCCTTTCGTGCGCCGGGTTTCGGCGCCGATGACAGGGCGCTGGTTCAGGCCTGGCGCCCGCGAAGCGCCTCGAGCTTGGTGTCGATTCTCGTCATCATCCTTGTGAGATCTTCATGCTCATCAGCGTTCAGCTGCACCCCGGGCGCGCGCACGCGCGCGCTGCGGATGGCGCCCCGGCGACGCAGGATCTCCTTGCGCCAGGCAAGCGACACCCCCGCCTGAGTTTCATAGCGAACCAGCGGCAGGTAGATCTCGAACAGGTCATCGGCCAGATCACGATTGCCCGCCTGCATGGCGCGGTACACCTCGGTGAGCATCT
>CAMBZS010000093.1 GCA_945872335.1 Bordetella parapertussis | reverse complement strand
GCCTCTTTCGCAACGCCCGCGTGATGGCGGGTGACGAGTTCGGTAAATTTCTCGCGCGTGGTGCGGGCTTCCCGGGCGGTACCCTGCGCCTCGATATGCCGCTTCTGGGCGTCCTCGCGCACGGATCTTGCCTTCTGAAGATCGGCCTCGTGCTGGGCTTCGGCAGCGCGCAGGATGGCGAGGTCTTCGTGCAGCCTGAAAATGTCGTTGACCTTGACCCGGCGGTTGATGACCTGGCGATAGAGCGTGTCTTCCTCGATCCGGGCATAGTCCCGGAACTCGGCAAGCGCGTGCTCACGCTGTTGCTCGCCGCGATGCGCCTCTGAAAGTATCCCGCGCGCAACCTGCAGGCCAGCGTCGGCCTGCTGCTCGCGAAAGCGCTTGATTGACAGGAGTTCGTCAAGAGGCTGCATCAGCCGGCTCCCACCTCGGTGGCAGGAATCTGAAGGCCGGTAAGTTTGCTCAACCCCGCCTGGGCTGACGCGAACGGGGACCGGTCCTCGGTGCGCTGCTTGAGGAACTCACGGATGACCTCGATCTTGTCGATGGCCTCATCGGTGGTTGCATCACCGCCGCGTTTGTATTCGCCGATTTTCACCAGAAGCTCAACCTCGGCATATTTCGCCATGAGCTCGCGAAGGCGTCCTGCGGCAGCGCGATGCTCCCGACTGACCACCGCATTCTGTACACGGCTGGTTGAGGCCAGGATGTCGATCGCCGGATAGTGATTGGCCGCAGCCAGATTCCGCGAAAGAATGATATGTCCGTCAAGGATCGATCGGGTCTCGTCTGCGATCGGCTCGGTCATGTCGTCACCCTCCACCAAGACGGTGTATAGGGCGGTGATCGAACCGCGGTCGTTCATGCCGACGCGTTCCATGAGTTTGGGCAGCGTGGCAAACACCGAGGGTGGAAAGCCACGGCGGGTGGGCGGCTCGCCCGCCGCCAGTCCGATCTCGCGCTGCGCGCGCGCAAACCGCGTGACCGAGTCCATCAGAAACAAAACTTTTCGACCCTGGTCGCGGAAATATTCGGCGATGGCGGTGGCCACGTACGCGGCCTTGGCGCGTTCCATCGACGATTTGTCCGAGGTGGCGCACACGATCACCGAGCGGCGACAGCCCTCTTCACCCAGTTCGTTCTCAATGAACTCGCGAACCTCGCGGCCACGTTCGCCGATGAGCGCGATGACGATGACATCGGCGGCGGCGCCCTTCACCAGCATGCCGAGAAGCGTGGATTTGCCGCCGCCTGCCGCTGCAAAAATTCCCATGCGTTGGCCTTCACCGCAGGTGAGAAGGCCGTCGATTGCGCGCACCCCAAGCGGCATCGGATCCTTGATGATGCGACGTCTCATCGGGTCAGGCGCGTCGGCAAACACCGGGTAGAAACGATCGGCCTGCAGCGGGCCCGCGGTGTCAGCATCGAGGGGTCGCCCCAGCCCGTCAAGCACCCGCCCCAGGAGCCCGTCGCCCACCGGAACCATGTGCGCGCGGCCAGTGGGGGTCACCTCGGTGTAGGCGGAGATGCCGTACATGTCGCCCAGCGGCGTGAGAAGCGCTGCATCACGGGAAAAGCCCACGACTTCCGCCTTCATTTCGAAGTCTTCGCCCGGGTTGCGAAGAATGCAGACTTCGCCCACCTTCACCGCGGGAACGACGGCCTTGATGATGGTTCCCACCACCTGGATAACCCGTCCCTTGATCATGAGCGTAGGCGTGTCGTCAAGCGCCATTCGCATCATGTCGGTGAGGTAGTCGAAGCTCTTCACGGTTGGCCTGAAATGATTGTGCTCAGACTCTGCTACCCAGAACCTTCTGGAAGCCTTGCTCAATAGCCTGCAGTTGCGACTCGATGCTGGCCTCGACCAGTCCGATCTCGCTTTCTAGGATGGCAGCGTCATGCTTCAGACGCGGGTCGGCAACGATATCGAGGATGCCCACCCCGGGGAACTGCTCCAATAGCTCTGACGCACGGGCACGGACGTGCTCGACATGATCGGGGGCGATCCGAAGCGTAAGTTGACGCTGATTGCGAAGCACCGAGAGAGCACTTCGAACGACTGCCATCACCCGTTCGCTATCAGAAAAATCGGCCATCAGGCGACGCACGGCATCCATCACCAGGCTGACCATTCGCTGCTCGATGGAAGCGAAGAGCTCAACGGTCCGCGACGCGGTTTCGATCATCCGTTCGGTGAGCTCCAGCCGTGCCTCCTCGAGCCCCTGCTGATAGCCACGCGCCCGTTCGGCCTCGAGTTGCTGACGGGCCGAGCCTATGAGCTGAGCCGCCTCTTCGCGCGCGTGGTCAAGGAGCTGGGAGGCCTCGAACCAGGCGGCTGCCTCAGCGGCGGGCAGTACCGGGTCTGACGGATCAACCGATCCGAGCGCTTTCGAATTTGTCAGCCGGATAAAAGTCATTGCATCCTCAGCCGCGTGTGGTCGCTGCCAACCTGGCGAGCGCACTGTCCCAATCAGGGCGCGCTGATTCAATCCAGGTGGAGTAACTGCGTACGACCAGGTTGACTTCGTCTGGATCGCCAGACCCTTGGGCCAAAGCCGATGCCCCATCGAAAAGCGGACATTTGAGCAAGAGGCGCAGACCTATCGCTCGCGGCAGCGCCTCGCTCGCGCGCTCGATCAGGCGCCAGCCGCGCTGCTGTAAAGCGTCGACCAGCGCGTCAATATCACCGACCAGGCGACGATCAGTGACCGGATGGGTGAGAGGCGATTGATAAATGCGGTGCCAGTCATCCTCAGTAACCCACTCATCGAGCCTTGCCAGCTCGGTATTGCGAACCACCCGGCGCAATGCCCACTCAAGTGCGTCGATTGCAACGCGCCGGGCCAGCCCAGAAAGCTGCGGTTGCGGCAATAGCGCCACCCGATGCAGCGGCTGGGCTGGGTCGAGCTCAGCGTCGGCAGCCCCCAGCAATCCCGCCAACGTGCGCGCAGGCCCCGGCTGGGTGGGATCGATTCCGGCGGGCACCCAGCGGGACAATCGGTCGGCGCTTGCCCCCCGGGCGGGGCTATACAGGAAGTCGGTCACGCTCCGGGCCACATCGGCCGGCAGCTGACCGAACACCTGTGAGGGGTTCATGGGGCGGGCGGCGCGCGATCGCCCGGCGCGGCGCCAATCCGCCCCGAGCGGCGCAGGAACCAGTACACCCCTGCGCCAGCGGTCGCGGCTGCAATCAGCACAAATATGATCAGGAGCGCGACCAGACTCCAGATGGAGCCGGATTCCACGCGCACCCCCAGCACATTGGAGGGGCTCGCAGACGATTCGGGGAGTGCCACCGCTGAGGGCACCAGTACGGTTGAGACGCGATCGCTGGTCAGCCCGGGAATGCTGTTGGTGACAAGGCGACGGACCTGCGGCTGCAGTGCCTCGAGGTTAGCCTCGGATCGATGCTTGATGAACACGGCGGCCGATGCGGGCATTGGCGGCTCGCCCCCCGAACCCCGCTCAGGCAGCACCAGATGTACGCGCGCGAACAGTACGCCGTCAATGCGTGACAGCGTCGCTGACAGGTCCTGCGATAACGCATAGAGGTATCGCGCACGCTCCTCGACAGGCGATGAAATGAGTCCATCCTTCCGGAAGACCTCGCCCATGCCCGCGAAACGCTCGCGCGGCAGGCCCATGACACGAAGGGTATCCACCGCACGTGCTGACTGGTTTGCGGGCACGCGGACCCCGACCATTCCTTCTTTGCCGGAGACCTTGCTGGCATCAATTCCCTGATTGATGAGCGCAGCAATCACCTCGTTGGCGTCTGCCTCGGGCACCGAGGCGAGCAGTTCAACCCGCCCCGAACAGCCCGCGAGGATGAAGCCGAGCAGGAGCACCCCGAGCAGACGCGAGAGAGCATTCAGAGCAGGCAAAGAGGTCGTTTTCACTGGGTCTTCAGAATATTTTCAAGGCTTTGGGTGGACTTGCTGACCGCTTTCCCGACCAACTCATACTGAACCGACGACTGCAGCAACATGGTCTGCACGCGCAGCATGTCCGACACCGTGATGTCGGGCTTGTTCAAGACCTCGCCGGTTGCGCGCCAGGCGTTGGTGATGTCGTTCGAGGCAGACTGCAGCCCCTGAAGAATGGCGTCGCCCAGTGTTCGGGGTGCGGCTGGCTCAGCCTGCGTCGAGGCCGGCTGCGTGCCAACCACGACCGACGCAGCATCCTGCGACACAGCGGCAACGCCATTGCCCTCAGCACCGGGGACATCTGCGAGGGCCAACTGAAAGCGTGCAACGTCTGGCGTGTTGGCGGTTGGTGAAGTTGCTGGGACGTCAACAGGCATTGACCTGACAAAAGCGCCGATAAGGTTCGCTGGATCGATCATTTTCAAGCCTCCTGCGGCTCGGGCAATCCGAGCATGCGACGAGCGATACGTCCTGCATGGTCCTGCGAGGGTCGCTCAATCAAGCCACGAAGTATCCTAAAACTTTCGGATGTTCGCCCGGATAGCTTAAGCGCCACGCCGTGAAACGCGCGAATCAGCGCGGAATCG
This sequence comes from Bordetella parapertussis, assembly GCA_945872335.1. Taxonomy (GTDB): domain Bacteria; phylum Pseudomonadota; class Gammaproteobacteria; order Burkholderiales; family Burkholderiaceae_E; genus SYIM01. The sequence goes on along the minus strand of CAMBZS010000093.1, from coordinate 9,837 downwards.
TCGCGCGGATCGGACATTTGCAGGGTGGTGTTCGCTGAAGGCGGCGCAGACACCAGTCCCTCTGCACGCTCGAGCACCCGAACCGCTTCCTCAGGGCGACTGCTGTTCAGCAGAGCAAGCGCAAGCCCAATATGGGGCAATGAACTGGCAGGGGAAAGCTCGATCAGTGCGTTGAAGATTCTTGAAGCCTGGTCGAACCAGCCCCGTCCCGCGGCCACCAGACCAATTTCGGCCATCATGCGGAACTCGTGCGGGGTGAGCGGGTCTGCCCATGATGCGGTGTCGAGCGTTGCCCCGCTTTCCATCAACTACCCTGGCTCAGCAACTCGCGAAGCGCCCGCGCGCGGGCCGCGATGGCGGCGTGCTGAGGATCGGCCGCCAGCGTTTCGGCCGCCTGAAGGAGGTCGGCTGCCATGGGGGCCTCCATGGCAATCAGGTCTTCGGCCATGGCCAGCACATGCGCAGGATTTTCCGGCTCGGCAGCGTAGGCGAGCGAGTGCATCATCGCGGCCTGCCCAACATCGCCAAGCCCGAGCAGACTGTGGCCAAAGCCTGACAGCACGCGGGGCTCGGTGGGGCGCTGGGCAAACAGGAAAGCGAATACCGAAAGCGCCTGCTCGAACTGTTCGGCGGCGAGCAACCTGAACCCGAATCCATACAGTCGCTCGAATGCGGCGGCGTTCAAAGCCGGGCCGGTTTGTGCAGGCTGCTGCAGGTTGCGGAGGTTTCCGGCGAGGAGTTCGTTGCTCTGGCGAACCAGCTCTTCAAAGGGCATGTCCATCGTGGTGAGACTCCTCTTAAATTCAGATCCGGGCGATCGCTTTGCTGGTCTCGGAACGCGAGCGATCGATCTCGGCGACCATATCGAGCACCTTGTTGAACGCTTCGCGGGCGGTTTGTGCCTCTTCGTTCGAGGCCGAGTAGGCGGCTTCGGCCTTCTTGGCGTTTGCCTCGTGCTCCTGGGACTCGGCCTGCGCGACACCGGCCTCGCCTGTATACACGGCCTGGACGACTTTCGCGGGCCCCTCGGCTAGCAGCCCGGCACCGGACCTGCTGATTTCCCCCAGAAGCCTGCTTCTGGAACTGAGGTAGTCGAATTTTTGATTCTGTTGTTGTGAGGTGAGCGAGTCGGGAACTTTCGCGGTTTTTGAAGGGGTGCCCTTAGATAAACCGCTACTCTCGATTTCATCGAGATAGTGCTGGTTGGCCGGGCCGCTCGCGCGCGCGCTCGAGCGTGCCCCCTCTGGCGCGAGTGACACGCTGGTGTGATTCGATACGGATCCTGACTTGCCGCCTGCGCCTGGTCCTTCAACCTCCAGCACGGGAGACTTCAATTCGGCATCCGACGTCTTGGCGTTCATCGTTTGCTTCATCGAACTCATCACCTTGAATTGCACGGCTCCAATGGCCCCCTGAATGGCTCCGCCCACGATTGAGGCGATCCCCTGAGCCAACGCGGCACTGAAGTTCGCCTGGGCCGCATCCCGGGTTTTCTGCGCGGAGCCAAGCAACTCTTTCATCTGGCCTTCAAGCGACGACTGTCGATCGAGGCGAGCGGCCTGCCTGTAGGAAAGCATGAATTCAAGGAACATGGCGCTCACTTCGGCCAGATTGAAAGGACGGTCGGCCGCGGCACTAAGTGGCTGAAGGTCGGAATCACCATGGCTCGCGCCAGCCTGGCGGTCGGCGGGAGCTTGCATACCCAGCATGAGGAGCGTTCCAGCTCGTGGGTTCGACACGCCGTCACCTGAACCGTCGACAAAGGCGAGGGGGTCAAAGCTTGCCATTTGTGTCTTGGCCTTCGGGTCTGAGGCACCAACGAGAATTTGGGTGGTCGGTGGCGTAGCACCGGATAGGGTGGGGTTTACTGAAGTCATGGATCTCTCCAAGGCGATACGTGAGCGGTTGACAGGTGAGGCGATCTATCTGGCCCCTTGCCGCATGGCAAGGGTGTCTTGAGCAAGACTCGAGGTCTCGGCAACGTGGTCCATGATGGCCTGCCAACTTTTCTGCAGGCCATCCATCAGATTGCCGTTTGCTTGCAGGTCGGTATAGGCCTGCTGAAACAGGTTTTGGATCAGGGGTACCAATTTGTCTAGACCGGCGACCGCGTTGGCGACCTTCGTGGGATCAAAGCCCTGACTGAAGGCTGCAAGGATGTCTTTAAATACGCCTTCGCCCCCGGCCAGGATCTTGTCGAGCCCGCCGTAGTTGAGAACGTTGGTACCCGACGCGATCGATCCACCGATCAGAATACCTAATGAGGCGAATCCCTTCACTGTATCGCTGATGGCGCTAACTGCTGAGCCCCGCATTTCGAAAGCGTCGGCAATGGCGCCAGCAAAATCTGCCACCCGGGTAACGTCAAACGACGCAACGTTACCCGACACGACGGCCGCGCCGATGCTGATCCCGAGGTTGATGGCTGAGCCGGTGAGCCGCGCTGCTTTCCAGGCGGATTTCTCATCGACTCCAACCATGACCAAGAGCTGTTCGATACCCGTGGAAAGCAGCTTGTCGAGTTCGAATCCGGCATTGGCGGCCACCGCCGCGACAAAGGGCGCGGCTGCGGCTGCAATGGTGGCAATGGCCGCAGGAATGCCAGCGCCAGCACTCGCAATCACGCCAGCAATCGACGTGACGGTTGTGACCACCAGGCCAATGGCGGCGGCCGGGTTATTGGTGACTGTCTTGACCAGGCCGTCCCAAAGCCGAGCGAAGAAGTTGTCCGCAGCCTTCTGAATGGTCTGCTCGCGGACCGGGGCGTTCTGGACTCGCAGCCGGTCTGCTGTCTCCAAACGTGTGGCCAAGCTCTGGGTCCGGTTCTCGGACCACCGAGATGCCAACGCCGCATAAGCCTCCTGTGGCGAGAGTCCGTCGAGAAGGTCCTCTCGAATGGCGGGGAGCGACGGGCGCGATACCGTGGGTAACTCGGGAGCGCGTTCAGCCAGGGCCGCGAGTCCGTCCACCGGCGTGCTGGGTGCGCGTTTCCTGAGTGCTGCGGCAGGCGCTGCCCCATCGGTGTCAATGGGCTGGCGCGCGGGAGGCGTAAGCGGGCGACTACCCGCGCCATCAATTGCCATGATCGATGCGACTGGCGGCTTAGACCGCTGGGCCGCGGCCACCAATTGCGGCGTTGACCTGAGACTTCATATCAGCCTCGCCACGCACCATGTCGCTCACGATCTTGAAGACGCTTTGCATCTGATCGACAATCTTCTTAAGGTCGTCGATGTTCTGTTCCATCAGCATTCCCAGCTTCTGGATCTGCGCCATGATGGCCATCTTGTCGGCGAGCGCATTGCCGGCGTCTTTTTCTGCTTTGGCCGCTGCGATCCTGAGCCCACCCTCGGTGGCGCCAGCCGCAAAGCTCACCGTGTTCTGGGTGGCGTCGACGCCAGCCCCCAACTTTTGCGCGCCTTGAGAGACCTTCTGGCCAGCGTTTTTCATCGCCGTCACCGTTATTTCGGTGATTTCCTCAGCGGCTCCTGCGAGCTTGGTTGCGGTTGCGCTAATTGCTCGCCACGCAGCAACACCAGTCACGATCCCTACCAGCAGATCAACCCCCATCTGTAACCAGCCCTGTAACTCCTCGCTTGCGTTGAAGATTTTCGCTATGCCGGCAACCCAGCCACCGATTGAAAACACGTTGTTAATGGTGATCTTGATCCAGTCCGGAACCTTAACGCCGAGTTCCTCCAGGCCCTTGATCACCAGGTTGCCAACCGACTGAATTGCCGCTCCGATTGCAATGGCTGCAACAATCAGCGAAGCGCCACCCGTAAAGGGCGATGCCGCGACAGCGAACACCGCCGCAACCACGGACGCTACCGCTGTAAAAATAGATTTGATCCAGCCAAAGATGCCGGCTGTCTTCGATTTGCTGGCAGCGTCCGCGAGGTCATCCAACCATTTCTGAACTTTCTCCATTTGCTGCGCGTTTTTTTTCTTCATGTCGATCTGATTCGACTTGATCTCGCCTGTCTGCTGCTGCGACATCAGATCCATTAGCTTGCTCTGGAGCTCGCCAATCATCAGTGCGGCGTCGTCCATGGACATGGCTGGCGCGGCGATCGATGGCACACCTGCCCGGGGCGCGCTCGAACCCGCCTGGCGTACGTCGCTGGAGGTGCTTGACTCGGTGTAGAGCCGGACAATTTCGTTGATATCAAACTTCGCGCCGACAGCCGACACCATAGCCTGCATGGCGGAGGCATAGTTCTCTGTACTGGGCATCCGCGGTGTAGCGCCGGACCCCTGTTCGATGGTTGTTGCCATAAGTACCCCCTCAGGAAGGTTGGCGTGACAGGAGTTCGAGTAGGCCCGTGGCGCGCTGCTTCAGCAACGCGTGCGAAGCCGACGATGACTGCTCGATCACGATTTGCAGCGCCTCCCTGGCTTCCGGAACTCGGCCCAGGGCGGCAAGGCACTCCGCTGTGTGGAAGGTGGGGATCGGATCTTTCATGTCCATGACAGACGCCATGGAGTAGTAACTGATGGCCTGTTCGTAGTCGGCGGTCATTTGGAGTGACGACGCGAGCGCCTGGTGAAAACGGCGATCAAACGGGTTGCAGGCGACTAAAAAGTTGAACAGTTTTTGCGCGTCTCGGTATCTCTCCTGCGCATACATGCCGTGAGCGACGGCGTACATCGCCTCGTAGTCGCGGTCTTCCATGCCGTGCAGATCACCGAGCGTGCCGCCCGCTGCGAAATGCTCGCTTGCCTTGGCAATGTAGGCCTCCTGGCCTGCGGTAAGTGGCGTTGAATCAGCCATGACGAATACTCCGTGGGCGCTCTGTTAACGGAAATTGGACACTACTGACGACTTGCTGTCGGCAGCTTTCTTGAGCATGTTGGTCATGGTGTCGAAGGCTTCGCTTCGCTTGTTGTTAAGCGATTGCAGCCGAACCATGTCCATTTGCGAGCTGCTGCTGAGGCTATCGACCGAGCTCTTGATGATCTGGTCGGCGGCGTCGATCTCGCCCTTCGTGATCGATCCGTTTTTGATCTTGTCGACGTAGCTGGCATCAAGGCCTGCCTTGCTCCAGGCGTCACTGAGCGCCTGGGCGGTATCCCTGATCTTATCGGTACTGTTTTTCCAATTGCTTTGGTTCGACAGCGGGTCGCCGCCCTTAGCATCATCGGCAAAGGCCGATTTGAGCTGGAGCAGCTGGCTTTTCATGTCATTTAGCTTCCGCATCTGGTCGTTTTTGTCGCGAATTGCGTTGATTTGGTCTTGTAACTGCGATTCGCAAAGCCGCACTCGATCCATTTGAACGAGAAGCAACGCATCTTCAATGCTGAGACTGCCAACGTCAGCCCCCAGGTAGACGCTGCTGGTACCCGCTGTACTTCCAACTGCTGACGTGCTCATTAAATACAACCTCCCTTATTGACTCAGATACCGAAAACGCTGCTCGGTGCTTACCTGAAATTACCGACGATCGACGACTTGTTGTCCTGCTGCTTCTTAAGGCTGTTGGTCATGGTGTCAAAGGCCTCGGAACGTTTGTTGTTCAGCGATTGCAGCCTCACCATATCCATCTGCGAGCTGCTAGACATGGAATCGATTTGAGATTTGACCATGGTGGTCATAACTTCGATGTCCTTGTAGCGAAAATCGACCTTGTCCCAAAGCGGGCCGCTCAACTTGGCACCATAAGTCGGGTCGAGGCCGGCATCCTGCCAAGCCTTAGCGACCGCTCGCATCTCGGTGAGCGGCGCCTTTTCGATTTCTTTTCCGTCTGGTGTCTTGCCAGCCAGCAATTTGTCGGTAATGCCGGGAATATCGGCGAACTTAGCATCGCCCTCGGTTTTCTCGAACATTCCCTTGACCTTGAGGAGCACTGACTGAATATCATTCAGTTTCTTCATCTGCTCATTTCGCGACCTGATGGTATTAATTTGATCGGTGAGTTGGGATTCGCAGAGTCGCACGCGATCGATTTGAACCAGGACCAAGGCATCGTCAACTGAAATGTCGCCCGTGCCCGATCCGATTGTGATACCAGGGGCGGTCGCTGAAGCCGGATTGATCGAACTCATTTTTTCTCCAAAGATACGAGCGAAACGTCAACGCATGTTGGACACAACACTCGAGCGGCTGTCGCCCATCTTTTTGTAAGTGTTGGTGACGACATCGAACGATTCGGTTCTGCGCTGCTGCAGAGCCTGCAGGCGAATCATGTCAAGTTGTTGACTGCTGGACAGGTTGTCGGCCTTGGCATTAGTGGTAGCTTTCACCGAATCGAGTTCGGCGGCAGTAACACTGCCATTCGCGACCTTGAATACGGTCTGGTCGTCGAACCCGTTGTTGCGCAGCGACTGCGCAAACTCGGCGAGTTCCTTCCCGGCATTGCCGTAGACGCCCGCCTGGGCGTCAGCCAATGCCTTTTCGGGATTCTCCGTGTAGGCCTTCCTCAACCGTTCTTTTTCGTAATTGGAGGGGTTGTAGTGCGTCTGGTCAATCAGCTGTCCTTTGGCGGCGTCGCCACCAAAATATGACGCTTGAGTACTGATACTGCCCTTGAGCGTGTTGAGAGAAGCCAGTGCGTCATTGCGCCCCTGAACATCCTGAACCTGCTTCCTCAATTGATCTTCAATGAGGCCAGCTCGCCTGAGTTGAACCGCTGCGAGTAGCGTTTCAATGTCGGCTGTATTTAGATCGAGACCATCCAGGCTAATTGAGCCAATTCCGGAAAGACCGCCCGCGCTTCCCGAACCGATTCGAGTCATGAGGTACCCCCCTACACCATTCCCATCCGCCGGCGCTGGCGCGCGGCAGATGCCTGGGGCGCGACCGCGGGCGGGGAAATACCAAGTTCGGCTGCGCGCGATTCGACCTCGCGAGCAATGTCGGCCATGTCGTCAGCGAAAAGTTCACGAGCCTGCCGCTCGAGGTCGGGATTGCTTTCCGCTTGAAACAGTTCCCGGATTTTCTCTGGATCGAAACCCTGCGACTGGCACCAGTTGCTGAAATCACCGGACTGCGCCTTCTCGATTGCCGCTTCAGCGTCGGCAATCAGCTGTTCAATATCGGTCGGCATATTCGATGCGGATTGATTGTTAGTTTGTTGCATATTCGATGAATATGCGCCTGGACGGGCCGATAGGTGCAAGGCTCAACTAGGCGCCACAAGGCCGCGACACTATACTCGGTTGGTTGAGTTTGGAATACCCCATCGGCGATTCTGCTGGCAGGGGTCTGGATGACCAGACTTCCTGTCAAGTCCCATTGCCGGTCAGTCTGTGTAAAAGTTCATGAATCAAACCCGATCGGTCACCGCGCCGTCTACGTCGGCCGGGCAGTTTACTGGCCAGGCCCCACTTTCCGGGGGCACGCAGGCGCATCTCGCCGGTCGCAAGGTGGTTCAACGCCAGACGAGCGAACAGAATGTGCTGCTCGATGCTGCCGGTGAACTTACGCAAGCGTTTGCAGCCCGGATGCAGCAGCGTGGGGTGAAGGAGCGAACCATTCTTACTGGTGGTGCGCTTGCTGGCCTCTCACGCGAAGTTCGGCACAAGGCGCTGGAACATACCCGGCTCGGAAAGCCCCGCGGCGGACGGTCAGCCGACGACGAGCGTGAATCGGGTGACGGCGGGGCAACGGCCCAGGGAGATCTGGCTCGCGCCATCCTCAAGCGGCCTGACCGCATCCGACAGTTTGCGGAGGAGTCGGACGGCGACCCGACCGCCCAGTTCCTCCTTCTTCTCGACGCCGCCGAGGAAATTGAGTCGGGGCAGGCTGGCCCCGACGCGGGCGGGGCAGCCGCGGCTGCGGTTCGCGAAGTGCTCGAGGAGATGTTCGCAGAGCGCGGCGAGGCCATCCTAGCCGACGTCAACACGGTAGAGGTTTACAGCCGCCTCAGTGCAGATCAGGCGCGTGAGTTCCGCTCGGCTTATCACGACGCGGCCATTGGGGCTGATTCGCTTGGCGGCGTGGTCAATCACCTGCTGCGACTGGTCAACAACGCGGGCGCGGCAGCGAGTTTTCTGGATGTTCACCGCACCATGATCGCCGCGCTCGGCCTCGACCTGGCCGCATCGCGCTCGTCCACCGACAAGACGAAGCTGCAGTCGCTGGTGAGCGACCTCTATCATCTGGAAGTGGTGAGCACGCTTCTTGAGGCAAGCGGTGAACTGTCTGGCCAGTTGCGGTCCCGGCACGGAACGGCGCCGTTTGCACCCAATCAGCTCACCAGCGATCTGGTCAGTTTGTCCGGGGAGCGTTGGGTCGATGCCGACCACTTCAAGCGGCTTGCTGATCGCTATCGCGCGATGGACCCGCTGGCTGCCACAGTTGACTTCCTGACTGGTGTTCGGAATCTGGTCAAGGAAATTCCGGTGAAGGTTTTCGCAACACCCGAGGCAAGACAAACCCTGATCGACGCAGCCCAGGACGCGGTTGACTACGCCATTGACCGGGAAGAGGGAATCGTCGAATGAATCGAGCGGGTTGCTGATGGATCCCTGGCGTGCAACAGAGGAGTTTGGCCGTGCGATGGGTTTGCCCAACCTTTCGCTCGATTCCGGCCAGGCATCGCTTGAGCTCGACACTGGCGTTACCCTTGGCTTGCTGTTGTGCAACCGCGATCTTTTGATCCACGTTGTGCAGCCAATTCCCCACCCGGACGATGCGCTTGTACGAAAAATTCTTCAAAGCCCCGAGGCGCGAGAGCTGCCGGGCGTGGCGCTTCAGGTGGGAAGTCGCGGATCAGGGTCTGAGTTTTGCCTGGTTGGCGCCGCCCGGTTGACCGAATCACAACTTTCGCCGGATTCGCTCATGAAAACGGCTGAGCAGCTCCTCGCCTGGGCTGAACGCCTGGCCCAACCTGCCTGAGTGCGATGGCCACGACAATCGATTCTAGCTATGCGTTGAACTTCGGTCTGGCCGGCCTGCCGGTGGAGGCCGAGTTCCCGACTGCGGCGCTTCCAGACTCTCGCGCCATTCCGCCAACCGGCATGCCTTATGTGGGTGAGGTCGATCGACTGTTGGCGGCAGGCGGCACCACCGCGTTGATCCGGCAGTGGGGGCATCCAAAGACCGTATCGCCCGAAGTCCTGAGCAGCAGTGGCTTTACCGATGCCCTCGAGCAGGTCAGGCAGCGCCTTGATGCCCGGCCGCGCTCTGCGGGCGAGCGTGGCGACGCGCCGGAGGTCGATCTGGCGCTGCGCCGTTTGAACGCCGAGGTGCGGCAGATGCTGTCCCTGCGCGACCTGGTTCGTCAGAACCAGAACCTGCTGCTTCAGGGGTGAGCACATGGGCGTGCCGCTTCCCGATGCCGAACGAGACGCGCTGGCGCTGCTGGGCGGGTTTTTTCTTCAGCAGGGCCAGGCCGAGCGGGCGCTCACCGTGTTTGCAGGGCTCGAGGCGCTGGAGCCTGAGGTGATGTCGCATGCGCGCCTGGTGGCAGTGGCTGCGCTCGCTGCGGGACGACCGGAGCGGGCCCTGATCGCGCTCGACCGCATTGCGCTAGGCGGCCAGATCGATGATGTGTTTCATCTCGCGCGGGCTGAGGCGCTTTCAGCGGTGGGCCGGGCCGCTGAGGCATCGGCGTCGATGCGGGCCTGGCTGTCGCTTCGTGAGGCGGCGCAATCTCCCGTGGGCTTGGCAGCATGAACCGACTTCAAGCGGTGCTGCAGGGCATCGCATTAAAGGCAGCAAGCCGAAACGACATCGTGCTTGCGGTGATGATCGTGGCGATCATCTTCATGATGATCCTGCCGTTGCCCACGCTCCTGGTCGACGTCCTGATCGGTATGAACATGACGCTGTCAGCAGTCTTGCTGATGGTAGCGATGTATCTCCCGACGCCGCTTGCCTTTTCGTCATTTCCG
>CAMBZS010000092.1 GCA_945872335.1 Bordetella parapertussis | reverse complement strand
ATGTAGTCGGGTGCGCGCCCCAGCGCCGCCTCAAACGCATTGAGCTGGAGCCGGAGCTCCGCCCGGATCGAACGCAGGTCAAGCCGCCGGGTATAGGCCTCGAGAATCAGCGATCGAAGCGCCTGCGGTGCGCGGTCCAGGGGGCGCTCGGTGAGGTCGAGATGCAGCCCAATATCGGTTTGCAGCGTGGTGCGGGCGCGAAGGGCCTGCGCGGATGAGGGCCAACTCGGTCCGCCCGTCATGCATCCCAGCGCCTGAATGCTTCGCGCCTCGGCAAGCTCCAGGACCGCGGCATCGATGCCTGTGTGCAGACCAAAGTCGTCGGCCGCGATGCAGATCCGCCGCCGCAGCGCGTTCGGCCCGTCAGCGGGTGGCGTCATTTCGGCACACTCTCGCAAAGCACTTTTGATGCTGGGCGTGAAGCATCAAAGCGCCAGAGGGTTGAGCCGCGCCATTCGCGCACGCGCTCGGAAGCCGCCAGCGCCTGATGGTTCGCATCGGCCTGCGCGAAACCGATGACCCAGCTGCGTGGCTGTGCGCAAAGGCTGGCAAGCAGTCGCTCGGGCGTGATGAGGGTCTGCTCTGCAAGGTCAGGGTTGAACCGCCGCGCATCGGCAAGTTCCTTGCGCCAGTTGTCGCGGCTTCGGACGAACGCCTCGTCATTCCAGCGTTCGACGACGCGGATAGGCGCCTGCAGGCGGGCGTAGAGGCCCGCGTCAAAATCGAACCGGTTGAGCATGAAGACTGCATCGCCAGGCTGCGACTGGGCTCCGATCCAGCGTGAGAGGTCGCGGCTCGATGGCGTCGGTCGATAGGCGATCACGACCACAGCGACCAGGCTCGCAACGATGCCGAATGCGGCCGCTCCACGCCATAGACGGATTGCGGCAGGACCAGGATCGCCCCGGGCGCGCAGCCCCGCCGCAGCGAGGAGCGCAAGCGGCGGCACCGCGGGCAACACATAGCCCACCAGCTTTGAGCGGGGGATTGAAAAAAACAGGATGACAGCGGCAAGCCAGATCCAGCAGAGAAGCACAAGGTCGCGCTCGGGGCCTGCGGGCAGGCGGTCACCGAGCGCGCGGCGCGCGATCCATACGAGCCAGGGCAGAGAAAACAGGGTGAGTACAGCCGGATAGAACCACACGGGCTGCTGGTTGTTGAAGCCCCCGGTGGCAAATCGCGTGAAGTGCTGGTAGACGAAAAAATAATCAAGAAAGCCCGGGTGAATGCGCTCCATCAGCAGGAACCAAGGGGCCGCGATCAGCACAAACACCACCGGGCCTTCCGGACAGCGGGTGACGGTTCGGATGATGGTGCGCCAGCGACCCGACAAAAGCAGCCAACCCCCGATGACAGCCGCCGGAATCACGATGCCAATCAGCCCCTTGGCAAGTACGCCGAGTGCGGCGGCGGCCCAGGCCAGTCGGAGCGCCGGGCGACCTGCGCGCGGGTCGCTGTCTATCTGTAGCGTCGCGTGGGCCAGCCCGACAATCGTGAGCGTGATCAGTCCGGCCACCAGCATGTCGAGATTGGCGTATTGGCCCGCCACCAGCGCAAGCGGCTGGGCGAGCAGGGCCAGCGCGGCGACCCTGGCCGGATGTGGGCCGAGCCAGCGTCGCACCAGCCAGTAGGGGCTTGCCACCGCCAGCGAAAAGCCGATGGCGGGCGCCACGCGGGCAGCCCACTCAGTCAGACCAAACCCCGCGAGGGAACTTGCGGTGATCCAGTAAAAGAGGGGGGGCTTGTGAAAATACGGCAGGCCGTTGAGCGTGGGGGTGAGCCAGTCACCCGATCGCAGCATCTCCCAGGCCACCCCCGCATAGCGGCCCTCGTCGGGTAGGAGCAGGGGCCGCAGCCACGCGGTGCATGAAGTCAGTGCGAAGGCCAGACAAGCAAGCTTGAATGCGGTGCGAAGCGCCTCGCCGTCGGTGCGCAGGGGCCCGACGTTCATTGAGCGGGGGGCTCCAGACCGCGGCCGGTTCGCGCCGACACCACGAAAAGTGGCCGGGACTTGACCTCTTCAAAGATCCGCCCAACGTACTCACCCACCACGCCAAGTGAAAACAGCTGGATGCCCGAGAACAACATGAGGCCCACGACGATGGTGGTCCAACCGGAGACGTCGTTTCCAAAAAGAAAATAGCTGGCGATGAGCAGGGTGCCGTAAAGCAGCGCAGGAATGGCGAGCAGAAGCCCTGCGAGGCTGACCGCCCGGAGCGGCCATTTGGTGAATGCGGTGAGGCCGTCGAGCGACAGGCGGATCAGATCGAGCGCACCGTAGCGCGTCACGCCAACGGTGCGGTCTTCGGGGGTGTAAGGCAGGGCTACGGTGCGAAACCCCACCCAGGCGTAGAGGCCCTTCAGGAACCGGTTGCGCTCGGGCATGGCGAGCAGTGCATCGACCACCCTCCGGTCCATGAGCCGGAAGTCGCCCGCGCCGGGTGGCACTTCGAACCGGTCGGCGGCATTGAGAAGGCGGTAAAAAATGCCGGTGCCGGCGCGCTTGAACGCGCTTTCGCTGCTCCGGTCTTCGCGCACCGCGTAGACCATTTCTGCGCCCATTCGCCAATGGTCGACGAAGGTTTCGATCATGGCGGGCGGATGTTGGAGGTCGGCATCGATCATGACGACGACCTCGCCGCGCGCGTGCGTGAGGCCGGCAGTGAGCGCGGCCTCCTTGCCAAAGTTTCGCGACAGTTTGAGAAGCACCAATCCGGGTACGGAGCCGGCCGCGATTTGCCCTTCGACCCAGGCGGCGGTGTCGTCGCTGCTGCCGTCGTCGACGACCAGGATTTCGCACCGACCGGCGCATCGCGCGAGCGTCTCGGCGAGCAGGGGGAGGAGGCGCGAAAGGTTGACCCGCTCGTTCTTGCACGGAACGATGCAGGAGAGGGTCTCCGGTAGGGCGGCAGGGTCGGGGGTCATCGTTGGCGTCGATTATAGTCGCGCAGCCAGTTCACCGAGGGTGTGGTTGACACTACGGCGGTGGGTCCGTATGGTTCGCCGCCATCCTGTGCCGGGCGTGCCGGCGCAACAGCAGGGTCAGAGGATCATTGCTCATGGAGATCGCAATTCTTGGGGGCGGTCATGGCTGCCACGCTGCGGCGGCCGACCTGTCGGAGCAGGGGCATCGGGTACGGTTATGGCGACGCGATCGGGCGGCGTTGCAGACGCTGCGGGAAGCCGGGGGGATTCTGCTGAAAGATGCCGCCGGAAGCAGGCGGGTGCCGCTTCACCGGGTGTGCGAGGACATCGGCGACGCGATCCGGGGGGCAGAGCTGATCGTGCTGCCCACCCCGGCCACAGCGCAACGCGACATCGCCACATGGGCTGCCCCGCATCTGACCGACGGTCAGGTGGTGTTCCTCGCGCCTGGCACGTTTGGAAGCTACCTGATGAGCCGGTGGGTGGCGGAGGCGGGCAGCCGGGCTCGGGTCTCGTGGGCGGAGACCGGGACCTTGCCTTACCTCGCCCGGCTTCATGGGGCGAACGAGGTCAATGTCACGATTCGGGCGGTCCGCCTTCCGACCGGTGTCTTTCCTTTTTCAGATAGTGCGCGTGCGCTCGCCGTGATCCGCAAGGCATTTCCGAGTGTCCATGGCTGTGGCAACGCCCTGTCCGGGGCGCTCATGAACGCGGGTCCAATCATCCATCCGCCGTTGGTCGTGATGAATGCGGCCCCGCTCCAGCATCATGCCCGCTGGGATATCCACTCCGAGGGAACCCAGCCTGCGGTTCGCGCGGTGACCGATCGACTTGATGCCGAGCGGATCGCGGTACGCGAGGCCCTGGGCTACCCGGCGCCCCACTATCCGCTCGCCGACCACTACAGCAGCGATCGCTGGATGTATGGCGACGCGCATCGAAAGCTCCAGAAGTCGGGCGACTGGCGCGAACACATCGATCTAACCAATCACCGCTATGTCACCGAGGACGTCGAACTGGGCCTGTCGCTTCTGGCATCGGTCGCGCGTTGGGCAGGGGTTGACGCACCGGTGTCGCACGGGCTGCTTGCGATTGCCGGCGGCTGGCTGGGTCGCGATCTGCGCAAGGGCGCCCGCAGCTTCGAGGGGTTGGGCCTTGCGAGCCTCAGCCGGGAGGCGCTCGCGACATTGCTGCAAGAGGGAGCCCAGCCATGACCGTTGCCGACCGTCCACGGTTTGCGGCAGCGGGCGCGGGGCGGATGGGGCGAAGCATTGCGCTCGCCTTTGCGTGGGCGGGATATCGTGTCAGCCTGATCGATCTCAAGTCACGTTCGGCTGCCGATCGGGATCGGCTGGCGGGCGAGATTGAAGTCGAGCTTCACGCGAGTCTTGCCGCGTTGGTGGGTCTGGGGGCACTCGAAGCCGACCAGGTGTCCGTGCTGCTTGCCAGAATCGAATGCGTCTTTGCCGACGAGGCCCACGACGCATTGGCTGCCGCGCTTCTGGTGTTCGAGGGCGTTCCCGAGACCATTGAAGCCAAGCGCGAGGCTTTCTCTATGTTGTCAGCGGCGTGCAGTCGCGATGCCATTCTGACCTCCACCACCAGCAGCATTCTGGTCACCGAACTGGCACCGCTGGTGTCCAATCCGGAACGCTTTCTGAACATTCACTGGCTGAATCCGGCCTATCTGATCCCAGTGGTGGAATTGTCGGTTCACCCTGGCACCGATCCGGGTGTGTTGGCGCGCGCGCGCTCGCTGATGGAGTCGATTGGCAAGATCCCCGTGGTCTGTGGCGCAACGCCCGGCTACATCGTGCCGCGGCTGCAGGCGCTGGTGATGAACGAGGCCGCGCGCATGATCGAGGAGGGTGCGGCCACCGCCGAGGAAATCGACCGTGCAACCCGATTCGGAATGGGTCTGCGTTTCGCGGCCATCGGGGTTGTGGAGTTCATCGACTTCGGCGGTGCTGACATCCTCCATCATGCGAGCCGCGAGATGTCGGCCTCGGTCAGCGCAGAGCGCTATCGCGCGCCCGAGGTGATCGGTCAGATGATCGCCGACGGTGCGCTGGGTTTGAAAAGTGGCCGAGGGTTTTACGACTATTCGGGGCGTGATGTGGCAGCGTACCGGCGCGACGTGTTGTCCCGCACCCTGGGCATGCTTCGACATGCGGGTGGCTTCCGACCCGCGTCCCGTGACACAATTTCCTGAGAACGACAGGCGGCAAGCGGGCCGCTCATGACAACAACCCCGGAGGATGCCCCAATGATTCGTCGACATACGCTTGGTCTGGCTGCTGCTGCGATGCTGCTGTCCACCGTCTTTCCCGTCTCGGCCCAACAGGTGACCTTGCGGGCGGTGAACGCATTTCAGGAAGGCACCACCTACGCGCGAAATTTCGAGCGCTTCGTTGAGAAGGTGAACCAGGAGGGCAAGGGGCTGGTTCAGATCAACTACCTGGGCGGGCCCAAGGCGATTCCCACCATGGAGCAGGGCGCGGCGCTCCGCAATGGTGTGGTCGACCTTTCCAACACCACCACCTCGTTCATTGCCAGTGTGTCGCCCGAGTCGCTGGCGGTGAACTACGCGTCGGTACCCTGGGCTGAGATGCGTCGCAATGGCACAGTCGAGTTTCTGAACAAGCTCATGATGGAGAAGGGGCTTCACTACTTCGCCCGTACCGGTGACGGCGTGCCCTATCACATCTACCTCAACAAGCGGATCGACAAGGCCGATCTCAGCGGGCTCAAGATCCGTATCGCCCCCATTTATCGCGAGTTTTTCACGCGGCTGGGTGCGTCAGTGATGCAGGTGGCCCCCGGTGAGGTTTACACCGCGCTGGACCGTGGGGTAGTCGATGGCTATGGATGGCCCCTCCTGGGAATTTTTGACCTCGGGTGGCACGAGAAAACCAAGTTCCGTGTCGATCCCGGTTTCTACAACATCGAACTGGGTGTGATCTTCAGTGCCAAGAGCTGGAACGCGTTGAACGCTGCCCAGAAAGCATTTCTTGAAAAGCAGGGCGAGTGGCTGGAAAGCCTCAACGCCGACATGGCAACCAAAGCAGCGCCAGCTGAAACCAAGCGGCAGGCCGATGCTGGCATCGAGGTTATCCGCCTGCCAGAGGCCGAGGCGAAAAGGTTTCTGCAGCTGTCACTTGATGCAGGGTGGGCGGGGGTGATCGCGACCAGCCCGCAGCATGGGCCGAAGCTTCGCCAGCTGATGGCCCCCTGACGTTTCGCACTCGGGAGCGCGCGGCGTGTATGCCTGGCTGATGCGGGCGTGTGGTGCGGTTTCAGCGGGCACCTTCGGAGCGATCACCGTTTTGGTGTGCTTCGACGTGCTGTCCCGCAATCTCGGGCTTCGGTCGCTTCCCTGGATCAACGAAGTCACCGAATACGCGCTGCCGCTTGCCACACTGGCCGCGGCCCCCTGGCTCATGTGGCGCAACCAGCATGTGCGGCTTGACCTGTTGGGAGCGCTGCTCTCGCCCTCGGGTCAGCGTCGGCTCGATCGGCTGGCGTCGTCGCTGGGGCTGATCGTGAGCCTGGTGCTCACCTGGTACGGCACGCTCACAGTACTCGACAGCCGAGCCGCGGGGAGTGTGGTGCTGAAAGCGCTAGTGTTTCCCGAGTGGTGGCTCTACGTTCCCTTCCCGATCGGTTTTGCGCTTCTCGCGCTGGAATGCGGTCGGCGGATGCTTTATCCCGAGGGGCTGGTGTCCGAGCAGGGAGCGGCTGCATGATCTGGTGGCAAGGGCTGCTGCTCCTATTCGGGATCCTGACTGTGCTGCTCCTTGCGGGGCTGCCGGCCGGCATCGCGTTTCTCGGTATCAATATCGTGGGCGCCGTGGTGTTCCTTGGGGGGGAGGCGGGGCTGATGCAGGCGGTCCGAAACGGGGTGGCCTCCATCACCAATTTCTCGCTCACGCCCATTCCTTTTTTCATCCTGATGGGTGAGGTGCTTTTTCATACCGGGCTCGCGGTTCGCGCGATCGACGGATTCGATCGTGCGATTCGAGGCGTGCCGGCGCGGCTGAGCGTGGTGGCGATCGTGGCAGGTACCGTGTTCTCTGCGATCTCGGGCTCGACCATTGCCACCACAGCCCTCCTGGGCAGCCTGCTCCTTCCGGAGATGCTGCGCCGGGGTTATCACCCGCGCATGGCCATGGGACCCATCATGGCGATCGGTGGCGTGGATATGCTGATTCCGCCGTCGGCAATCACGGTGCTCCTGGGCAGTCTGGCGAGCATCTCCATCTCCGGACTGCTGATTGCCGGGGTGGTTCCCGGCATCTGTCTCGCATCCATGTTCCTCGGCTGGATCCTGCTGAGTGTTTATCGCGACCCGTCGCTTGCGCCAAGCTTCAGCCGCGAGGAGCACCAGGGCTGGGCGCGCTGGGGCCCGCTGGTGATCAACGTCACGCCGCTGGTCCTGATCTTCGTTCTGGTCATTGCCGCCATGTCGGCGGGCTGGGCCACGCCTACCGAGAGTGCGGCCATCGGCGCGCTGGCTACAGTCGTGGTGTCGCTCCTTTACCGGGTGCTTACCCTGCAATCGCTTGCCAAGGCGCTCACGGGCACGGCTGCGATTTCAGGCGTCATCCTGTTCATCATCATCGGCGCCACCACCTTCTCGCAGATCCTGTCGTTTTCGGGTTCAACCAACGGGCTGGTGGCGCTGGTGCGTGATGCAGCGATTCCGCCCTGGGGGGTGCTCGCCGGCATGCTTGCAATTCTGCTGATTCTTGGTTGCTTTCTCGACCAGGTGAGCATGATGCTGATTACGCTGCCCTTTTTCATGCCGCTGGTTCAGTTCTACGGCTGGGATCCGCTCTGGTGGGGTGTGCTGTACCTGATTTGCATGCAACTGGGGCTTCTCACGCCGCCGTTCGGCATGCTGCTCTTCACCATGCGGAGCGTGGCACCGGCCTCCATCCCTACGACTGAAATTTTTGCTGCGGTCACCCCTTACGTGATCATGGGGCTGCTGATGATCGCTCTGGTCTGGACGTTCCCGCCGATCGCGACCTGGCTGCCTTCTGTGCTGCTCGGCAAATGAGGGGTGGGCTGGCGGCGGCCGATCTCGTCAGGGGCGATCAGGTCCATCGTGACCTTTATCTGAGCGCTGAAGTGTTCGCGCTTGAGCGCGCCAGGCTATTCCGGCGAGCGTGGCTGTTTGTCGGGCACGACAGTCAGATTCCGCTCGCGGGCAACTTCATCACCTGCGAGTTGGCAGGTGAACCCGTGCTCATGTTGAGGCGCGAAGACGCAAGCATTGTGGTTCTCCACAACCGCTGCGCGCACAAGGGTGCGCCCGTGGTGAGCGGGTCGGCTGGCCAGATTGCGCGGGTTCTCCGATGCCCTTATCACGGCTGGACCTATGCGACGGATGGGGAGCTGATGGGGATGCCGCTTCGCGAGGGCTACGATGGCACGGCTTTTTCGGAGAGTGAGGCGTCGCGTGGCCTGACCCACTGGGGCGAGGTGGCCGTTCATCGCGGCTTTGTCTTTGCCCGGGCCGAAAGCGATGGGCATGATTTCCGGCAGTCGATGGGGGAGCTAATCGATGCGCTCGATCTGATTGCGGACCGTTCGCCGGTGGGGCGGTTGAGGTTGGCAGGCGGCGTACTGCGCACCGAGATTCATGCCAACTGGAAAATCTATCTCGAAAACATCAACGACTCGGTCCACCCGGTGACGACCCACGCGTCGGCCACGCTCTCGGCACGAGCTGTGTGGGGGACTCCGCCAGAAGGCACCGAGACGCCACTGGCCATGCGTCAGCTGCTTCCCTTTGGATCGGGCTACACCTTTTTCGAGAAGATGGGCGGGCGGGTGCTGCCTGGGGGCCACAGTGTGCTGGGCACGCATCAAAGTTTGCACACCTCATACAGCGCGCTGGGCGATTACGGCCAGTCCCTTCGCAAAGCGCATGGCGAGGAGCGGGCCGAGCGCGTGCTTGCGTTTTCGCCACAGAATGTCGTGTTTTATCCGACCATAGCCCTGAAGGGTGCGCCCCAGGTGATGCGTGTGCTGCGGCCGCTCGCGCACAACCACACCATCATCGAAGCCTGGGCGTTTCAACCGGAAGGGGCGCCCGACGCGCTGCTTGAAAGCGCACTCCTTTACAACCGCCAGGTGTTTTCGCCGCTTTCGCTGGTGGCGCACGATGATTTGCATCTTTTCGAGCGCATCCAGAAAAGCCTAGCTGCCGGCCCCAATCCGTGGGTGAGCCTGCATCGCGAGGAGAGCAGGGCGAAAGCTGAACTGCCGCGTGATGTAGGCGGTGTGGATGAGGCGCTGCTTCGCAACCAGTACGCGGCATGGGCGGAGCTGATGTCGGATCGTGGGCCGAACACTCCGGGGTGCAGGTCATGAGCGAGCAGGTGGTGCCCCCCGATCTTGAGCGCCTGCTTCAGGCTGTGGTGGTGCGCGAGGCCCGGCTGCTGGATGAACAGCGTCTGGACGAGTGGGACTGCCTGTTTGCCGACGACGGTGTTTACTGGCTGCCAGCGTCCAGTTCCGCCCAGGACCCGCGTCTCGAGGCCTCGCATCTTTATGACGACAGAATGCTGAGGCGTGTGCATATCGAGCGCCTGCGTAGCGCCCATGCGCATTCCCAGCAACCTGCCGGGCGTTGTCATCATCTGCTGCAGACGCCCGAGGTGGTTGAGGCCGATCTCGTCGGCGGCATTTTCGGTCTGCGTACCGCGTTTCTGTATACGGAACTTCGTGCGGGTCGAACGGTGACGCTGCCCGGCGTGGCCCACCACCGCTTGCGTCGCGCGGCGTCAGGTTTTCTGATCGTGCTCAAACGGGTCGATCTGCTCCACGCGGGCGAAGCCCTGCCGGCGGTAGAGTTCTATATTTGATCTGAAGCAAGAGCGGGAGGGGGGATGATCAACTCAGCCACGCGATGGACGCGCGCAGCCCTGCGCGCGCTGGTTCGCGACAATGAGGTGCACCGGGCGGTGTATACCGATCCGGAGATTTTCAACCTCGAAATGTCCCGGCTGTTTCGGTCAACCTGGGTGTTCGTTGGGCACGACAGCCAGGTGCCCAACGCGGGCGACTATTTCACAACCAGCGTTGGCGCCGAGCCGGTCGTGATGGTTCGGCGAGCCGATGGCGGCATCTCGGTCTTGATCAATCGCTGTTCGCACAAAGGTGTGCGTCTGGTGAGCGAGGGGTCAGGAAATCTCGGACGCTTCATCCGTTGCCCCTATCACGCCTGGACCTTCGGCACCGACGGCGCACTGCAGAACATTCCACTGCGGGACGGCTACGACGGCACCGGCTTTGAGGCGACGGAGGCAAGGTTGGGCCTCGCGCGCGCCGGCGCCGTGGAGGTCTATCGCGGGTTCGTCTTTTGCCGCCTGAGCGGCGAGGGCGTTGGATTTCACGATTATTTCGGCGAATCCCTTTCCACCCTCGATAACATGGTCGATCGGGCGCCAGCCGGTCGACTCGAGGTCACCGGCGGCATGCTCCGGTACATGCATGCATGCAACTGGAAAATGCTCGCGGAGAACCAGACCGATGCCTGTCACCCGATGGTCGCGCATGAGTCCTCCGCTGGAACCACCGTACGCATCTGGGGCGAGCAGCCAGAGGGTACGCCCAAGCCCATGGCGGTTGAGCAGTTCGCGCCGTTCGTGGGCACGTACAAATTCTTTGACAACATGGGTATCCGGATCTGGCCAAACGGCCATGGCCATACCGGTGTGAGCGATTCCATTCACGCGGCTTACTCGGCGATACCCGGCTACCAGGAAGCGATGGTGGCCGCGTATGGCGAGGAGCGAACCCGCCGCATTCTCGGCGAGGTTCGGCACAACACCATGTATTTCCCGAACATCATGGTGAAGGGGCCGATTCAGACCCTGCGTTTGTTCAAGCCGCTGGCGGCCGACCGCACCCTGGTTGAGAGCTGGACCTTTCGCCTGGTGGGAGCGCCCGACCTGCTTCTCGAGCGAACCTGCATGTACAACCGGCTAATCAATTCGCCGGGCTCGATCGTTGGCCATGATGATCTCGAGGTCTACGAGCGGGCACAGCAGGGGCTTCAGTCCGGGCTTCGCGAGTGGGTCAACCTTGGGCGTCTGTTTCAGGCGGGCGAGGGCGCGACCAGCGCCGAGGTGGTACGCGGCACCAGCGAGGCGCAGATGCGTAACCAGTTCCGCGCCTGGCTTCGCTTCATGTCTGCCCCGGAGGAGGCCGCATCATGACCGGCATCACCCACCGTCTGACCGAGTTCATACTCGACGAAGCACAGATGCTCGACGACGGGCGTTTCTCGGAATGGCTCGATCTCTTCACGGATGACGCGCGCTACTGGATCCCGATTGCACCAGGACAAACCGATCCGCTCCTACACAATTCGCTCATGTACGAGGACAAGCTGCTGCTGCGTATCCGGATCGAGCGCTTGTCGGGTTCGCGCACCTATTCCGAGCAGCCGCGTTCGCGCGGCCACCATCTTCTGCAAACGCCACGGGTGGAAAGTCTGGATGAAGCGCGGGGCGAGTTCCGGCTGCGAACCGCGTTTCACTATGTTGAATCCCGGCTTGATCGGCAGACACTCTATGCGGGTTGGGCCACGCATCATCTGGTCACCGAGGGCGAGAGGCTTCGGATACGGTTGAAGCGCATTGATCTTGTGAATGGCGATGCTGCCTTCGGTAACATCAGCCTTTTCATGTGAGGATCCGTTGAGCTCCCCTGCATCTCCAGACGCCCCGGTCACCTGCGCTCAACCGGGTGAGCCCGCGGCCCCGTACGCGGCGCAAACCGTGGCGCAGGCGCTAGCCCTGGCTGCAGCCCGCTGGCCCGAGCACCCCTTCATTCAGGTGTTGAGTGGCACGGCGGCTGCCTACGGCATGTCACCGTGTGTCATCACCTATGGCGCCGCTCAGGCAGACATCATCCGGCTGCGGCAGGCCTATGTTGCGGCCGGCTACGGGCATGGGCATCGCGTGGGTCTCATGCTCGACAACCGGCCGGCGTTCTTGCTGCATTGGCTGGCCTTGAACGGGATCGGTGCATCCGTTGTTCCCATCAGCGGTGAACTGCGCTCAGCCGAGCTCGAGTATCTGATCGAGCATTCAGGCATTGGGCTCGCCATCGCGATTCCGCCGCGCCATGCGCTGCTCGCGGCTGCGGCCCAGGCCGCGAACTGCCAGCTCGCGGTCATCGGGCCCGACGATCTGCCACCCACCTGCAGCACGCCGGCACCGTTTTCGAATGAGGTGCCGGGGCTGCGTACCGAGTGCGGTCTTCTTTACACCTCCGGCACCACCGGGCGGCCCAAGGGCTGCATGCTCAGCAACCGCTACTACCTGCTTGCCGCGCAGTGGTACGCCGAACTCGACGGCCATGTGTCGCTGCGCGTGGGCTGCGAGCGCATGATCACCCCGCTTCCGGTCAACCACATGAATGCAATGGCGTTTTCAGTGGTGACCATGATCGTGACGGGCGGCTGCATCAGCCTGGTTGACCGGTTTCATCCCGATGGCTGGTGGCCGGCGGTTCGCGAGTTTGGTGCCACGGTCATCCACTACCTGGGCGTGATGCCTGCCATGCTGATGAAAGCGCCCGAGTCGCAGGCCGATCGCGATCACACGGTCCGGTTCGGTTTTGGCGCGGGTGTAAATCGAAGCCTGCATGAGCCCTTCGAGATGCGGTTCGGCTTTCCGCTGGTTGAGGGCTGGTCGATGACGGAAACCGGTGCGGGTGCGGTGCTGATTGCGCACCGCGAGCCGCGTGCCGTGGGCAGCAACTGCTTCGGACCCGACAACCCGGAGGTCGAGGTGCGGATCGTGGCTGATCACGGCGCCGACGCTGCAGTTGATGAACCCGGCGAATTGCTGGTTCGGCATCGTGGCGCGGATCCGCGTGATGGTTTCTATTCGGGCTATCTCAAAGACGCGCAGGCCACCGATGAGGCCTGGGCGGGTGGCTGGTTTCATACCGGCGATGTGGTTTCACGCGATGCCAACGGGCTCTACCATTTCATCGATCGCAGAAAAAATGTCATTCGACGAAGTGGCGAGAACATCGCCGCGGTCGAGGTTGAAAGCGTGCTGCTCCAGCACCCGCTGGTTCGTGCCGTGGCAGTGGCCGCCACCCCGGATCCGGTACGCGGCGACGAAGTGCTTGCCTGTGTCATTGCAGCGGCGCTGCCTGCGGATGCGGCGGCTCGTGAGCAGGCTGCCCGGTCGCTGGTGCAGTGGTGCCTGGAGCGACTCGCTTATTACAAGGCGCCAGGCTATGTCGCGTTTGTCGACGCATTGCCGCTCACCGCTTCTCAAAAGGTGCAGCGCGGTGAGCTGAAGTCGCTGGCCGCGCGGCTGCCCGGGACCGCGCACTGCATCGACACCCGATCGCTCAAGAAGCGCCAGGCCTGACCCATGTCCCGACGACGGATGTCCTACGAAGGTGTGGCTGTTGCAGTGCCCGTCACGGTGCCGTACCGGCGATATTCCACCCATGGTGCCCACTGGTTCATCGGGCAGGCGCTGGAGGCGCTGGTCCGGGAATCGGGCATTGCAAAGGAGGAAATCGACGGCCTCACTGTCAGCAGTTTTTCGCTGGGGCCCGATACTGCGGTGGGTATCACTCAGCACCTTGGCGTGTCGCCACGATGGCTTGATTTTCTTCCCAATGGGGGCGCGTCTGGCGTGATGGCGCTGCGGCGTGCAGCACGCGCAGTGCAGGCAGGCGATGCAGACGTGGTGGCGTGCGTTGCAGGTGACACCAACCATGTCGATTCGTTTCGCATGATGCTGGGTGGCTTCAGCTATTTTGCTCGCGATGCGAGTTACCCCTATGGTGCGGGCGGACCCAATTCGGTGTTCGCGATGATCACCGCCCACTACATGCGCAAATACGGCGCGCGTCGCGAACACTTCGGCAAGGTGGCGGTCAGCCAGCGGTTCAACGCCAACCGCAATCCGGGCGCGGTGTTTTACAGGCAGGCGCTTTCACTTGACGATTACATGGCAGCGCGGCCGATCTCCGATCCGGTGCATCTCTATGACTGCGTGATGCCCTGCGCGGGCGGCGAGGCGTTTCTTGTCATGAGCGAGGCGCGTGCCCGGGCGCAGGGACTTCGCTATGCCGTATTGCGTGGCGCGATCGAGCGGCACAATGCGTTCGCTCACGACCCGGTGATGGAGCGCGGTGGCTGGGTCGTCGACCGGGACGACCTGTGGGCGCAGGCGGGCGCTCGGCCAGACCAGGTTGACTTTGTACAGACCTACGACGACTACCCGGTCATTGTGATGATCCAGTTCGAGGACCTCGGCTTTTGCGGCAAAGGCGAGGCGCCGGCGTTTGTCGATTCGCATGATCTGCGCTGCGTCGGTGATTTTCCCAACAATACCGGCGGGGGGCAGCTGTCGGCAGGCCAGGCGGGTGCGGCTGGCGGCTTCATTGGTGTCACTGAATCGCTTCGGCAGCTAAGCGGTGAGGCGGGTGATCGTTCTGTGGCCGATGCAC
>CAMBZS010000091.1 GCA_945872335.1 Bordetella parapertussis | reverse complement strand
CCGCCAACCCTGGCCAGGCCGAGGACGTGCGCGGACTTACCGCGACCGCCTTCAGCGAGCGGGGGCAAGCTTGTCTGACCGCGCTCCGCGACGCCGGCTTCTGCGCCACGGTGCCGTCGCCGGACTGGGGTTGCGCAGCGCGCTGATCGCAAGCGGTCAGCTCGCGCTCGATCTGGGCTTTGCGCAGGCGGCAAGCGTGCTCGCGATGCGCGTATGGCCAGCCCCCGATTACACCCGCATTGCCTTCGAACTCGACACCCCGCTGAAGGCCACGCAACGGCTGCAGGCCTCGCCACCGCGGCTCATCATCGACATGGAGGGCGTCACCGCGCCGCCAGAGCGGCTCGCCTCGATGCTGCCAAGGGTGGACCCGGGTGACCCAGTGCTGTCAGCGGCGCGCTTCAGTGCGCTCAAGGCACGCACCATCCGGCTTGAACTCGATCTGAAAACCGGCGTCACACCTGACGTCTTCACCCTGCCGCCAGTTGCCTCCTACCGGCATCGGCTGGTGATCGATCTCTATCCCGCAGTTCGGCATGATCCGCTGCGGGAGTTGCTGGATGACCGGCGCCGGTCGCAGGCGGACCGGGCGCCAGGCGATCCTGTCAAAGATCCGCCTGGATCGCGCGCCAACACGGGGCCCGCGCCGCGCGACCCGGCACCCCGCGCGCAGACCCCGCGCAGCGCGGCCCCACCCGGCGTCTTCACGATCGCGGTGGATGCCGGGCACGGCGGCGAAGACCCGGGCGCGATCGGTCCCGGGGGCACCCAGGAGAAAGACGTGGTGCTCGCGATCGCCCGCAGGCTCCATACGCAAATCAACCAGCAAACCGACATGCGTAGCGTCCTGACCCGCTCGGGCGATTATTTCGTGCCGCTCGGGCAGCGCGTGGCGCGCGCACGGCGGGCGCGAGCCGATCTGTTCGTCTCCATTCATGCCGACGCGTACATCGAGCCGCACGCGCGTGGCGCCTCGGTCTATGTGCTTTCCGAGCGCGGCGCGAGCAGCACCTCGGCACGCTGGCTCGCCGATCGGGAAAACGGCGCCGATCAGATTGGCGGCGTGAATCTGGCCGTGCGTGACCGCGAGCTCCGACGCGTGCTGCTCGACTTGTCGACCAGCGCGCAGATCCGCGATTCAGCCAAGCTTGCCGCCGAAGTGCTGCACCAGCTTGAGCAGATCGGGCGGCTCCACAAGCGCGATGCCGAGCATGCAGCGTTTGCGGTCCTGAAGGCGCCCGACATTCCGTCCATCCTGGTCGAGACCGCGTTCATCAGCAATCCGGATGAGGAACGGCGCCTGTCCGATCCGCAGCATCAGAACCGGCTGGCCGAGGCAATCTTCAGCGGGATCCGGTCGTATCTGATCCGTCACGCGGCGGCGCCGCGGAACCCGGCTGCGTAGCGACGCGGCGCCTGCGAAGCCAGCCAAGCAGCTGGCGCAGCACTTCGAAGAGCGCCGGCAGGCCAGGGATGATGATCATGGCGAGCGTGACCCACTGGAAGTGTTCCTTCACCCAGGGGGTGTTGCCGAACACATAACCCAGCCCCGACAGGCTGATTACCCAGATGAGTGCACCGACCACGTTGTAGAGCGTGAACTTCGAGCGCGTCATCTCGGCGACGCCCGCCACGAAGGGCGCAAAGGTTCGGATGAAGGGCAGAAAGCGGCCAATGATGATCGTCATGGCACCGTAGCGTTCGTAGAAGGCGTGCGTGCGATCGAACGCATCCCGGTTGAACCAGCGCGATCGCTGCCAGCCGAATACCTTGGGGCCGACCGCTCGCCCGATGGTGTAATTGAGCGCATCGCCGGCGATTGCCGCGGTCACGAGAAGCGCCATCAGAATACCGATGTCCATGCCGCCCACCGCCGCGATGGCGCCGCACACGAAGAGCAGCGAATCACCGGGCAGAAACGGCATCACCACCAATCCGGTCTCAACAAAAATGATGAGAAAGAGCACCGCGTAAATCCACGGGCCCCACTGCTGCACCATGGCGGCGAGATGCTTGTCCAGGTGCAGGAAAATGTCGATGAGCTGGGCAAAGTCCATTGGCTGATGATACAGGTCAGCGCCCGACCGACTGCGCGGCTGACCCGATAGAATCCAGGGGTGAATACCCCGCCAAGCCCCAGACCGATCGCGCTTCTGCCCGATTCGCTCATCAGCCAGATCGCCGCTGGCGAAGTGGTCGAGCGGCCCGCCTCGGTGGTGAAGGAACTGGTCGAAAATGCGCTCGATGCCGGGGCGACCCGCATCGAGCTTCGAATCGAAGAGGGTGGCATCGACCGGATCGTCGTCACCGACAACGGCTGCGGCATTGCGCCAGAGCAACTCGCCCTCGCGCTCACCCGCCACGCCACCAGCAAGATCGCCTCGCTTGCCGAGCTCGAACAGGTGGTCTCGCTTGGCTTCCGGGGCGAGGCGCTCGCATCGATCGCATCGGTTGCCCGCACCCGCATCACCAGCCGCACCGCCGACGCCTCACAGGCAAGCATGATCGACTCGGTCACCGGCGAGGTGCAGCCCGCGCGCGGTCTGCCCGGCACCAGCATCGAAGTGGTCGACCTTTATTCCGAAACACCCGCGCGGCGGAAGTTTCTGAAAAATTCGGCCACTGAAGCGGCGCACTGCATCGACACGGTACGGCGAATCGCACTGGCCCACCCCGGCGTTGCTTTTTCCGCCATGAGCGCGAACCGGCGGCTTCTTGAGTTTGCCGCCGGCGACTGGACAGCGCGCGCGCTCGATGGCCTGGGCGAGGACTATCAGCAGGCGCATCGCCTGCTCGATGTCTCGGCGGGACCGGTGCGGCTTGTCGGCATGCTGGGGCTACCCACCGCGAGCCGGGCACGCGCCGACCGACAGTTCCTCTATGTGAACGGGCGTTTTGTACGCGACCGAACCCTGGGCTTTGCGCTCCGCCAGGCCTATGCCGACATGCTGCATGGCGACCGGCATCCGGCCTATGTGCTGTTCCTGTCGGTCGACCCCTCGCAGGTGGATGTCAATGTTCACCCGGCCAAGACCGAGGTCAGGTTTCGCGAGAGCGCGGCCCTCCGGTCATTTGTCTATCACGCGGTCGAACAGACCCTCCGGGGCGGCCTCGCGCAGGCGGGTGCGGCACCAGGGAGGGTCGATGCGGCGCGCGCGGCAGCCGAGCCCGCCGCCGAACCTGCCTTTTACCCGCGTCCGCTCGATCTCGACTGGCGTGGTGACGATCCGCGCACACTCAGAGCCGCCGACCCGGTTGGCAGTGGCTGGGTCGGGCGCCCCGCGGCCACGCCCCCCGCAAGCGGCAGCGCCGCGCAGATCATGGAATTTTTCGCGCCGCCCTCCGGCTCGCCCCAGACACTGTCGGACTCGCTGCCCCGCTCCCCCCTCCGGACAACCGCCAACAGCCCGGGAGCGGCCGGCGGCGGGGCGGTGGAATCCGCGCGACTCTCCGTTTCCGCCTCCGCCCGTGCGGCCGATTCTGGCGACGCCACGGTTCCGCGCCTGGGCTTTGCGCTCGCGCAACTCAAAGGGCTCTACATCCTCGCGCAGAACGCCCACGGTCTGGTCATCGTCGACATGCATGCAGCCCACGAGCGGATCGTCTACGAGCGGCTCAAACGCGACCTCGATGAGCGCGGCATCGCCCATCAGCCGCTGCTGATTCCAGCCACTTTCCGCGCCGACCCGCTTGAGGTGGCGGTGGTCGAAAGCCAACACGCGGCGTTTGAATCGCTAGGCCTCGATCTGAGTGTGCTCTCGCCCACTTCGATTGCCGTGCGCGGGGTGCCGGCCCTGCTTGCCCATGGCGATGTCGCCGCGCTTGCACGCGAGGTCATCGCCGAGTTGCAGGAACACGGCGCGAGTCGCGCACTCACCGAGCGCCGCGACGCGCTCCTCGCCGGCATGGCATGCCGCGCATCGGTGCGCGCCAACCGTGTGCTGAGCGTCGCCGAAATGAATGCGCTCCTGCGCGAAATGGAGCTCACGCCCGGCGCCGATCAGTGCAACCACGGGCGCCCCACCTGGGTACAGGTCAGTATCGGCGAGCTCGACAACTGGTTTCAGCGCGGTCGCTGACGGCCACCGTCACCGACTGTCGATCCTCAAGCGCCCCCACATCCGTGAACGCCCCCAGCGCCCGCACGCCGGCCGCACCGGCACCCAGCGACCCGGCGGCATCGGTCATTCTGTTCGTGATCGGTTTCATGGCGATGCAACCCATCGCCACCGATGTCTACCTCGCCTCGCTACCCGCCATCGGCGAGGCTTTCGCGGTTGGCGCATCGGGCGCTCAGCTCACGCTGTCCATCTTCTTTGCAGGGTTTGCACTGTCGCAACTGATCGTGGGACCCCTCGCGGACCGCTTTGGCCGGCGACCGATTGCGATCGCGGGCTGCAAGCTCTACCTGGGCGCATCGCTCGTGGGCGCATTCGCGCCCTCGCTTGCGGTGCTGCTTGCTGCGCGACTGGTTCAGGCCGTGGGCACCTGCTGCGTGGTGATCTGCGCGCGCGCCATCGTACGCGACTGTCACGGCCCCGAGCAGGCTGCGCAGGTGATGTCGCGTGCACTGGCGTGGATGGCGCTTGCACCAATCACGGGCCCCTTCGTGGGCGGATTCCTGGAAGAAGCGTTTGGCTGGCGCGCCAACCTGCTCGCGATCGCGGCAGCCGGCGCAGTGATGCTGTGGTTCGCGCTCCGAAGCCTTGCAGAAACCAACCACCACCGCAACCCGCAGGCCACCGCGCCCCGCGAGCTCGCGGGCACCTATGCGCTCATCATCCGATCGCGCACCTTCCTCACCTACACGTTCTTTGCCACCGGTACGTTCTGCGCGCTTTACAGTTTCATTTCAGGCTCACCGTTTGTGGCGATTCGAGTCCTCGGCATGGCGCCTCGCGAATTCGGACTCCTGTTTGGCGGCGTGGTGATCGGCTTCATCGTGGGCGCTGCACTTGGCCGACGCGGCCTGCCGCGCTGGGGCATCGCGGGCACCATCCGGCGCGGGGCCGTCCTGCAGGCCACGGGGGGCGTGTCGCTCCTGGTCCTTGCGCTCCTTGAGGTCCAGACGGTCTGGTCGCTGATGGGCCCGATGTTCGTCATCCTGCTCGGTCACGGACTCGTTCAGCCCAGCTCGCAGATGGGCGCGATCGGTCCCTTCCCCCGTCAGGCAGGCGCCGCGGCTGCGCTTGGCGGTTTTCTGATGTACACGGTTGCGGTGCCCGTCGGGCTCGCGCTGGGCGCAAGCTTCAACGACACCATGCTGCCGCTTGCCATGGCCGTGGCAGTGAGCACCTGCACCACGCTGGCGGGCGCCCTGTTGTTGCCGGCCATGCAAAGGGAGGCTTCCTCACCATGAGGCCGGTGATGTTGCTCGGGCCCACCGCTTCCGGAAAGAGCGCGGTGGCGATGGCGCTTGCCGAACGCTTCCCGCTCGAGATCGTGAGCGTTGATTCCGCCCAGGTTTATCGGCTGCTCGATATCGGCACTGCCAAGCCGAGCACAGCCGAGCGTGCGCGGGTGCCGCACCATCTGATCGATATCGTCGATCCCGAAGACAGCTACTCGGCGGCGCGCTTTGCGGCCGACGCGCGCCGATTGGTGAGCGAGATCAGCGCACGCGGGCGGCTGCCGCTGCTCGTGGGCGGGACGATGCTCTACGCCAAGGCGCTTCGAGAAGGGCTCCACGAGCTCCCGCCCGCCAGCGCAGCGCTCCGCGCCCAGCTCGATCGCGAGGCCGAACACGCCGGCTGGCCCGCACTCCATGCCCGGCTTGCCAGCGTGGATCCGGCCACCGCAGCGCGACTCGCGCCCGGCGATTCGCAGCGGATTCAGCGCGCGCTCGAGGTTTACCTGCTCACCGGCCAACCGCTATCGCACTGGATCGCACAGCAGCGATCGGACGCGGCGCCCCCGCTGGAGGCGCTACGCATCGCGCTCGAGCCCTCCGACCGCTCGGTCCTGCACAAGCGGATCGAAGCCCGCTTCCGGACCATGCTCGCAGCCGGCCTGATCGACGAGGTCCGACAACTGCGCGAACGCCCCACCCTCCATGCCGCACTCCCCGCCCTTCGCAGCGTCGGTTATCGCCAGGTCTGGGCCTGGCTCGACCAGCCTGGCCCGATGGAGGCGCTCACCCACGCGGGTATCGCCGCCACGCGTCAGCTGGCCAAGCGGCAGCTCACCTGGCTGCGGTCGGACCCGGAACGGGTGGTGATCGACTGCCTGGCCCCCGACTGCGCCGATCAGGTTGCCCGGCATCTGATATCGGTTTCCTGAGCAATGCGGCGCGTATCCGCGCGGTATGCTCTCGGCCCTCAGCGCCCGTCGGAGACAGAATGAGCAACCGCCCCGCCCCCGCCACGTCCCTTGCCATGGTCGGCCTTGGCCGCATGGGCGCCAACATGAGTCGCCGCCTGGCACGCGCCGGGCTCACCGTTCACGGCTTTGACGGCGACCCGAAAGCTCGGGCACAACTGGCAGATGAATCGGGCGTCCACACCTATGCAAGTCTGGACGAGGCCATTGCCCGCCTTGCGGCGCCGCGCGTAGCCTGGATCATGCTGCCTGCGGGTGAGATCACCGACACCACGATCAACCACCTTTCCGCCACGCTCGCTCCTGGCGACCTGGTGGTGGACGGTGGCAATGCCAACTACCTCGATTCACAGCGCCGCGGTGCGATGCTCGCCGCCCGCGGTCTTGGCTTTGTCGATTGCGGCGTCTCGGGCGGCGTACACGGACTCGCGAAAGGTTACTGCCTGATGCTGGGCGGCGATGCGCAGGCCATCGGCCTCCTGGATACCGTGATCCGGGCACTGGCTCCGCCCTCCGGGCGCGGCTGGGCCCACTGCGGTGGCATCGGCGCTGGCCACTTTTCGAAAATGGTTCACAACGGCATCGAATACGGAATGATGCAGGCGCTTGCCGAAGGCTTTGCACTCCTCACCCGACGAGACGACCTGGTGAGCGAACCGGCTGAGGTCGCGCAAGCCTGGCGCGAAGGTAGCGTCATCCGCTCATGGCTACTGGATCTCGCCGCTGATGCGCTGACTGACCCGCAGTCACTTGCCGATGCCGCGCCCTTCGTTGCCGATTCAGGCGAGGGAAGATGGACCGTCGACGAGGCCATCCGGCAAGGTACGCCCATCCCGGCGATCGCCGCAGCGCTTTTTGCGCGCTTTGACTCGCAGGGGCATGCCGACCCCGCCAACCGTCTGCTTGCCATGATGCGGCGCGGCTTTGGCGGCCATGCCGTACGCCAGGCTGGATCATGAACACGGACTCCTCCAACGGCCCCGCGCCGGGGCTAAGCCCGGGTCGCGGGTCCCGGATGATCCTGGTCATGGGCGTCTCAGGCTGCGGCAAGACCCATGTTGGCAGCGAATTGGCCAAAGCACTGGACTATCGCTTCGTCGATGCCGATGACCACCATCCACGCGCCAACGTCGAAAAAATGCGCGCTGGCCAACCGCTTGATGATCATGATCGAGCGCCTTGGCTCGCGCGACTGAACGCGCTCCTGCGACACAGCGCCGCGCGCAATCAGCCGGTGGTGCTTGCGTGTTCTGCGCTTCGCGAGCGTTACCGAGAGCGTCTTGCGCACCGACTGCCCACGCTCACTGTGGTTCACCTGCGCGGATCGCCCGAGACCATCGCTGAACGGCTGGCCGCGCGCAATCACCGCTACATGCCGGCGTCGCTCCTTGAATCGCAATTTGAAGCGCTCGAACCTCCAACCGGCGCGGTGATCGAGGTCGACATCACACCGGATGTAAGCAGCATCGTGCAGACCCTGCTCGCAGCCCTCCGGGTGCCCTGATCCCAGGCTAGTCAAACCACCAGAAATAGAGCAGATCGAGCGCGTTTTCGCTGCCGCTTTGCGCGCGAAGCGACAGGCGCTTGCTGATGTCGTACTGCAACCGCACCAGGTTCCACAGACCCGACAGGCCCCGCTCGTAACTGAGCGTGAGTCGCGAACTGAGGCGCTTGCTCACGGTCACCACCTCCTGCCGCATGGCTCCGGCAGCGGCCGCCGACGAACCTGCCGCACCGGCCATCGGCGGTCCCAGCCGGGCCGTTCCCAGGCGATCAGCCGGATTCGACCCCGTGGCACCGAGCGAGACCGCATCGATGCCCAGCCGCTGCGTAAGGCTTGCCATCAGCCCCTCGTCGCTACGACCAAGCAGCGCAAGCGCCGCTTCGCTGAGCGCACGCGCCTGCCCAGCGTTCGACACATCATCTAGACCGGTTCCCAACACCAGCCAGGAGAGCTTCTGCGCGTCGGGCAGGTCAGGCTCGGAAACCAGTCGAAGGCGCGGTGCGAGGGCTGAGCCCGTGACCGACACCCCCGCCTCCACCTGCTGGTCGCGCCGCATCGCCAGAATATCCAGCACCGGATTGTCGAGCTCGCCCGCGAAGCGAATCGCCCCGCGACTGATTTCCAGCCGCCTGCCGTATGCGCTGAAGGTTCCATCCCGTACGTCAACCTGCCCCCTCACCCGCGGGGCAGCGGGCAAAACGCCGGTGAGCGTGAGTTCGCCGCCAAGCCGCGCATCCACCCCGCCGCCGCGTACGCGCAGCGCCTGGCCAAGCGCAATCGTCAGTTCGGCACCCACACGCGGGGTCCAGCCGCCCGCCGCCTCGGCCGCCGGCGCGGGTTCCTTGCGGACCACGGCCTCGCCCACGATCCGGATATCGGCGGGAAGGTCGGGCACGCCGCCGCTTCGCAGCTCGATCAGGCCTTCGTCCGCGCGAAGCTGTCCGCGCCACTGCAACTCGCCACCGGCTGCAATCAGATCGGTGAGGCCAGACAGAAGTAAGCGCTGGCCCGGACCCAGCGGCACCGGCAATCGCCTAGCCTCAAGTTGGAGCCGGCCTTCCACCGGGAGATCCGATTTAGCGCCGCGCAATGCGCCCGGCTGTCGATCGATGAGCCGCAACGCGCCGGTGATCGTCATCGATCCATCGCCCCCCGCAAACCGGATCGTATCGATCGTAAGTTCCCGGCCATCAAAGCGTGCCTCGATCCGCCCCTCGCGAAGTCGCCAGCCCAGCGATCGGTTGAAGAGCGTGAGGTTCTCCCCCCGAAGCGCGCCCACCAGTTCCGGAGTTCTAAGGGTGCCGCGTACGCGGCCGCTGAAGAGCAGTTCGCCATCGAGCGTCCAGTCCGGCGCGGTGTATCGCCTTGAGAACCGAAGCGAGGGGATCGCAACCCGGGCCTCGCCGTCAAGGCGCCCGCCAACCAGCCGGATATCGATACGGTTATTGCCAATCACCGGGTCGTCTGGCGAGGGCGCCCGCACTGCAGCCGAGAGCTCGCCATCCAGCGTATCCCAGGAAGGCCCGGCGAGCACCCAGCGCGCGTCCAGCCGAAGCGACCGTAGCCGCTCCGCTGCCTCACCTCGCGCATCGGCCACCGCCGACGACGGCGCCGAGGTGGGGCGTACTGTCGCCCCCCCCTCCAGCCAATCCACCAGCGGCCGGAGCGAAAGCCCGCGTGCCTCGCCACGCGTCGTGAGACCCGCGGCCGACCAGCTCGCCTCGTCAATCGACAAGACAC
Source organism: Bordetella parapertussis (assembly GCA_945872335.1). GTDB lineage: Bacteria > Pseudomonadota > Gammaproteobacteria > Burkholderiales > Burkholderiaceae_E > SYIM01. Next base: position 4,920 of record CAMBZS010000091.1, on the reverse strand, counting down.
CGCCGTCAGCGCCCAACGAAAACCGCTCGATGCGGGCGACTCCGCCGCCCACCCCCACCTCGGCAGGTTCGAGCAGGCGGGCCGATACCCATCCGTCAACCGACAGCGCGTCGAGTCGTGCGGACCAGCCAGGCGCAGCGCCTTGCACCAGCCGCCCTTGACCACTCAGTGAAATCGCCTGATTGGCCACGCGCGCAGCCATCTGAAACGCGTGCGCATCGGGGCTCCCAGTGATTGCCGCGCGCAAGGTCTGGACGCGCTCGCCAGCAATCTGAATCTCCCGCGCGACGAGACGCGCAACCAGGGGTGCGGGCTCGGTATCGGGGGGCCGCGCGGAGTCCTCGCTGGCAGGCTGATCAGCACGCCGGCCGCTTCCTGCCCCCAGCGAGCCTGCGAGGGCGCGGAGATCGCCAGCCTCGACGGTGAATTCGCTATCGGCGAGCGCAACCGCCCCAGCGACGGCGAGCCGGGGCGAGGTAGCCTTGAGAGCGAGTCGCACGCGCTCGAGCGGGCCGGACAACTCCGCGTCGAGACGCAGGCTTCCCGACAGACGCTGATCGAGTAACCCGGGTCGATCAAGCCGCGCATTGAGGCTCAGACGATCATCAGGCGCGCCGACCGAACCGCGTAGCGTGAGACCGTTACCCCCCCAGTCGAGCCGAGCATCGACACCCACCCGGCGCGTGTCATGGCGATAGGAGGCCGTCGCCGAGGTGGCGAGCCGCTGACCTGCGATTCTGCTCTCGCGCAGCGCAAGACGCGCATCCACCCGAGGCGCCCCACCCAGTGCCCCGCGCAGCTGCAATTCGCCATTGAGCTCGCCCGCCGCCTGAGCCGGCGCATCGAGCCCCAGGTGCTCGAGAACCCGTTTGGGGTCGACCCCTGCGAGGGAGCCATCGATTGAAAATGCCTGCGCCCCGGAAAGCTGCACGCTGCCGGCAAGCTGCATGCGGGCATAGGGTAGGAACGCCTCCAGCTTTTCGACCCTAGCCTGCTCGCCCTCCAGTCTCACGTCGGCACTGACCGCGAGCTTACGGTCCCCGAACACATCGGGAAGCACGACCCGCAGCCGCTCGCGCTCCAGGCGAACACTCGCATCGACCCGGGACGCAGGCCAGCCCGCACGCAGTTCAGCGAGATCAAGCCGCTCAACCTGCAACTCGGCATCGATCGCAGGCAGTTCATGGGACAGTAACCTGAGCGGCTCAGCGCCCCCCCAGCGCATCGAACCCGTGATCTGCGCGGCCGCGCCCAAGCTGATCTCGAGACCGGTCACGCCCATCCGCTGATCACGCCAGGTGAGCTCGCCCCGCGCGCGGCTGACCGGCAGACGTTCTTCATCAAGCCGGCCGGGCGTGCTGTTTGTGAGGTCAATCTCGAGTGCCGCGTCGGCAGGTCGGAGCCGCAGCGTGCCAGCAATCAACGCACGCGGCGCGTCTTGCAGAAAACGGTTGGGATCGACCTCGTCCACGCGCACTTCAAGTGGACGCTCGACCCGTGCCGCGATCGGGTCCAGCGACCACTGCGCCCGCGCCCGCGCCCCGACGTAACGCACCTCGGCGGCGAGTTGCAGATCGGTAAGCGAGCCACCCACCTGAAGATCGAGGGTGAGCAATTCATCGGGCAGGCGTGCGCGCAGCGCCGGATCCAGTAACGGCGATTGCGCGGGCTCAACCGCCAGCCGGGCCTGCGCAGCGATCGCAAACGGCGCCTGGTCGCGCAACGCGATCTGCGCCGCGTTCAGCCGAACGCCCGCTGCCCGCGCCTGCAGCGCCTCGACCCGGTACTGCCCAGCGTCGTACGAGGCTGATGCCGAGATCGGCCCCGCCGCGATGACTGGCCCGGGCCCTTCGCGCCAGGTGAGCGTGGTAATTTGAAGCGACCGGATCTCGATGGGGCGAGGCAAACCGAGCGAGGCGGGTAACGCAGCCTGCGACGACGAGGCCTGGCGGGCCACGCGGAGGCTCCCCGCGCGGACCTGTTCAACCACCAGTACCCCGCGAAGAAATCCCGACCAATCGAGCCGGATCTGTGGGTCGTCGATGTCGATTGACAGCGCGGGATCGGTCCATCGCACCCGTTCAGCCGACAACCCTGACCAGGCGCTCCCCTGAAGATTCTCGATCGCAAGCGCACCCTGCAGCCGCGCGCTGGCCCACTCAATGGCAAGGCGACTGCCAGCAGGGGTAGCGATCACCAGGACTGAAGCCGCAACAACACCCAGCAGCGCGACAAGCGGCAGGAGCAGCCCCACGAGCAGCAGACGCGATCGCCCGGAGCGCGGTGCAAGCCCTGGGGGCGAAGCATGCGCAGCCGTTTCCTGATCCGCCATGCTCAGAAACCGTACCCGACCGCCAGATGCAGTCGGGGACGACGGCTGTCCTCGCCCCAGGCGAGGTCAACCATCAGAGGCCCGATCGGCGTCTTCCAGCGGGCACCGGCACCATAGCCTGCATACGTGGAAAAACCGGCGAGCGAGTCGGTGGCGTTGCCGCGGTCGTAGAACACCGCAGCCTTGACCACCGAGGTGACTGGGTGCTGATACTCGAGACTGCCCAACACCAGGTAGCGTCCGCCGGTGATGGCCCCCGCCTCCGGCACACCCAGCGACTGATAGCGATAACCACGCAGCGACTGCGCGCCCCCGGTGCGGAACAGGTTTTCCGAGGGAATATCCTCGCGCGAGCCCGCAGCGACCACCCCCAGTTCGGCCAGCCCCACCAGGGTGCCGCCCGCAAACAGCCCATCACTGGCTACTGGCCAAAAACGCCGGGCGCGCGCATAGGCGCGGATAAAGCTTCGATCCGAGCCCAGGCTCTGTGATGCGCCGGACAATTGCCCGCTCAGCGTGTAGCCACGCTGTGGTTCGGTCGGTGAGTCCACCCGGTTCAGGGTGTGCGTGTAACCCAGCACCAGTGCCATGCGGCTATCGCGCTCAACCTGGCTCCCCGCAGCCGCTTCGAGCCGCCGGTTCTCCGACTGATGTGTGAGGGCGAGAAACCCGTCGCCATCGACCCGACGCTGGCCGATTCCGCCATAGGTCGAGGTCCTTAAAACGCGTTCCCCGGTGATGTCCTGACGATCCAGGCTGCTTCCAAGTCCCAGATAGCGGGCCTCAGCCGAAAGCGGTGAGCGGGCATTCGCAAAGAGGCGCTGCCTGGAGCCTTCCACGATCAGCACCGATTCAGCCTGCCAGCCCGTGCCGAACAGATTGCGGTGATCAAGTCCGATCTGCGCCCGTGGACCGTGATCGGTGCTAAAACCCGCGCCCAGCGCCACGCGTCGGCTCTGCATCTCGCGCAACTCCACCAGTACCGGCACCGCGGAAAGCTCAGTGTCGCGCGCGACCGCGTCGAGGTCGGGTGCCACGGTGGCGCTGCTGAAGTATCCCACTGCGGTGAGCCGAGACTGCATCCGCACCAAAGCCTCGAAGCTATAAGGATCGCCCTCGCGAAAGGTGCGCAGGTTTTCAACCAGTTGTCGGTCGTAGCGTTCGAGGCCGCCGATTCGGAGCGCCCCAAAGGTCATCCGCACGCCGCTTTCGATGACGACATGCAGATCGGCGGTCGCGCTCTGCGGATCGATCAGCGCTTCGCTATCGGCCACCCGCGCACGCAGAAATCCGCCCGACTGGATCGTTTCCAGAAGACTTCGCTTGGCCTGTTCCCAGCGCTCCGGAAAGAACGGCGCGCCAGCCGGCAGCATCCAGCGCGACTGCCAGGCCGCCGCGAGCGAGGGATCAGCTGACAGCCCGCCCCGCAGTTCCAGGCGAACCGCGCGGACCGTCGCCCGCTCGCCGGCGTCGACTTCGATGCGGACGGCCGCGGCATCACCAGTAACCCGCACTCGCGCCGCAAAATAGCCCTGCTGCCGCGCGAGGCCCAGCACTTCATCGGGCAGGCGGGCGAAGAGGCTATCGAACTGGTCGGGATCGTAGTCGGCGCGAAGCCGCCAGCGGCCGAGCAGGGTCCGCTCGCGAATCGGCCCCTGCAGGTCCTCGGGTGCAACGATCTCCATGCGGTAACGCTGCGCATCAGGCTCGGCGTCGCCCGAAGGCATCGCTTGCGGGTTCGGTGAGACGGGCGGCGCAACCGAACCGGGGGGGCTCGTCGCATCCGGCCCCGCCGCGGCCTCCGAAGCCGCTGCGGGCGCGATCCAAGCCCCAGCCACCGCCCAGCCAACAGCCAGACAGGCGAACAGAGCCCAGAGCGGCTGAGTACCCGGCGACCGGCCAGGCTGCCCCCTCCTGGTTTCCGACATGCCCCTGGAGAAGGCCAGCACGTGACGTCAGGCGGCCAATCAGACCACGATCGCAGCGGGGGCCTGCGCAGGCCGCTCCACCACTTCGCCAATTTTCCAGACCTGTTCGCCAGCCGCTGCGAGCATCGCCCGGGCGCGTTCAGCCTCGGCGGCTTCAACCACCACCACCAGGCCGATGCCACAGTTGAACACCCGGTGCATCTCGCTGTCGGCAATCGCCCCCTCGTGCTGCAGCCAGCCAAAGAGCGGCGGCATCGGCCACGCATCTCGGTGCATGACCGCCTGCAGACCTGGCGGAATCACGCGGGGGACGTTTTCGACCAAGCCGCCACCGGTGATGTGAGCAATCGCCTTGACCGGCAGGGCGCCGATCAGTTGCAGCATCGGCTTGACATAGATCCGGGTGGGCTCGAGCAGAACATCAGCAAACCGGCGCCCGTGAAAATCGTTCTCCGCCTGAGGCGCATCCACCCGCCCCCAGGCCCGCTCAAGCACCCTGCGGATGAGCGAATATCCGTTCGAATGCGCACCACTCGAGGCAAGCCCGAGCAGCACATCACCGGCCGCCACCCGGTCGCCGCCGATGATCCGCGCTTTTTCGACCACCCCCACTGCGAAGCCTGCCAGGTCATATTCGCCATCGGGATACATGCCCGGCAT
>CAMBZS010000090.1 GCA_945872335.1 Bordetella parapertussis | reverse complement strand
CCGCCCGCCGCTCCGCCGCCCAAAGCGGCCGACGCCCCAGCCCCCACAGCGGCCAATGTCCCGTCCCCCACGGCGGCTGACGCTCCATCCCGGGCGTCCTGGTTCAAGCGGCTGAGCGCGGGCCTCGCCCGCACCCGGAGCAACCTCGCGACCCTCTTTACCGGCGTTCCGGTCGACGAGGCGTTGTTCGAGGAGCTCGAAACCGCACTGCTCACCAGCGATACCGGCGTTGCCGCCACGCAGTGGCTGCTTGACGAGCTCAAACGGACAGTTCGCGACCGCCGGATCACCGACGCGGGCGAGGTGAAGGCGTGCCTGCGCGAGCTGATCGCCCAGCTGATGCGACCCTTCGAGCGAGGCATCGACATTGATCGCGCGCAGCCCCTGGTGATGATGGTGGCGGGGGTCAATGGCGCGGGCAAAACCACCTCCATTGGCAAGCTCGCGCGCCATCTGCAACGCGAGGGCAAATCGGTGCTGCTCGCGGCGGGCGACACCTTCCGAGCCGCCGCCCGCGAGCAACTCGCGCAGTGGGGCGCCAGGAATTCGGTTGACGTGATCGCGCAGCAGGGCGGCGACCCGGCGGCCGTGGCCTTCGACTCGGTCAGCGCGGCACGGGCGCGCGGCGTGGGCGTGGTCATGATCGATACGGCCGGCCGGCTCCCTACCCAATTGCACCTGATGGACGAACTGCGCAAGGTCAAGCGCGTGATCGGCAAGGCCATGGACGCGGCGCCCCACGAGGTGCTGCTGGTGCTCGATGGCAACACCGGCCAGAACATGCTCGCCCAGGTAGCGGCCTTCGACGATGCGCTGGGGCTCACCGGGCTCATCGTGACCAAGCTCGACGGCACCGCCAAGGGCGGCGCGCTGGTCGCGCTCGCCCACACCCGCCGCGACCGACCCGTTCCGGTGGTATTCATCGGGGTGGGCGAAGCAGTGGAAGACCTCGAGGCGTTCAGCGCCGACGAATTTGCCGCCGCGCTGATCGGCTGACCCCCCGGCGCCGTGACCGACGTCACGGTTTGTTCACGCGCTGCGACAACCCGGGTCTTGGCACTCATCGACCGAGAGTGCTAACATTTTGATGACTGACGGGTCAGGAACCGTCCGGCTCCGTCGTCAGCCCATCCAAAGGAACGCTTGCCATGTCTTTCGTTTCGACTGCACTCGTGCCGAGTGGCGCCGCCGGCGCGGCCGTCGCGCTGCCGCCGGTCGGAAATATCGACGCCTACATCTCGGCCGTCAACCGATTGCCCATGCTGACCGCCGAGCAGGAGTCAGAACTCGCCCGGCGCTTCCGCGAGCACACGGATCTGGAGGCCGCCCGCGAACTGGTGATGTCGCACCTGCGTCTGGTGGTGTCCGTCGCGCGCCAGTATCTGGGTTACGGTCTGCCGCATGCCGACCTCATCCAGGAAGGCAACATCGGGCTCATGAAAGCGGTCAAGCGCTTCGACCCCGAGCGTGGCGTTCGACTGGTGTCGTTTGCGCTCCACTGGATCAAGGCCGAGATTCATGAATACATCCTGCGCAACTGGCGGCTGGTGCGGGTGGCCACCACCAAGGCGCAGCGCAAGCTCTTCTTCAATCTTCGATCGCACAAATCAAGCAATCGAGCGATGACCGACGCCGAGATCGACGCCCTGGCGCGGGAGCTCAATGTCCGCAACATCGACGTGGTTGAGATGGAAACCCGGCTGGCGGGCGGCGACGTGGCGCTCGAAGGCCAAACCGAAGACGGCGAGGAAGACTACGCGCCCATCGCCTATCTGGCGGCTCCCGACACCGAGCCCCTGCAGCGCCTGCAGGCGCGCAACTACGACCGGCTGCAGGGCGAAGGCCTCGCGCAGGCGCTGGAGTCGCTTGATGCGCGAAGCCGCCGCATCATCGAGACCCGGTGGCTGCGCGATGACGCCGAAGGTGGCGCCATGACGCTGCATGAGCTTGCCGCCGAGTTTGGCGTGTCGGCCGAGCGGATACGGCAGGTCGAAGTGAAGGCGCTGCAGAAGATGAAGGGCGCGCTCGCCGCCTACGCCTGAGCGCAACGGACAGGCGCCGCGCCGGGCCTGTCCGCCCGACCTCCCCACTGCGGTACCCGCATCTCCTCTCTTCAGCACTGCCGGCCCGGGCCGCTCGGTCGGCCGCCGAGCACCGCTACGCGGGGAAACCCGGGGCGGTGTTTTCTTTTTCCCAAAGCGAGAGCACACTTCGGCTTTGTCCTGAACAAGGGCCGGATTTCGGCCGTCTGTCGGGTCGGCTTGTCTGGAACGCGGTCGCGGTTGACATCCGTGAAAACCAGGCCTGCTCAAAAAGCGACATTCACAATAAGAGTCGGACCACCGGCCAAGCTCGTTACTTATTGGCCCCACCGGGCAGGAGGATCACATCATCATGGATATGAACCGGAGGCAGTTTTTCCGGGTCAGCAGCGCGGGACTCATCGGCTCGAGTCTCGCAGCGCTCGGCTTCTCGCCCACCGAGGCGATCGCCGAAACGCGCAACTTCAAGCTGGCTCGGACCACCGAGACCCGCAGCACCTGTCCGTATTGCTCGGTCAGTTGCGGGATGATCATGTACTCGCTCGGCGACAAATCGAAGAACGTCAAGTCTTCGATCGTCCATGTCGAGGGCGACCCCGACCACCCGGTCAATCGCGGCACGCTGTGCCCCAAGGGTGCGGGCGTGATGGACATGATCCAGTCACCCAACCGTCTGAAGCACCCGCAGGTGCGCGAGCCCGGTTCGAAAGACTGGAAAACGGTGTCCTGGGATGAGGCCCTCACCCGTATCGCCCGGCACATGAAGGCCGACCGCGATGCCAACCTCATCCTGAAAAATGCCGCCGGCGTCACGGTCAACCGCTGGAACACCACCGGTTTCCTCGTGTCTTCGGCAATCAGCAACGAATCCGGTTATCTCTCTGTCAAGATGGCGCGCGGCCTGGGAATGGTCGCAGTCGATACGCAAGCGCGCATCTGACACGCACCGACGGTGTCCAGTCTGGGCCCGACATTCGGTCGCGGAGCGATGACCAACTCGTGGAACGACATCAAGAACACGGATCTCGTTCTGATCATGGGCGGCAACGCCGCCGAGGCGCACCCCTGCGGATTCAAATGGGTGACCGAGGCGCAGCAGCACCGCAAGGCGAAGCTCATTGTCGTTGACCCGCGGTTCACGCGCAGTGCGGCGGTGGCCGACTACTACGCGCCGATCCGCGTGGGCACCGACATCGCGTTTCTGGCCGGCGTCATCAACTACCTGCTCATCAACAACAAGATTCACCTCGACTATGTGAAGCTCAATACCGACGCGAGCTTCCTGGTGAAGGATGAATACGGCTTCGACAACGGCTTTTTCACCGGCTACAACGAAGGCTCGCGCAGCTATAACAAGGCGAGCTGGGGCTACCAGATGGGGCCCGATGGCTTCGTGAAAACCGATGACACGCTGCAGGACCCGCAGTGCGTCTTCCAACTCATGAAGAAGCATTTCTCGCGCTACACGCCCGAGATGGTGAGCAAGATCACCGGCACGCCCAAGGATCAGTTCCTGAAGGTGGCGGAGATGCTGGGCGAGACGTCAGCCACCGACAAGGTGATGACGATCCTCTACGCGCTTGGCTGGACGCAGCATTCGGTGGGCTCGCAGAATATCCGCACCATGGCCATGATCCAGCTGCTGCTGGGCAACATGGGTCGGCCAGGTGGCGGGGTGAACGCGCTCCGGGGCCACGCCAATGTGCAGGGCATCACCGACATGTGCGCGCTGCCCGAGAACCTGTCGGGCTACATGAACGCGCCCACCGATTCGGACGACACCCGGGTGAAATACCTGGCGGCGCGTACCGGTAAGGCAATCCGCCCCAATCAGATGGCGTTCACGCAGAACTTCCCCAAGTGGCACACCAGCCTGATGAAGGCCTACTACGGTAACGCCGCCACCAAGGATAACGACTTCGCCTACGACTGGTTGCCCAAGCGCGATGGCGCCTACGACGTGCTCGCCATGTTCGAGCTCATGCATCAGGGCAAGATGAATGGCTTCCTCTGCCAGGGCTTTAACCCGCTCGCAGCGGTGCCCAACAAGAAGAAGCTCTCGGCGGGTCTGGCCAAACTCAAGTACATGGTGGTGTTTGATCCGCTTGAGACCGAAACCAGCGAGTTCTGGAAGAACTTCGGGCCGCTCAATGATGTGGATCCCACCAAGATCCGCACCGAGGTGTTCCGGCTGCCCACCAGCTGCTTTGCCGAAGAAACCGGCACCTTCACCAACTCCAGCCGGGTGATCAGCTGGAAGGAGAAGGCGGTTGATCCGCCGGGACAATCCAAGGCCGACTCCGAGATCATCTCGCGGCTCTTCATGAAGCTGCGTGAGCTCTATGCCAAGGATGGCGGCAAGCTTCCCGAACCGATCGCGGCGCTCACCTGGAATTATTCCAATCCATCGTCCCCGGCGCCGGATGAGGTGCTGCGCGAGATCAACGGCCGGGCGCTGGTGAACCTGCTCGCACCGCCCGATCCCAAAAATCCGGATGCACCGCGTGCCGTTCAGGTGGCCGCCGGCACACAGCTCGCGGGCTTCGCGCTGCTGCGTGACGATGGCACCACGGCCTGCGGCAACTGGATCTACTGCGGATCGTTCGGCCCCACCGGCAACCTCACGCAGCGGCGCGACACGAGTGATCCCTCCGGGCTTGGTGTCTTCCCGGGCTGGGGATTCTCGTGGCCAGCCAACCGCCGTATCCTCTACAACCGCGCAAGCGCTGATGCGCAAGGTAAGCCCTGGGATCCGTCCCGGAAATATCTGGCCTGGAACGGCACCTGGGCGGGTGGGGTCGACGTGCCCGATATCCGGCCCGATGCCGCGCCCGAGCAGAACGTCGGTCCCTTCATCATGAACCCCGAGGGCGTCGCGCGCCTCTACGCGGTTGCCATGAATGAGGGCCCGTTCCCCGAGCACTACGAGCCATTCGAAACCCCGGTGGGCGTGAACCTGATGTGCCCGACCAACCCCAAGGCGGTCAGCAATCCCGCCGCCCGGGTCTACAAGGGCGACTTGGAGGCGTTCGGCAAGAAAGAGGAGTTCCCCTACGCCGCCACCACCTACCGGCTCACCGAGCATCTGCACTTCTGGACCAAACACTCGCGCAGCAACGCCATCACGCAGCCCGCGCCGTTTGTCGAGATCGGTGAGGAGCTCGCCCGGGAGAAAGGCATCAAGCAGGGCGACCGCGTGAAGGTGAAGTCCAATCGCGGCGAGGTGTTCGCGGCGTGCGTGGTCACCAAGCGCATGAAGGCGCTGGAGGTCAACGGCAAGAAGGTCCATCACGTCGGCATCCCCATCCACTGGGGTTTCAAGGGCGTCACGCAGAATGGCTATCTGGCCAATGCGCTCACGCCTTTCGTCGGCGACGCCAACTCCCAGACGCCGGAATACAAGGCGTTCCTGGTCAACATCGAGAAGGCATGAGGAGCTAAGCCATGGCCAGTCTTCAATCCCTGGACGTCGTGGCCCGATCGGCCACAACCCTGCCCACCCCCCAGGTGCGGCAGGCCATCCCGCAAATCGCAAAGCTCATCGACGAGTCCAAGTGCATCGGCTGTAAGGCCTGCCAGGTCGCGTGCATGAACTGGAACGATCTGCGCGATGAAGTTGGTGAAACCGTGGGCGTCTATGACAACCCGTCTGACCTCACGCCCAGCTCCTGGACGGTAATGAAGTTCTACGAGGTCGAGCCCAAGGCGGGGTCACTCGAGTGGCTGATCCGAAAGGACGGCTGCATGCACTGCGAGGATCCGGGCTGCCTCAAGGCCTGCCCCTCGCCGGGCGCGATCGTCAAGTACGCCAACGGCATCGTCGACTTCATCTCGGAAAACTGCGTGGGCTGCGGCTACTGCGTGAAGGGCTGCCCGTTCGATGTGCCGCGCATCAGCCAGAAGGACAACAAGGCTTACAAATGCACGCTCTGTTCCGACCGCGTCAGCGTCGGTCTTGAGCCTGCCTGCGTAAAAACCTGTCCGACCGGCGCCATTTCGTTCGGCACCAAAGACGACATGGTGAGCTACGGCGAGAAGCGTGCGGGCGAGCTGAAGGAGCGCGGCTTCCAGAACGCGGGGCTCTACAACCCCGCTGGCGTGGGCGGCACACATGTGATGTATGTGCTCAAGCACGCCGACAAGCCGCATCTTGAGGAGCTTCCTGCCAATCCACGCATCGATCCGATGGTGTCGCTCTGGAAGGGTCTTGCCAAGCCACTCGCGGTCGCCGGCATGATTGGCGCCATGGTGGCCGGGTTCTTCCACTACATGAAGGTCGGTCCGGTCGAGGACAAGGCCGAGAAGGAGGAAGCGTGATGAACAGGCTCCTGCAACGCTACAAGGACGGCGACCGGATGAACCACTGGTTCATCGCGCTCATGTTCGTGCTCGCCGCGCTTTCGGGTCTCGCCTTCTTTCATCCGTCCATGTTCTTCTTCTCGAACCTCTTCGGCGGCGGCAGCTGGACCCGGATCCTGCATCCGGTTCTGGGTCTGCTGATGGTGATCGGCTTTCTGTGGCTGTTCATTCGGCTCTGGAAAGACAACCTGATCACCGCCGCCGATCGCGAGTGGGCCAAGCACATGGGCAAGATGCTGAGCGGCAACAAGGCGGGGCTCCCGCCGGTGGGCAAATACAACTACGCGCAGAAGCTCACCTTCTGGGTGATGGCGATCTCGCTCGCTGTGCTGCTCGTCACCGGTGTGATGTTCTGGCGACCCTGGTTTGCGCCCTACTTCTCGGTCGAAGCCATGCGTGCGGCGGTGCTGTTTCACTCCATCTCCGCGGTGGTGCTGATCCTCAGCACCATCATGCATGTCTATGCGGCGATCTGGGTGAAGGGGACGATCCGTGCCATGACCCGCGGTACCGTGACCGAGAGTTGGGCGAAGGCCAACCACCCGCTTTGGCATCAGGAGGTCACCAAGGGCCGCTAAGCCCCTGGTTGAGCATCACCCGATGGGAGTCACAGCCACCGTACGGGTGATGTCGCCCGAAGAAATCGCCGCCCGGTCGGGTGGCGAGACGCCGTATCTGCTCTGGCCGGAGCGCGGCACGCATTTCGCCGAGCGCGAAATGCGGCTGCGCCAGCTGGCCGCCAACCACCCCATGCGGGAGTTTCTGCTGTTCGCGGCCGATCTCGCGCGGGCGCAGCAGACACAGCTTGCCGCCTACCCCCCGGTGGCGTTACCTGATCATGAGGCACTCGATCGGGCAGCAAGCCGGCTCGCGCCGCCACTTGCCGCGATCGACTTCCCGCGTGATCCGGCCTGGCGAAGCGAACTCCGTGCGCTCCTCGCCCGGCTGCCCGACTCGCTTCCTCACGCCGCCCGCGACACGATCGGGCGGGTCGCTCGTGCCGACGACGCCTGGCTCGAGGCGCAGGCCGACTGCCTGCTTGCTGGCGTCACGCGTGGCCTCGATCTGGCAGCCGCCCCGCTGGTGGCTGCCGGGCTGCAGGTGTACTTCACGCATCTGCTGTTGTCGGTCCAGGCGGGCGCAATCGGCCGCGGCCAGCCCTTTGGCCGCATTGAGGACGAAACCGTTTGCCCGGCCTGCGCGAGCAAACCGGTGGCCAGCGTCACCCGCAATGCCGGCGAGCTGCTGGGCCAGCGCTATCTCGGGTGCTCGCTCTGCGGGCTGCAGTGGCACATGGTGCGGATCAAATGCGCGCACTGCCTGTCCACGCAGGCCATCACCTATCAATCATTGCAGCGTGCGGCGGACGAGCCCGATACCGAGGCGGCCGCCTCGGCGGTCGCGCAGGCCGAGGTCTGCGACAGCTGCGGCCACTATCTCAAGATTTTTCACTCCGATCGTGACCCGCATGTCGATGCGGCGGCCGACGACCTCGCCACCATCACGCTCGATCTGCTGGTCTCAGAGTCGGGCGCACGCCGCCATGGCGTGAACCTGATGCTGCTCTTCGGCGAGCCTGACAGCCAGACCGAGGACAGCACGGGCGATGCGGCAGAGGGCCGCCCGAGCGCGAGCGCCGAGGCCTCCGGCGCAACGCGACCGCCCGAGCCACCCGACCCGGGTCCGCGCTGATGGACCGGCCCGCGCAATCCGTCGTCGACGGTTCGAAGGCCAGCCCGAAAGACCTTCCCTCCGTAGACCGACTGCTGCGCGCCCCTGCAGGCGCTGCGCTGGTCGCCACGCAGGGCCACACCCTGGTGGCGGCCGAGGCTCGCGCGCTGCTGGAGACGCTGCGCGAGCGCGCACTTGCCGGCACGCTGCCCAGCACGGACGTGAGCGTGGATTTGCTTGTCGGGCAGCTTCACGCCCGCGTGAACGCGCGGCTCGCTCCGCGTATGCGTCGCGTCATCAACCTCACCGGCACGGTGATTCACACCAATCTCGGCCGTGCGCTCCTCGCGCCCGAAGCGCTTGCCCATCTCGCAGCAGTGATGGCGGGTCCGAACAACCTCGAATATGACCTGGCCTCGGGCGGGCGCGGCGATCGCGATGCCATCGTGGAGGAGCTGCTCTGCACCATCACCGGTGCGCAGGCCGCCACTGTCGTCAACAACAATGCCGCTGCCGTGGTGCTCACGCTCGCAGCATTTGCACGCGGCCGCGAAGTGATCGTCTCGCGCGGCGAACTGGTCGAGATCGGCGGCGCTTTCCGCATGCCCGATGTGATGGCAAGCGCGGGGGCAAAGATGGTTGAGGTCGGCACCACCAACCGCACGCATCTTCGCGACTATGAAGCAGCCATCGGCCCACGCACCGCGCTGCTCATGAAGGTGCACACCAGCAACTACGCGATCCAGGGCTTTTCTGCCAGCGTCGATGAGCGTGAGCTGGCTGCGCTCGCGCATGCGAACGGCCTGTCGGTAGCCACCGATCTGGGCAGTGGATCGCTGGTGGACCTTGCGCACTGGGGGCTGCCTCGCGAACCGCTTCCCCAGGAAAAACTCGCCGCCGGCTGCGATGTGGTCACCTTCAGTGGCGACAAGCTTCTGGGCGGTCCGCAGGCGGGGCTTATCGTCGGTTCGCGCGAAGCGATTGCCCGCATCCGTCGACATCCGATGAAGCGGGCGTTTCGCATGAGCAAGCTGCCGCTCGCCGCGCTCGAGGCCACTCTGAGACTCTATCTGCGTCCCGAGCGTCTCGAACAAGATCTGCCAACGCTCAGGCTCCTCACACGACCGCTCGATGCAATTCGAGGCTGCGCCGAGCGACTCCTGCCGGCAGTTGCCGAAGCGGTCGGACCCCGGTTCACGGTTCGGACCTGCGAACTCCTCGGACAGATCGGATCAGGGTCGCTGCCGGTCGAGAGCCTGCGCTCGGCAGGGCTTGCCATCGCGCCAGTCCAGAAGCGGGGCGCAGGGCGGGCGCTCGAATCGCTTGAGCGGTCACTGCGTGCACTCGATCGCCCGGTGATCGGCCGGATCGCCGAGCAGCAACTGCTCCTCGATTGCCGCTGCCTTGAAGATGAAACCGAGCTCGGGTCGCAGCTGCCCGCACTCGCCCGGCTCCTGTCGTGATCATTGGCACTGCGGGTCATATTGACCACGGCAAGACCACGCTGGTGCGCGCGCTCACTGGCGTCGATACCGACCGGCTGCCCGAAGAAAGGCGTCGCGGCATCAGCATCGAGCTGGGCTATGCGTTTCTCGACGCGCCGAGCGGCACGCGCCTCGCCTTCATCGATGTACCGGGCCACGAGCGGCTGGTACACACCATGCTGAGCGGCGCCACCGGTATGGATCATGCCCTCCTGCTGGTAGCTGCCGATGACGGCGTGATGCCCCAGACGCGCGAGCACTTCGCCATTCTCGAACTGCTCGCGGTGCCCTCGGCAAGCTTCGTGATCACCAAGACCGATCGCGCTGACCTGCCGCAGCGCGAGCGCGTGCGTGAACAGCTTGCGGCGCTCGCGGTCGGGACCCGCTTTACCGAGGCACCCATTTTTCAGGTGAGCGCGCAGACCGGCGAGGGTATCGCGGCGCTTCGCGATGCGCTGCTGGCGGGGGCCGAACATGGCTCACGCGAGACCACCGCTCAGCAGGGTTTTCGGATCGCAATCGACCGCGTCTTCGTGGTCGAGGGTGCCGGCACGGTGGTGACCGGTACTGTCCACGCGGGCCAGGTGAAAGCGGGCGATGAACTGGTGGGCGTGCCGGGCGGGGGCCTCACGATTCGGGCCCGCGTCCGCAGTGTTCATGCGCAAAACCGCGCCGTGACCTCGGCCTGCGCAGGCGAGCGCTGCGCGCTTGGACTGGCCGGTGTGAACCGCGAGAGTCTGCGCCGTGGCCAGTGGCTGGTGGCCCCGCCCATCGCGCTCGGCACCCGGCGTATCGATGCCGAGCTGAGGCTTTGGAAAGAGGAACCGCGCGCGCTCCGTGCGGGCACCCCGGTGCATGTGCATCTGGGCGCTACCTCGGTCACCGGCACCGTGGCGCTCCTTGATGCAGGCGAGACGCTCGCACCGGGTAGCGCCGCGCGGGTGCAGCTCGTCCTCCATGATGAGGTCGCCGCCTGGCGTGGCGATCGTGTGGTGCTGCGCGATGCCTCGGCGAGTCGCACGATCGCGGGCGGCAGCGTGCTCGACCCCTTTGCTCCTGCGCGCTACCGCCGCACCCCGCAACGACTGGCCGAGCTCGATGCAATCGCGCTGGCCGATCGCGCGGCCCGACACACCGCGCGGATTGCCACCGCGCCAAACGGCATCGATCTCGCGCAGGTCTATCGGGCCGAAGGGTCGATGCCCGGCTCGGAGACAGTTTGCTCGCATGATCCGCTCGCAAACGCTGACACCACAGCGAGCCGCGACGACAACGCGAGCCCGTTGGCCGCGCGCGATGGCGAGGCGATCTTTGCCCTCAGCGCCCCTCACAGACATCGGCACGCCGGCCAGGCGCTCGCCATGCTCGCCCGCTTTCACGAGCAGCACCCCGACGAATTGGGTCCGGACAGCGCGCGCCTACGCCGACTGGCCGCGCCACGCCTTGACGAACCGCTCTGGCGAGCGCTCCTGCAGCAATTGCAGCAGAACGCCCGGATCGCTCTTCGTGGCAGCTTTGTTCATCTGCCCGAGCACGGCGTGCGACTGTCGGCGGTTGACGAGCGGATCGCGCAGGCGATTGCGCCCATGCTGGACGCAGCGGGCTATGAAGGAGCGTGGGCGCGCGATCTGGCCCGCGATGCCGGCGAAAGCGAGCCGCTTCTGCGGGTGGCGGTGGCGCGACTTGCACAACGCGGGGATCTGCACCAGGTGGTACGCGATCTGGTCTACGATACCGCAACAATGCGACGGCTTGCGGCCATCGCACGAGACCTTGCCACGGCCAACGGGGCGGTCACCGCAGCGGCCTTCCGTGATGCCACTGCGCTCGGCAGAAAGCGGGCAATTCAGATTCTGGAATACTTCGATCGGGCCGGATTGCTGCGGCGGGTGGGCGATGAACATCGACTGCGTACCGACAGCCGGTTGTTTCTTGACTGACAGGAGCGTGCAGGCCGTTTTTCATGCAGACCTTGGAGGGGAAACGATCCTGGTGGGTCGGCCGGGCTTCAAACCCGGTGGGCGGCGCCACGCGCCGCCGGGTGGGTTCGACTCCCATTCCCCTCCGCCAATCGCCGCATGACGGTCGCTTCCCATGAGTACTGCGCGTTTCGACGAGCTCGCCTTTCCAGCCGATCTGCACTATCTGATCGAGCATCAGGTCTGGGCACGGCTCGCACCCGACGGTACCGCCACCGTGGGTATCACCTCGCTCGGCATCGCACTCGCAGGCGAGATCTACATGTGTCGGGCCAAAGCGGCGGGTACGGCGATCGAGCAGGGGAAGTCAGTCGCGGTGGTCGAGCTCGCCAAATCCATCGTATCGGTGAAGTCACCTCTATCGGGTACGGTCGTCGAGACCAATCCCCGCCTGCCCGAGTCCCCCGAGATCGTGCATGCTGATCCCTATGGTGAGGGCTGGATCGCCCGGATCCGGCCCGAGGCGCTCGACCACGAGCGTCTCGCATTGCTCCACGGCGAAGGTGTAAGGGCCGCCATGGCCGACCACGCGCGTCTCTACCGGATCGACTGACCGTGACACAGGCAAGCGGATTCATCGACCATCAGGTTGCCGGCGTGGCGATCCTCCTCTGGGCAACCGACCCGCGCTCGCCCGAGCGACTGGCCACCCCGTTCTTTCATGCCGCCGCCGCCGCCGCCATGGACATTCCGGTAGAGATGTTCTTCAGCGCAGCCAGCGTGCAGCTGCTTGCCCCGGGCGCCGCCGCGGCACTCCGGCCGAACCCCCGGCATCCCAAGACCGTGCTCGACTCCATTCGCGAAGCAACACAGCTGGGCGCAAGGCTTTTTGCCTGCAGCGATGCGCTGGCCGCGCACGGCCTCGCCTCCACTGTACTCATCCCGGAATGCGGGGGCCGCGGCGGGGCAGTGCAGTTCATGGCCCGCGCCGCCGATCAGCGCTGGCGCGCCCTGGTATTCTGAGCGAGTCCCGACGACCGAGCAGCCATGCCCGATTCCTCATCCAATGATCCCCTGCGGCTGCTCACCACCCGTCACTCGCTCGGTATCAAGCATCTGTCCGAGCCCGGCCCGGACGACCTCGCGCTCGCGCAGATGGCTGCGGCTGCGCTGAAGGCACCCGACCATGCCGAACTGGTGCCCTTTCGCTTCAGCGTGATCCGCGGTGCGGCACGCGAGCAACTGGCTTCGCTCTTCGCGCAGGCGGCGCGCGAGGCCGGCAAAGGCGAGGCCGGAGCGCAGCTCGATGCCGAGCGCGCGCGCCGCGCACCGGTGAGCGTGGCGCTCACCGCCCGCATCGACCTCGGCCACCCACTGGTGCCGGCACACGAGCAATGGATCGCGGTGGGTGGCGCCTTGACCAATTTCCTCAACGCCGCCCATGCGCTGGGCTACGCCGGCAAGATGCTGTCCGGTGCCAAGGTTCGCGATCCCCTGCTCGCACGCGCGTTCTGTGCGCCAGGCGAAACCCTGGTCGGCTGGATCGCTCTCGGCACCGCCACCCGCCCGCCTTCCAGCCGCGCGCCCAAGGCGCTCGCCCACGATGTCTGGTCCGATTGGCTGGGCGCGTGAGCGCCGTGCCTCCGGGAAGCGGACCGGCGCTGCTCGCGCTGCTGTTCAATGCCACGATCTGGGGCCTGTCGTGGTGGCCGCTGCGCTACCTCGCGGAGCGGGGTCTGCATGGGCTCTGGGCCACCGCCATTGTCTTTCTGATCGGTAGCGTCGGCATCGCACTGCTGTGGCGAAGCGCCCTCGGGCAGCTCCTGTCCGATCGCCGACTGTGGGTACTTGCGCTGGCGGCAGGGCTTACCAACGCTTGCTTTAATTGGGGAATGACGGCTGGGGAAGTGCTTCGCGTGGTGCTCCTTTTTTACCTCATGCCGGTCTGGACCATGCTGCTTGCCCGCTGGCTGCTCGCCGAGCCGATTACCGCTGGGGCGGCGGTTCGCGCGCTGGTCGCCATCGCAGGCGCCGCTGTCGTGCTGTGGGAGCCCGGCACCGGGCTGCCCTGGCCCACATCGCTCGGGGACTGGCTGGGCGTGGCGGGTGGCGCCGCGTTTGCCTGGCTGAATGTGCAGCTGCGCGGCCTGGGCGAGGCGCCGGCCACCGCGCGGGCGCTAGCCATGAGCGTGGGCTCGGCACTGGTGCCCGCCGGGGTGGGCGTCGCGCTGATGGCCGTCGGCATGATCAGCGCCCCGCCTGTCAACGACTTCGCGTGGCTGCCTGGTTCAGTGGTCCTCGCGGTGATCCTGCTGATCGCCAACGCCGCGCTGCAGTTTGGCGCGCCCCGGCTTCCCACCCGCGTCACCGCCATCGTGATGCTCACCGAGGTCCCGGTCGCTGCGTTGTCAAGCGTAGTGATCGCAGGCGAGACACTGCGCCCCCATGTGCTCGCGGGCGGGGCACTGATTGTGTTGGCAAGCCTCGCGGCAGCGCTCTCGCTTCGACCGCGCAAAAGCAAAACAGCCTGACTAGCGCTCGCCCAGAAGGCGCCGCAGATCGGCCTCAATGGCCTCGGCCTGCGCGCCATGGCGGACCATGAGTCGCACGCGCGAGCGCCGGTCAAAGACATAACTGCCCGCGCTATGGTCGACCGTGTAGCTGCCGGGCGTTTTACCCGGCACTTTCTGATAGACCACCCGGAAAGCCCGCGCCGTGCGCGCGGTGGCTTCAGCGTCGCCCCACAAGCCGATGAACTCGGGATGGAAGGCGGGAACATAGTGCGACAACAACTCCTGCGTGTCGCGTTCAGGGTCAACGGTGATGAAAGCGACCCGCACCTGCTCGGCAAGCGGGCCCAGGCGCCGCATAACCTCGGCCATTTCCGCCATGGTCGTGGGGCAGACATCGGGACACTGGGTGTAGCCAAAAAACACAACAAGAAGCTTGCCGGAGAAATCTTCCAGCCGGGTTCGGCGCCCCCGATGATCGGTGAGATCGAATCCCTTTGCGAAGTCTGCGCCGGTGATGTCGATGGCACGGAACCCGGACTGCCGGCCGCAGCCGCCCAGGCCCGCGAGACCGAGCGCAGCCCCCGCCAGCAAGCCCCGCGACAGCGAACCGGGCAGGGCGGCAACCCCCGCACGCAACAGCGACCGACGCCTGCGCGACAGACACTTGGCGGGGACCACCATCAGCGCAGGTAGTGATCGATCAGCAGCGCCCCAAAGAGCGCCGACAGATAGAAAATGGAGTAGCTGAAGGTCTTGCGGGCAAGGGCATCGGAGTAGTTGCGCCACAGCCGCCACGCATACCAGAGGAACACGCCGCCAAGCACCAGTGCGCTCAGCAGATAGAAGAGACCACTCATGCGGATCATGTACGGCATGACCGACACCGCCA
>CAMBZS010000089.1 GCA_945872335.1 Bordetella parapertussis | reverse complement strand
AACATTGGTGAGGGTGTCAGTACCCGCGGCTTGTTGTGTGCCCGAGGCCCCGTACGTGACCGAGGCGACACCTCCGGTATAGGTGACCTGGATGGGCGTGGCAGACCAGTGATACCCCACCTGAACGCCGTCAGCCCACGACTGCTGGGCGGCCACCGTGTCCTGGGTCACGATATCGTTTCCGCCGCGCAGATACAGATAAAACGTTGTCCCTTTGGCAGCATCCGCAATGCTTTGAACCAGACGCCCGGTGACGGTGTCGGTGGCATTTGCCGCACCATCAATTTCCTCAACACCGCTGTAGGTGTCCGTCCCCGATTCCCCAGTGACCGTTGCACTTCGGGCGCCCAGGTTGACGCTCACCCCTGCTGTTCCTGCGTAGTCGATGACGTCGTAGTCGTCGGCCGTGGTGGTGGCCCAGGGAACACGCCGCTGTTCGCCACCATCGATTGAATCAGAGCCCGGCCCCGGGTAGATGCGATCGTTACCTGCGCCGCCGAGCAAGGTGTCACGCCCCCCCTCGCCTCGAAGCGTGTCGGCTCCGGCGAGACCTTCGACGAAGTCATCACCGTCGCCCGCTGTAACCGAGTCGTTGCCCTCCAAGGCCTCGATGATGTCTGCCGCGCCAGTACCAGTGAGGGTGTCATTGCCGGTGGTGCCACGGATGACATTTGAGATCATCAACGTGTCCGACTGAGGGCGGCTGAGCCCCACGGTGACTGCGCTCCCAAGGCGTGCCCCGGCCACCACATCGGTAATACCGTCGCGGTCGAAATCTCCCGTTGCAATTCCGTACGGGTCTGCGCCGAGCGTAAACGCCCCTGCAGACGCGAAACTGCCCGTCCCCGAACCTTTCAGCACCTGCACGGTGCCACCGGTTCGGTTCGCCACAGCCAGGTCGAGCGCGCCATCACCGTCAACGTCTGCAGCGCTCAGCGTTGTTGGTCCCGCGCCTACCGTCAAACTGGTCGCCGGGCCAAAGCCTCCGGTTCCGTTACCCAGCAGCACCGATACCGAGTTCGAGTCCCGGTTGGCTACCGCCACGTCCTGAATGCCATCTCCATTAAAGTCGCCGGACGTCAATCCTTGTGGGCTCGATCCCACCGTGTAACCGGTTGCACTTCCAAGCACGCCCGCGGCGCTGGCGATATGCACCAGCACCTTGCCGCTTGCCATGTCGGCAAGCACCAGGTCTTGCTTCCCATCGCGGTTGACATCGATCGCAACGGGTTGGTGCGGAGCGTCGCCAGTTGCGTACGAACTCGCAGCGTTGAACGTGCCGTCGCCCTTGCCCAGTAACACCGAGATTGTTTTGCCAAGATTCGTCACCGCCAGGTCAGGGATTCCATCACCATTGAAATCGCCCATCGTGGAGTAACGCGGTGCTGTCCCCACCGAATACGCCGTCCACGTTCCCAGCCTTGTTGGATCGAGCGCCACAACCACCTGATTGGTGTTCGCGAGCGTGACGGCGAGATCAGTGATTCCGTCCCGATCGAAGTCTCCCGCCGTTGCATCGGCCGGCGTACCACTAACGGCCACCTGAACGCCGGCGGCAAAACTTCCGTCGCCGTTACCCTTGAGCCAGGTTACTTTCTTGGCGTCTTCATTGACCCCGACAATATCCAGCAGGCGATCGCCATTGAAATCGCCCACCACCACATGCGGATCGCTTGCCGCAGTTGCCAACGACACCGGGGATGCAAACTTGAACGCAGATGCGGCAATCGTGTAGCCGGAACCCGCCTGCAACGACAGTCGCAGTGTTTCCGTCGGCTCGGCCAGCGAATCCGCCGCTGGCGTGACCATCAGTAGCGCCTGAGTCACACCCGCGGCAATCGTGAACGAGGAGGTCGTCAACGCGGTGATGCCCGTACCTGCTGCTACGGTGTAATCCGCCACTGCGGCTGAGCCCTGCCACGCGAAATTGACGGGTAATCCACCAACCGGGGCGGCCGTGCTTAAGAGCACCTTGATCGGAACAGCAGCTCCGCCCTCGACGCCTACCTGGACAACTTCAGTGGACAATTCTGTAGTCGACATGTCTGGGCCTCGCTGAGTCGATCCGTTAAAGCGGCTTCAGAAGCAAGTGGTAACGCCAAGTCTAAAGCCGTAAACCGTCAAATATACAACGCGTTCACCCAGGCGCGTGACTACACTGCGACGCTCACGCGAGCGCAGTGATCTTGACTTGCAGGGGGGAAACCGGTTCGAAGGCTGGCCCCCTCCGTTCGACCGGTGCAGCAAGGACAAGGTGTTACCTGAAAATCAGCTCAAGCCGGTGGCTGCCCAACCAAGTTCCTCAAATTGGGCGGCGAGAATCTGAAAGACCTGATCCAGTGCAAAACTGCAAAGCAGCGGGCCAGGACCGGTGGCATTGAGTGCAAGCTGAGGCCTGCGGCGCGCAGTCGCACGCCGCGCAGACTTGATACTGATTGATACGCCAGCGTGTGGCGCGCTACGGGCAGCCCTGGCGATCAGGCTGCCCGAGGGCGGTATCCGCTTCATCGATCGCCTGGTTGACGCGCGCCATCGCAGCGGGGTTGTCCGTGAGCGACGTGTCCCTTGAAATTCCGAGTTGATCAGACCAGCCGATCCAGTGCAGGAGCGGACCATGCCAGCAGGCTCGCCACGGAATGATTTCAGACGAAACACCTTGCGCCAACGCGCTGAAGCGCGGGACCGTTCCATCGTAGGGCCACAGCGACGGGTCCCCGCCAGCCGCCTGAAGGTAAGACCCTCCCATGAGCGTCACCGGAATTCCGCGAAGGGCATCGCTCTGCGCAGCGTTCCAGCCGGAGGGTCCTGAGGTGTACTTGATTGTGTTCAGGGCGCTGAGCCCTTTGTCGACGGCGTTCACCAGGTTCACCCACCCCTTGACCGATTGCTCGCAAAAGGCATTGCCCATGCAAGCCGAGATATCGATCTCCCCGGCATAGAAGCGGGGCGGAGTCGCACCCGTATGGGGCGCCGAGAGGGTGATGAGGGAACGCACCTTGATCGGCGAATTTGTCTCCTTGAGCAATTTGATTGCAGCGCGACTCCACATGCCGCCGTTGGAGTGACCGACCAGGTCTACGTCGGTGATACCGAATTGGGCATGGAGGTAACCAAGAAAGCGGACCAGTCGCTCGCCCCCGGCATTCCAGTCTCCCGTCGACATGATTGTCATCGACTCGGGTAATTGCGTCGGGCAGTCAGCGAAGGGACCTACGGTGTCCCTGGGGGGGTCTTTGACGATGCCCCAGTTGTCCATCGCTGGCGCCGTGAACACCCGCTTGCCCTTGTCCAATAAATACTTGCGCAGGGCGGTATAGGTATTGCCCGCGGCGAGGAAGCCGTCACCATCTCTACAGGCCTGGGTTGGCGTGGTGAAGGGCGTGCGAATCGCACCACCCGAGACCAGCACAACCGCACGGGCTTGCTCCGGAGCCCTGGCGGGAGCCGAGGGCGATGCCAGAGAGGGAAGAGCCCCAAGGGCCACAACCAATCCGAGCAACGAGTTGATCAAGCGCTTCACGAGCAACGACTCCTTGAGATTTATGCCTGGTTTAGCTCGACGGCACAGCGGTATTCAAGGCAGTGCCCAGTAAAACTCTAGCACTTCCACTTGCAGTCTTGCCAGACCGGGGCGGCCTCCTGGCGACGAGGCTGGGGTATCCGCCATCGCTTCAGCGATACGCGACTCGATCGATTGCAGCCGGGGCGATAACGCCGCCTTGCTGCGCAGTCACTCCTGTCGATTGCACGCCATGCTATGGTCTGTTCGATCGTCATGAGAAGGCTCTCTCCAAATGCGCCAAAGCGCAGCGCGAGTCGTCGTTGGAGTTCGAAGAAGCGTTGGCAGCAACGTTCGCACGGTGATCGCATCGTGGATCGGAGCAGCGTGCGTTATCCACCTTGGTGCCTGCGGACAGGCCAGCACCGAGACCGATCCCGCTTCAGTTCGGCACACCGCCCAGCAGGCTGTCGCAGCGGCTCACTACGTTGGCGGCGAATCAACGAACGCCTTCAGTGCCCAGGCTGCTACGCCGTCGCCCGCAAGCGAAACCGGCACCGACGCACCGGTTTACACAGCGACCGAGGTGCTCACTGCGTTGAAGTTCGCCTCCGGTCGCTCCGCAGGGATCACCGCCCGTTACTTCGACATTGATCAGGATGGAGCGGCAACCTTGCGGGATGCGCAGCTTGTTCTCCAATACGCGATCAAGCGCGCCCCCCTGCCGGAGAGCTTGAACATCCTCAGGCTCAAACCGACCTTGTTTGCTTCGTCTTATCAAAACATGAAAAGCCAGGGCTTGCCGCAGTTGCCGCTTGCCGGCTTCAATTTTCCATTGACCAGTGCATGGGCTGCGGGTGATTTTTTCGGCGACGGCACAACCATCGTGATGGTATCGAAAAGCAACAGTATCAACTGCTATTTGCCAACTGGCGGCATTGACCAGACCTGCATCGGAACACCCCCCAGATACATCAAGGATGAAAATCGTACCGAATTCAAGTTTTACAGACTGACGAAACTGCTGACGCTTGAGGATACCGGCAAGTCGATAACAGGATGTTTAACGCCTCGAAAGGCGCTGGTTGCCGACTTCAATAAAGACGGCCGCCCGGATATATTTGTTGCGTGCCATGGATGGGATACGCCCATAAACGGACAGTGGACGTTTGAGCCCAACAAGCTGCTGATCAACGACAGCGCAGGCCGGGGAAACTTTACTGTTTCCGATATCGGGGCAACCGATCGTCAAAGCGACGGCGCCGGTTTTTGTCATGGGGCCAGTGCAGCAGACGTCGATGGTGACGGCTATCCCGACATTGTTCTAACCGACAATTTCCGAGGTCCCTGGGATGCGTCCCTTGGTCAGCAGATTGTATTTCTGATGAATCAAAAGACAGACCCGGTCACATTCAAGACTGATAACACTCGTGTCGCCAACCGGTGCATCACTCGCGAGGGTACCTGGCCAGCATGCCCTGGGCCCTATTTCGCGATTGAACTCGTTGACGTCGACGGCGACGGAAGCGTTGATATCGTTGCAGGTGGTGCCGAACCCGGCATCAGTAACGCCTATACCGCGGCGGCAGACACGGTCATCCTTTACAACGACGGACAGGGCCATTTCGGCACCAGAGCAACCGTCATAACGCCCGACCCCACTTACCCGAGCGTTCTGGATTTCACGGTCCTGGAAAAAGCGCCTGGCGAAAAGTTTGTTTTAATCGGTCGGTCTTATGGCGGCGACGACCGTAGCCAGTCAGTACAGGTTTTCAATTTGCAAACAGGCATGGTGACCACGCCCTGGACAGGACAGAGACCTTGGGTGGAGTGGTGGTTGCCCGCGAAAATACACGGGGTTTTGGGAATCACCCCGTACGCGAACACAAGGTTTTCAGAGGTTTTCGTTGCGCCATAGCTGGCCGATTGCCAAGGTGCGCCGTACTGCAACCTGTGCAAATCGTGATGCGCGAGCCGATCGAGGCCCGCGGAGCAGCCGCCGGGCGGTGCTTGCGCCCCCGGGGCACTTCAATCCAACTGCAGGTTCAATCCCTTGGCGATGGCCGCCCAGATACGGTCTTGCTCCTGAAGGAAGCGGGCGAACTGCTCGGGGCTGGAGGGGTCGGGCTGGATGCCCAGTTTCTCAAAGCGCTCGATCATTGCTTTGTCGCGCAACATTTGCGTGGCAAGCTCGTTGAGCCGTTTGACGATGGGCGCAGGCAAACCCGCTGGCCCCAGGAAACCGAACCAGCCTTGGGCCACAAAGCCCGGATAGCCCGATTCGGCCACGGTAGGGATGCTGGCCAGAATGGGCACGCGCACCGCACCGGTGGTGGCCAGGACCTTGAGCTTGCCCGCCTGGAAATTGGCGACGGTGTTGGTCAAGGAACTCTCAAAGGAAAGATCAACAACGTTGGCCAGCAGGTCCTGCATGGCGGGCGCGGCCCCCTTGTAGGGCACGTGCGTCATCTTGATGCCAGCATCGGCGGCGAGTTTCTCGGCAATCAGGTGCGGGAGCGAGCCCTGCCCCACGCTGGCATAGGTGATCTTGTTGGGCTGCGCTTTGGCCGCCGCAATCATCTCGGGCAAGGTGTTGTAGGGGGTCTTGACCCCCGCCAGAATCGCGCCCGGCGTGTTGACGACATTGGTGATGGGAGTGAAGTCGCGGCTGGGGTTGAAATTCAGCGACTTGTGAATGTGCGGCGCGATCGAGATGGCGCTGACCGTCATAACGCCCAGGGTGTGACCGTCGGGGTTGGCCTTGGCCAGCATGGCCGTGCCAATGTTGCCCCCAGCGCCGGCGCGATTTTCCACCACGACGCTTTGGCCCAAGCCCTCAGTCAGGTGCCTGGCCAACTCGCGCGCCACCAGGTCGGTGACGCCGCCAGGCGGAAACGGCACGATCAGGGTGATGGATTTGGAAGGCCAGGTGGCGCCTTGCGCCCCGACCGGGCCCCAGGAAATCAAACCGGCGCAGGCGGCCAAGGCCAGCCAAATTCGACGTTTCACAGCAAGCCCCTCATATGAGTGCAAAAGCGGTTCGGAATCTAACCATGCACCCGGTTGGAGTCAATCAGATCTCTGGCGCGCTTGGGTACCGGCGCATTTCACTCCTGGTTTCCCGTCTGCTCCGCGCGGGCCATCGAGTGCATGGCTACCCACGAGTTTCGGCAAATCGAACTTCCGCTGGACAGCCCAGCCCCGATAAGGTCCTATCGCGACAATCGCCCGGAAATCGCCTTTTCACAAGGGTACGCCATGAACCGCTTCACTCATATCCGAATTGCCGCCCGCACACGCGCACTGACCCTTGCCATCTTTGGCGCGGCGCTCACGTTCGGCCCCGCCGCCAGTGCCGACCCTGCTTACCCCTCCCGCCCTGTCACGATCATCAACCCGTTGGCAGCAGGCGGCGGCGCTGACAATTTCCTGCGCGCGCTGGCTCGTGAAATGCAGAGTCTATGGGGCCAACCTGTCCTGGTTGAAAGTCGGCCAGGGGCCGGCGGATTGATTGCAGGCGAGTTCGTGGCGCGTGCCAAGCCAGATGGCTACGTGATTGGTGACTTGCAGTCCACCCAATTGATGCCCGAAGTGTTTGAAGCGCTTCGTAAGGCGAACTACACCTACTCAGACCTGCGGGTCGCGGTGCGGGTGTTCTACCTGCCCTCGGCGTTTGTATCGCGCGCGGGCGTGCCCTGGAAGGATATGACCGGGTTCGTCGGACATGTCCGCGCCAACCCTAATCAGGTGACCTTTGGCCAAACGACGGGCGAAGGGCACCCACTGCATCTGTTGGCTCGCGCGATGTTTGATCGTAACGCGATGAAGGTGGTCGAGGTGCCCTTCAAGGGCGCAGGCGATGCGGTGCTGGCGATACTCGGCGGACATGTCGATACCGGTTATCCGCTTTCAATTTCGAGCGTGCAAGCCCACAGTCGCGCGGGAAAAATGTCGATCCTTGCAATTGACAGTCTGGTGCGAAACCCTGCCCTGCCCGAGATACCCACGTTGACCGAACTGGGCTTTGATCCGCAGATGGCGCCCAACTATCACGTGTTCGCAGTACCAAAGAGCACGCCGGATGGCATCGTTCAGCGAATTCATGACGCGGTCCGTCACGCGCTCGGTACCGAAGCGATCCGCGACTACGCCCGCCGGCAGGTGGTCGAGCTTTACTACGGGTCTGCGCGCCAGGCAGAAGAGGAGGTCGCACTCAACCGCCGGCAAATTATTCCGCCGCTTGAGCAAATGCTGAGAGAAAGCAGCAACCGTAAACGCTGACACCATTTCCCCCCTGGCGTCGACACCCCGCGGACGACCAGCGCGGGCGTCGTTCAGGAGCCCGGCTCGATCGACAGCAGCAATGCGTAACGGGTTGCGAGTTGCCCGGTTTGCTGGATCCAGAAGGTGAGCGGACCTGCCCCTCGCCCGGTCGCCGGTACGCTAGCTACCAGGTTCTTTCCGATATCCTCAGGGCCAAAATGACCGAAGGCGAGCATTTTTCCGGTATTAAACCCTGCGTCAAAAACGGCTTTTTGCTGGATGGCGAAAAACGCGATTTTGTCGACGGATTCGTAACCGACGAATGATGCCGACCTGAGCAGGAAGCCTGATGGAATCTCGATGCTGAAATAGTCAGCATCGCCCGCCACGACCTCTCCGTGCAGCAACACCCACTGCTTCAGAGACCCGATCGGCGTGGGCATCAGTGCGCTACCAGAGGCCTCGACCCAACCCATCCCCGGGTCGCCCAAGTCGACCGTAACCGGGGCAGACGGATTACCCGCGAGATCGATCTGCCGCAGCAAAATGGAAGAAAGGGAATTGCCCGAGACCCCCAGGCTATCGCCGCCGCCGCTTGACCAGGAGCGCCCCTGATCGATTGAGAATTCCCAGCGCGCACTCGGCTCCAGGCCCTGGATCGATAGTTGGCGTAGCAACTGAGTGCCAGCGCTCACCGCAGCGATTGCCGAGGGAGCCATAGTGTCGAGCATGCATTTCGCTACGACAATTTCGGAGGTGTTGCCCAGGTCATCCCGCGCTCGAACCCAAATGGTTTTCTGACCATCGCCGATGACTTCAAACGAGTCCCCCACCCCCCGGGACCAACTCTTGCCAAAGTCGAGCGAATATTCCCACCCCAGGCCGTCGGAACTCGAGACATCCCAGAGACCAGTCCGAGTGACCCCATCACTCACGCTAAGCCCAGTGTCCGTAAAACTTAGCCTCGGCGGTGCGAGGATCGAGGACCCGACTGCGGGTGTCGGTCCTCCCAGCATATCCATTTGCGAGGTTGCAACGCCCCCACCGCCACCGCCGCAAGCGGATGCCGCCGCCAGCAACCCCAGTAGCAGCAGACGGCCGCACCACCACACCAGAAATGACAGCCCTGACACCACCAGAAAGCGCCCACACTGAGTTAATCAGAGTGGCGAATCTGCGGCGCGAATATTACGGCTCTATGACATCGCCCAAGCGACAGAGCCCGATCGGGGCGGTGGCATTGCAGCGCGCATCAGCAGCCCCGAATCAAGGCGCAGTGAGCATGGCGTAAAGCTCATCCTTCAACCGCACGCGTCGCATTTTCAGATGCTCGAGCGCCTCGTCCGAGCGATGCTCAATACCTTCCTCAATACGGATGACTTCACGGTCGAGCGCTTCGTATTCGCTCAACTGCCTCGCGAAGTGCGCGCTGGAAGTCTTGAGTGTGTGGATTCGGTCGCGAAGCTCGGGGAAATCAGCGGCGAGCGGGTGTTTGTCGACATAGGTCATGGCGGAGCCTCCTGCAGAACTGGCCGGTTGAAGCGAGGTCAGGTGAACAGCATTGAAAACTGACTGTCGCATGAACCAATGGTTCAACCATTGAGCCAGATCACGGGAGTCTTAAGCGTTGACGCGTGATGTCGGCCGCATCGCAGAAGGGTGTCCGCTGCGCGCTCGCTCATGAGCGAGGCCCCCCGCCGACTGAGACTAGTCGCGCACCGGCTCGGGCGGTTCGGCCCCCGCCCAGTCCTCGATAAACCGCACGATTTCGGTCATGTCCCGGCTACCGCCCCCCTGCCGGTAGGCAAAGTTCCATAGCTGGCGAGACTGCTGGCCGATCCACATCGGCACACCCAGCGCCTCGCATTCATCCACCGCGAGGCCGATGTCCTTGCAGACACTTGCAATCGGGAAGCCGAAGTCGAACGTGCGGGGCAGCACCTGGCGGACAAATTTCTCCTGCGAGGCAGCGCTTCGGCCGCTGCTGATGTTGAGCACATCGAGCATCAGCTTGGGATCAAGCCCGCCCTTCACCCCGGCCACGTAGGCCTCGGCGGTGACGGCCAGTGCGGTTGAGGACAGCATATTGTTCAGGAGCTTCAGCAACTGCGCCTGGCCTGGCTCAGCGCCGACGATGGTGGGCTTGCCGAATACGCTCAACAGGGGCATCACCGCCTCGACCGCCGGATCGGAACCCGACACGATCACCGCAAGACTCGCCTTCTGCGCTCCGGCTGCGCCGCCGCTCACCGGCGCATCAACCAGTTCGATTCCCCTCGCGCGAAGTGCTTCAGCCGCCGCCCGGGCCGCGCGCGGGCCAACTGTCGAGGTGTCGACCGCGACGCGAACCGCACTCCCTTCGATCACGCCATCGGCTCCCGTCATCACTTCGAGAAACACCTTCGGTGAAGGCAGACTGGTGAAGACCACCGCCGCCTGATCGCAAACCTCGCGCACGCTCGCAGCAGCGCGCGCCCCGGCGCTCACCGCCACCGCCATGGCATCGGCGCTGACATCAAACACCAGCACGTCGTAGCCCGCTTTAACGAGGTGCGCGGACATCGGCTTTCCCATCACACCAACACCGATAAAGCCCAGGGTCTGTCGAGAATTCATCATTGGATTCCTTGAGAACAAGCGGGGAGGCGAACGCCTCCGGGTCAGTGGCGCCCCGAAGCGAGATCAAGCAGCACAGAGGCATCCGGCGCGCGCTCCAGACTCCAGAGCGCATCGAGCAGCGCATTGGCGTCGACGCTGCTGCCGCCGTGGCGCGCAAGCTCGCGGCATTTCGCGGACAGCTCATCATCGGTGAGCGGCGAAGTCAGACTGCCATGGGCAGCCTCCAGCCGGTGAATGAACCGCTCGCCATCCGCCATCACGAGCGTGACCTCGGCTGCCTCGACTCGCATCGATTCGTCGTCGACAAACGCAAGCAGGCGCTCAAATGACTTGAGTGCACTGTCGCCGACCGCCTCGTCGCTGAACTCATTCAGTCCGGCGCGACCGCGCTTAAGGCTCACCGCAACCGCGTGCTGGGCGCTGACCTGCGACAGCTTGCCTGAGGTCACGCCAGGCCGATCGGTTCGTTCACGCAGCAGCGGATGCGCCCGCAATTCAACTCTTGCGATCGCATCCAGTCGTTGTTCAACCGCCGGGCGGAGTGCGAGGCAAGCCTCAATCACCGGGTTGAGCACAACGCCACAGGGATAGGGTTTGAACGTATTCGCGAGAATTTCCCAACGCTCACCCAGCCCTTCTGCGAGCGCCGACCAATTGACGCTCGGCCCGAACACCGGGACGAACCCCCGTTCACCCTCGATCGGGGCAGGTGGACCCGCGAAACCTTCCTCGGCCAGCCACGCGGCGAGCAGCCCGTTTGATGCCGCATTGCCAACGCTCAGGCTCTTGGCCATCGTGCCCAGTGTCTCGACCAGGCCAGCGCCCTGAACGGCCGCACTGCCGAAGGCCCAGACGGTCCGCCGGGCATCAAGCCCGAGCAAGCGAGCCGCGGCGATGGCTGCGCCGAACACGCCGCAGGTGGAGGTGATGTGCCAGCCGCGGGAGTAATGCCCCGGAGAGATGGCAAGCGCGATCCGGCACTGCAGTTCGATGCCTGCGGTGATCGCCTCCAGCAATTCGATACCGCTTACGCGCCGCGTCTGAGAAAGCGCAAGCGCAACCGGTGCGACTGGCGCCGTGGGATGGGCAATGGTGGGCAGATGCGTGTCATCAAAATCGAACACATTGGCCGCCATGGCATTGAGCGAGGCCGCATGCAACAGGCTTGCCGTCGTGCCGCTCCCGATACGCGTGAAGACGCCCTGCGGCCCGATTCGAGCAAACAAGCGCGCCGCGGTCGTGACGGCCGGGTCGCGAAACCCTGCCAGCGCACACGCAAAGAAATTGACCAGGGACCGGAGTGCCTGCCGTTGCACGTCGCGCGGCAGATCAGACCAGCGCCAGCCGAGCGCCGCTTCGGCAAGCGCGCGGCTAAGCGAGCCATCACGGGCGACCATCATGTGGCGAGCCATCCGTGGTCAACCGGCATGTTGGCACCATTGATCTCGGCCGCTGACTCGCTGCAAAGAAAGACAATCAGTTCGGCCACATGGTCGGCTGGCACAAACCGCGCGACCGGCTGTTTGCCAGCGAGAAACTCGCGCGTGGCCGCTTCGCGATCAACACCGCGCTCGGCCATCAGGCGCTGCAGTCGCGATTCGATGTTGGGGGTGAGCACCGATCCGGGGCTCACTGCATTGCAGGTGATGCCCTGCCCCATGACCTCGGCGGCGACCGCGCGCGTCATGCCGGCCAGTGCCGCCTTGGTGGTCGAGTAATCGACCCGGTTTGGCGTGCCGCGCTCGCCATAGACCGAGGTCATATTGATGATCCGCCCCCAGCCTCGCCGCCGCATGCCGGGAAGCGTCAGGCGAACCGCATGAAACGGAGCGCTGATGTTCACGGCGAGGGCGCGATCCCAGGCGAGCGGAGGAAACTCGTCTACCGGCGCAAAGTGTCGGATCACTGCGTTGTTGACCAGGATCTCTATATTGCCGAATGCGGCGACCGCCTCCGCAACCAGCCGCTCTACGGCATGCGGATCGGCCAGATCAGCCTGGTGATAGCGGGCCTCTGCGCCCAGCGCGCGCAGCGTGTCGAGCGCAGATTCGGCCGCTGCAGGCGGCTCCAGACCATTCAGCATGACTGCACAGCCTCGGGCGCCCAGCGCCCGCGCCGCCGCAAGACCAATGCCGCCAATCGATCCGGTGATGAGAGCGGCTTTGCCGCTCAGTGATTGATCCTGCATTCAACCTCCCGAGTCAGTGCCTGGGCCGGATCACGCTGGCGCAAGATACCCCTGCCCCACCGATCAGGCGAGTACCGGCCGAATCAGCTTGATCAGGGCATCAACCGAAGCCTGGTCGTCCAACTTCCGGATCAAGGCAAGGCTCTGCTCAACCCGATCTCCCGAACACTCGGCCCTGGGCACCAACGCGCGGTACTTGTCCTCCACGTCTGCCCACTGAATGCCGGTGGTGCCTGAACCGCGTGGCGCCTTGCACGTGTGGCTGAGCAGCCTGCCATCGGTGGTGGTGACCGAAACTGTTCCGCCATGCCGATGACCAAAACGATCCGGATGCGGAGGGGGGTCAGGGTCAAATCCGATCCGACCGATCAGCGACACCACGACCGGATCAAACATTTTTTCTGGTGAGAAAAGATTCCAGCCAATGCGGCGATCGGCGAAGGCGCACGCCACAAAATAGGGCACGCTGTGCGCGGCGCTGATCAGATCGTTGGGCGGAACCGCCTGCTGCGCCCAGACCTTGAGCTGAGGCGCTGAAATCAAGGCAGAGGCAACCTGCTCGGGCTTGAGGTCGTGCGCCACCGCAAGCTCGATGGCAGCCTGTGCAATGGCATGAAAAGGGTGCGCTCCCGGCATGAGCTTGATCGCCATGTCGGTCACGATGTCCCACGACGCACCCAAACCCTCGGCCACCTGCTCAACCGCCTGACCGTTCATGGCATCAAAGAAGCCGCGCGGGGATTCGAGCACCGCCCCCTCGGACTCAAAGCCGCTCTCGACTGCCACTGCCGCCTGAACTCCCAGCATCGCGGCGAGCCCGGCGTGATATTCCCGGGCGCAACTGGTGTCGGCAGCGATCGCCATGCCACACGCCGAGGACGCCGCGAGCGACAGCGCATGCGTCATCGTCTGCGCATCCAGCTTCAGCAGGCGCCCTGCCGTGACGGTTGCGCCGAAGATGGTCGATACTGATCCGTGAAAGCCGCGTTGCATCCGCCCGGGGGTGAGCGCTTCATCGACCCGACCGGCAATCTCATAGCCCATTACCATTGCGCCCAGGAGCTCTCGACCGCTGCTGGCTCGCCACTGTGCCACCGCGAGCCCGGCAGCAGCGGTGGGTGTGCCGATATGGGCGATGCTGCGCAGGTCGCTGTCGTCGGATGCCGCCGCATCGCTTGCCACTGCATTCACCCTGGCTGCGCGATCGGGCGACATCGACCCCGCACCGAACCACAGTCCGCACGGGCCGCTGCCGCCCAGCCGAACTTCGGCGGCGAGCAGCGCCCGGGTGGATGCGATGTCGACCCCGCGGCTCGCGCTCGCGAGCGTGCTCGCAACAATCATCTTTGCGCGTTCAAGCGCAAGCGCCGGAAAGGATTCCAGCGGTGTCTCGGCAGCAAACCGACCCAGTTGCTCGGCAAGGGTCGGCCCAGTGGGGCGATGCGCATTCATCCGGCAGTCCGCCCATCAGGCCTTTTTGTCGGTCGCGTCCAGCACCTCGCGCGCGACGCGAAAGCCATCGATGGCAGCCGGCACACCCGCATAGATGCCAACCTGAAGCAGCACCTCGCGGATTTCTTCCCGCGTGACGCCATTTCGGAGCGCCCCCGCCACGTGAAGCTTGAGCTCATGGGGCCGATTGAGCACACCGATCATCGCGATGTTCAACATGCTGCGGACCTTTCTCGGCAACTCCTCGCGACCCCAGACCGCGCCCCAGCAGTACTCGGTGACCAGATCCTGAAGTGGCCGCGTGAAGTCGTCGGCTGCCGCCAGCGATTTCTCGACATACTCGGCACCAACCACCTCCTTGCGAATCTGCAGGCCGCGGTCATAGAGTTCCTTGTTGTTCATGGGGAAGCGCTCCGAAAGAATGAAGTTCATGAAGAAGTGGGAGTCGGATGGTAGACGGCCAGGCCTGTCCAGGCAACGCCGGGCGGTCCAAAGAACAGGCGTCTGCCCACCAGCACAGTGTCCCGAAAGCATGGCGACGTTCTTGGCACCGGTACCCGACTCGGGGATACTCTGCTCTGCAAACAGGCCAGCTGAAGCCTGATCCATCAAGAGGAGACTTGCCAATGATTTCCCCCACCCCCCCACGATCGCGGCTGGTCGGCGCAACACGCCGAGCCGTCATGCTGCTGGCGCTCGGCGTCTCGGTCGCACACGCGCAAAGCGCAGCGCCAGCCAGCCCTGCGGCCGCATTCACCCCGACGCGACCGGTCACTCTGATCGTTCCATTCCCTCCCGGTGGCGGCACCGATGCGGTCGGGCGGGCGGTCGCAGAGCGGCTCTCACAGCTCTGGGGCCAGCAGATGATTGTGGACAACCGGGCCGGCGCGCAG
>CAMBZS010000088.1 GCA_945872335.1 Bordetella parapertussis | reverse complement strand
ACCGAGAAGGAAGGCCAGGAGCGAATTGAAAACCTGCGCGAACTGGTCAATGCCGCAGTCTCCTTCGCGGCCGAAGAAGGGTTCGGTTCCGACATGCCGGCCAGCCTGGGAGTCGCCAGATCATTTGCATCGGAGTCGTTGGGGGGGGCGGCGCCCCCCCCGGCGCCCGAGTCGTTCGCCGACGCGCCAGACCCGATGTCCGATGGCGCGCTACTCCTCGCTGCCAGCGACGCGCCCGCCGATCCGCTCGCCGTGCCGCAGCTCTCGCCGCTCGCTGCGTTTCTGTCCCATGCCTCGCTCGAAGCCGGTGAAAGCCAGGCGGGCGAAGGTCAGGATGCGGTGCAGCTCATGACCGTGCACGCGGCCAAGGGGCTGGAATTTTCGGCGGTGTTCATCACCGGGCTCGAGGAAGGATTGTTCCCGCATGAAAACTCGGTTGCCGAGGTCGACGGTCTGGAGGAAGAGCGCCGGCTGATGTATGTGGCGATCACGCGGGCGCGAAGCCGCCTCTATCTGTCGCTTGCGCAGACGCGCATGCTGCATGGTCAGACCCGCTACAACCTTCGGTCGCGCTTTCTCGAGGAACTGCCCGAGGGCGCGCTGAAATGGCTGACCCCGCGCGTGCAGGCGGCTGCCAGCAGCTACCGCGAGGGCTGGGGGGGCGCGTGGGAAGGCGTTGAGCGCTCAGGCAACGGGTTTGGTCGCCGGGGCGCCGACAACCGCAGTTCGGGCGGAAGCGAACCCTGGCGTGACACGCGGCGGCTGCCCGGCTCGCGCAGTGTTGACCGCGATTCCGACGTTGGCCGCGCCGACGTCACCGCGGTTCAGGCCGCCGCGCGGTTCGACCGAGGCGTCCCCTGGCGGATCGGACAGACGGTGGCCCATGCCCGGTTTGGCGAAGGGGTAATCGTGGGCATTGAAGGCCAGGGTGCCGATGCCCGCGTGCAGATCAATTTCGGTCGCCAGGGGGTCAAGTGGCTCGCGCTCTCGGTCGCCCGCCTCGATCCGGTGAACTGACCGTCGTTCGCAGGCGGTCCGCCTCGCGCTAAGCTAGCGCCGATCGATCTCTGCAAGCCGCTGGAGGTACCCCATGAACGAACCAATCGGTGAGCGCGCAAGCCGCGGCTCGCTTACGCGCCGCGACATGCTCTGGCTGATGGGTGTTGTCTCTGCGCCCGCTGTGCTGCCAGCGCTCTCGGGTTGTGCAGCACACCCTGTCACCGGCGAGAAGGTGCTGGTGGGGTTGTCTGAACAGGACGAGATCAATATCGACCGGAAGCAGGCGCCGCACCAGTTCTCGAACGACTATGGCGCGGTGCAGGATGACTCACTCAACCGTTATCTGGGCGAGATGAACGGCCGGATCGCCGCGAGTTCGCATCGGCCCAAGCTGCCCTACTCATGCCGGGCGCTCAATGCCAACTACGTGAATGCCTACACCTTTCCTGCAGGCAGCATCGGTATCACGCGCGGCATCCTGCTCGAGATGGACAATGAAGCGCAGCTGGCCGGTTTGCTGGGCCACGAGGTGGGGCATGTCAATGCGCGGCACAGCGCGCAGAGGGCCGGTCAGTCGATGGTTGCGGAGCTGGTGATCGCGGGCGTGACCATCGCTGCCGCAGCGACGGACCGTGGGAGCGACTGGGCGCCCATCATCGCGCTCGGGGGGCAGATCGGTGCGAGCGCGCTCCTTTCAGCCTATTCGCGCGACAACGAGCGCGAAGCCGATTCGCTGGGCATGGCGTATATGACGGGCGTTGGCTACCCGGCCTCGGGCATGTCGGAACTCATGGGCGTGCTGGTCCGGCAGTCAAGCGAAAAGCCGGGTCTGCTCGACACCATGTTCAGTTCCCACCCCATGTCGGAGGAGCGGCTCGCCACGATGCGCCGCGAGGCGACAGGCCGCTATGCGGCGACCGGGTCCGCGTCGGTACAGCGTGAACGCTACATGGACCAGACCGCGAGCCTGCGCAAGCTTCGCCCGGCAATCGCCGATCAACAGACTGGCGAGCAGGCCATGGCGCGCAAGCGTCTGCCTGAAGCCCAGCAGGCCCTGACCTCGGCACTCAAAGCGGCCCCCGATGACTACACCGGCCTGTGTCTCATGGCCAAGTGCCAGATTGCGCAGAACCGGCGCGCTGAGGCGCAGGCCTACCTCGCGCAGGCGCGCCGGGTGTATCCGACCGAAGGTCAGGCGATGCAGCTCTCGGGCATCAATCTGCTGGGCCAGAAGCGGTTTGCCGAATCGCAGCAGGAACTCAATCGCTATGCACAGTCCCTGCCTGGCGACCCCGATACCGACTTCCTGCTTGCGCTCACGCACGAGGGCCTTCAGAACCGCCAGGCGGCGGCCCAGTCCTACCGGCGTTATCTGTCCGCGGTTCAGCAGGGTGATGCTGCGCGCCATGCCGCCAATCGCCTGAAAAGTTGGGGGATGGTGAAGTGATCCAACAGCCAACGCCCAACGGGCCGCTTGAGGCGCGGGCCGAGGTCGAACGCGTCGCGGCCGCAGGCATGCGCGTCGAGACGCCGTGCGGAGAAGGGCGGCTGGTCTGGTATCTGTGGGGCCAAGGGCGGCCGCTTTTGCTGCTCCACGGCGGCTCGGGCAGCTGGACCCACTGGATCCGCAACGTCGAGACCCTGGCTGCGGCCGGCTACCAGGTCATCGCTCCCGACCTGCCGGGCTCGGGCGACTCGGCGCTGCCGCCCGATGGCAACGACGCCGATGTGATTCCGGGCTGGCTGGTTCGGGGACTTGAACAGATTCTGCCGGGCGTGCGGGCGCTCGACGTGGTGGCGTTTTCATTCGGCACGGTGGTGGCGGTGCTGCTCGCACGCGATTGGCCCGGGCACGTTGCGCGGCTGGTGCTGACAGGGCCGCCTGTGTTTCGCGACAACCCGCCCCCGTTCGGGCGCCTGCGCGCCTGGCGCGATGCGCCGGAAGGGGCCGCGCGCGACGAGGCTCATCGGCACAATCTGCTCGCTTTCATGCTGAGCGATCCGACCGCAGCCGATGCGCTGGCCGTGGAAACCCATGGCCGCAATGTCGAGCGCGACCGGATGACGAAACGCAGACTTGCGCGGACATCGCTGGTCCACGATACGATCCGCACGCTGGCCGGCCCGCTTCATCTGATCGTGGGCGAACGCGACTTCATCTTCGAGGGTCGCTGGGATCAGGCGCACGCCCTGCTCGACGAGGTGCCTGCGCTACAGTCCCGCCTGCTCATCGAGGGCGCCGGTCACTGGGTGTCCTACGAAGCAGCCGACCGCTACAACGCCGCTGTACTGCGCCTTCTCAAGGACTTGCCCAATGCTTCGCTTTGACCCGAATCTGCGCTGGCTGTTTACCGAGTTGCCCATGATCGACCGCTATGCGGCCGCAGCCGCCGCCGGCTTTCGCGGGGTGGAGTCTGCCTTTCCCTACGATATTCCGTCGCGCGAACTGGCCAAGCGCCTGACCGATCTCGATCTCACGCTGGTACAGGTGCTCTCGCCCTTCGACTGGGCAGCCGGTGAGCGCGGGCTTGCAGCGCTGCCGGGCCGCGAGGCCGACTATCGCGACAGCGTCGAGCGGGCGCTCGCCTACTCGCTGGAAGTGGGGCGTCCCAATGTCCATGTGATGCCTGGCAACATTACGCCGGATCTCGATCGCGCCGACTGCATGGATCGCTTTATCCGCAACCTTGATTGGGCAGCCGAGCGCGCGGCGCAGGCGGGCATCACGCTCATTCTCGAGCCCTGTGCGAAAGCCCGCTTTCCGGAGTTCCTCTATCACCGGGTCGAAGAAGGCGTGGAGGTGATTCGGAAAATCGGCCGCGACAATGTGAAGCTCTGTTTCGACACCTTCCATGTGCAGACCGAGCAGGGTTCAATCGCCGACCGGATGCGTGAAGCCTGGCCCTACATTGGTCATCTGCAGGTGGGTGATGTACCGGGTCGTCACGAACCGGGCACCGGCGAAATCCGCTTTCCCTTCCTGTTTGACCTGATCGAGGAACTGGGTTGGGCGGGCTGGATAGGCTGCGAATATGCGCCCTCAGGGCCCACCACCGATACCCTGGGCTGGGCCCGCGCCTATGGCGTGGGGGGTGGCTCGGGGGGCTGAATTTCGGGCGCGGCAGGCCTTGGATTGCGGTCGACCGCGTCTCGGTAGGTGGCCCAGAAAGAGCAGTACACGGCCGTAATGCCCACCAGCCAGAGCGGCATCAGCACCACCGACCACAGAAGCGGCGAGGCCGCGAGCAGCCCCTGCAAGAGGCGCAGCACAATCGACGCCACCACCGCGAAAGCCACCCAGCCCATCGCGTAGGCGAGAAACGCCCAGCGGTTTCTCAGGATGGCAGCGATGCTGAAGAACATCGACTTCATCAGCGGTACCCGGTCCCAGGCGATGAAGAGCGGGGCATACCAGGTGGCAAGCTGGATCGGCAGATAGATGAGGATGAAGACCGCGAGTGCGCCGGCGAGCGCTGCGTCGTTCAGCCGGGGGTCACTCGGGTCGAGGCGGCCAGTGGCCATCTGAACCAGCGCATCGCCTCCCGCCATGGCCGAGGCGGCAAGCGCCAGCAAAGTAGCCACGGCGTTGATCGCGCCCAGTCCGAGGAGCGGCTTCCAGGCGCGTCCGCGGTCATCGCGAAAGCCGGCAAAAAGCGTGAGCGGCGAGGGGTTCTGGCCGGCCTCCGCGGTTCGTACCGCCTTCATCATGCCCACCATGAAAATAGGGGTCAGGATCAGCGGCCCGAGCGAGCCGATGATCGGCACGATCATCGAGACGCCCATCAGGGCCAGGTTCAGGAACGCAATGGCCACCAGCGCAACGGGCTGGCGGCGGAGCAACCGGAAGCCGTCGAGTACCCAACGGAAACCGGTTTTCGCAGGAAGGCGGGCGATCTGCATGATGAAAGCGTAGCGGTCAGACGAGGCGATGACGAGGCAGATTAATCGGGCGCCGGAACGAGGAGGCGCCGCGCGCGCAATATACGCTCGAAATGCGCCGGGTCCTTGGGCTGGATGACCTCGGCCGGCCGCGGACAGTGCAGATCGTAGAGGCGCGAGAGCCAGAAGCGAAGTGCTGCGGCGCGCAGCATCGCAGGCCAGGCACGCGTCTCAGGCGCGGTAAGTGGCCGCTCGCGGCGGTAGGCTGCGAGGAGCGCATGCAGGCGGTCGCGATCGAATTCGCCACTCGCCTCATCGATACACCAGTCGTTCGCCGTGACGGCAAGGTCATAGAGCCAGCTGTCGTGTCCGGCGAAGTAGAAGTCGATCACACCGGAAAGCGGCGGAGCGGTTTCGCCGGGGCGGGGTTCGCCGAACAGGACGTTATCGCGGAACAGGTCGGCATGCACCGGCCCACCTGGCAGGGCGGCGAAGTCGGCGCTTGCCGAAAACGCCTGCTGCTCGGCCATTTCGGTCTCGAGCAGCGCGCGTTGCGAGGCATCGAGAAATCCGCGGACCTGCGGGGCGGTCTGTGTCCACCAGCGTCGGCCGCGGGGATTGTCGGGCATGCCGGTGAAGTCGGCCGCCGCGCGGTGCATGGCGGCGAGCAGCGCGCCGACCCGGGCGCAGTGCGCGGCCGCAGCATGTTCGACCGACCGACCCGTGAGGCGCGTAACCAGTGCGCAGGGCTTGCCGTGCAGCGTGTACTGGAGCTCACCCGATTGTCGGGCAACCGGATCCGGGCAGGCAATGCCTCGTGCTGCCAGATGGCGCATCAGGCCGAGATAGGCGGGCAGATGCTGCGCGGACAGGCGCTCGAAAATGGTGAGCACGTAACGCCCGCAGGTGGTGTCAACGAAGAAATTGCTGTTTTCAATGCCCGCTGCGATGCCCTCGACGCCCACCAGATCGCCCACCGCGTAGCCGGCGAGGAGCGAGCGGACGTCAGAGTCGGTGATCAGGGTGAAGACAGCCATCGGACAGCATTCTTGTCGGAACCGGTCGGTTGCAAGGTTGAACTCTGACATAATCGGCGCCCTCTACGTGAGGCTGCGGCGTGCTTCAGAGCGCAGGTAGCCGTCCCCCAACGCTTTCCCGCATGCCCTACGCGTGGCTGTCAACCCTCCACAACACGCTCTTTCGGGTCTCAACCCATGACTGACGGTTCCCT
The DNA here is from genome assembly GCA_945872335.1 of Bordetella parapertussis. Classification (GTDB taxonomy): domain Bacteria; phylum Pseudomonadota; class Gammaproteobacteria; order Burkholderiales; family Burkholderiaceae_E; genus SYIM01. The sequence goes on along the minus strand of CAMBZS010000088.1, from coordinate 8,835 downwards.
GCTGCTGGTCGACGGTTCGAGCTACCTCTACCGGGCGTTTCACGCACTGCCCGATCTGCGCAACCGTGAAGGTGAGCCCACCGGCGCAATTTACGGCATGGTAGCCATGCTCAGAAGGCTGCGGACTGACGCCCGGCTGAACCTCGGCGCCTCCCACGGCGCGGTGGTCTTCGATGCGCCGGGCCCCACCTTTCGCGACGCGATCTATCCACAATACAAGGCGCAGCGAAGCGCCATGCCCGCCGACCTGGCGAGGCAGATTCCGATGATCCATGAGCTGGTGCGTGCCATGGGCTGGCCGCTCATCATGGTGGAAGGCATTGAAGCCGACGATGTGATCGGAACGCTCGCCCGGCGCGCCCACGACGAAGCCCGGCTCACCGTAGTGTCCACCGGCGACAAGGATATGGCTCAGCTGGTGAGCGAGCACGTGAGGCTGGTGAACACCATGAGCCGCGATGGCGGCGGGGCCGAGTGGCTGGACCGCGATGCGGTGGTGGTCAAGTTCGGCGTGCCGCCCGAGCGGATTGTCGACTGGCTCACGCTGGTGGGCGATGCCGTGGACAACGTTCCGGGCGTCGACAAGGTCGGTCCCAAAACTGCGGTGAAGCTGCTCACCGAATACGGTTCGCTCGATCAGCTGGTGGAACGCGCGGCTGAAGTGAAGGGCGCGGTGGGCGAGAACCTCAGGCGCGCGCTCGATTGGCTGCCCACGGCGCGCACGCTCGTCACCATCCGCACCGACTGTGAGTTGGGCGCCTCGGTAGCCGGAATCGCCGATTCGCTTGCGCTCGCGCCGGAAAGCGATACGCGCATGCTGGCGCTCTTTGCCCAGTGCGGCTTTCGCACCTGGTTGCGCGAGCTCGAAACGAAGCTGGGCGAGTCGGTGCCGGGTGCCGGAAGCGGTGCACGCGCGGTCGGCATCGGCGGCGCATCTGCGGAGGGCGCTCCTGCGGCTGGCCCGCATGATCAGCGTGCGCTTGCACCCTGGATGCCGCCGCATCCCATTCCTGACAACCCGGCCGAGCGATGCTACGAAGCGGTTCTGGATGAGCCTGCCCTCGAGCGCTGGCTTGCGCGCATTGCAGCGGCCGACCTGGTGGCCTTCGACACCGAGACGACTTCGCTCGACCCCATGGCCGCCGAGCTGGTGGGATTTTCGTTTTCCACCGAGCCGGGCGAGGCGTGCTACATCCCGGTCGGGCATCGCTACACCGGCGCCCCTGATCAACTTCCCCTTGGCCAGGTGCTGGAGCGTCTGAAGCCCTGGCTGGAAGACGCTTCGCGGGCCAAGGTTGGGCAGAACCTGAAATACGACACCCATGTGCTCGAGAACCATGGTGTGCGGCTGGCGGGCGTGGCGCATGACACCCTGCTTCAGAGTTATGTGCTTGAGGCGCATCGCAATCACGACATGGATTCACTCGCCTCGCGCCATCTCAACCGGCGCACGATCCGCTACGAAGACGTGGCGGGCAAGGGGGCAGCACAGATCGGCTTTGAGCAGGTGCCGGTCGACCGCGCAACGCTCTATTCGGCGGAAGACGCCGAGGTGACGATGCATCTGCATCGAACACTGCACCCGAGAGTCAGTGCCGAGCCCGCGCTGGAGCGCATTTATCGCGATATCGAAATCCCGGTCTCGCGGGTGTTGCAGCGTATGGAGCGGCGCGGCGTGCTCATTGATGCCCAGGCGCTTGCCCGGCAGTCCGATGAGCTCGGTCGCAAGCTGCTCGAACTCGAAACCCGTGTGCATGAGGCCGCCGGCCAGCCCTTCAACCTGGGCTCCCCCAAACAACTGGGCGAAATCCTGTTCGAGAAGCAGGGGCTGCCGATCCTGAAGAAAACCGCAAGCGGCGCGCCCTCCACCGACGAGGACGTGCTTACCCGGCTGGCTGAAGACTATCCGCTGCCCAAGCTGCTGCTCGACTGGCGGGGGTTGGCGAAGCTGAAGAGTACCTACGCCGATAAATTGCCGCGCATGGTGAACCCGCGTACCGGCCGCGTGCACACCAGTTACTCGCAGGCGGTGGCGGTCACCGGGCGCCTGTCCTCGAGCGAGCCGAATCTGCAGAACATTCCAATCCGCACGCCCGAGGGCAGGCGGATTCGCGAGGCCTTCATCGCGCCGCCGGGGTGCCGGATCATGTCGGCCGATTATTCACAGATCGAGCTGCGCATCATGGCGCACCTGTCCGACGACCAGAGCCTGCTGCGGGCCTTTGCCGAGGGCATTGACGTGCACCGTGCCACGGCCTCGGAAATTTTCGGCATTCAGGCGGCAGAGGTGTCGAGTGAGCAGCGCCGCTATGCCAAGGTGATCAATTTCGGGCTGATCTACGGCATGAGCGCGTTTGGGCTGGCGTCGAACCTGGGCATCGAGCGCGATGCGGCGCGTCACTACATCGAGCGCTATTTCGCCCGCTATCCCGGCGTCAAACGCTTCATGGATGAAACCCGCGTGCGGGCCCGCGAACAGGGCTATGTCGAAACCGTTTTCGGCCGCCGGCTGTGGCTTGCCGAAATCGCGAGTCCCAGCGGTCCGCGACGGGCGGCAGCCGAACGAGCAGCCATCAATGCGCCGATGCAGGGCACAGCAGCCGACCTGATCAAGCTCTCCATGATCGAAGTTGAGCGCTGGCTTGAGCAGTCGGGACTCCACACGAAGCTCATCATGCAGGTGCATGACGAACTGGTGCTCGAGGTGCCGGAATCCGAAGTGGAGACGGTCCGCGAAACCCTCGGCCGACTGATGACCGGTGTGGCGAGCCTCAAGGTTCCGCTCGAGGTTGAAACCGGTGTCGGCGACAACTGGGATCAGGCACATTGATCGCGCCATAGCACCTGTCCATTCAATTTCTCCTGGCCTCTTCCACTCCTTTCATTGAAGGACCTGACCATGAACGCTGATGACCGGATGATTCGCGCGCTGCGCGACGAGATGAATTCCCTCAGCCCGCCAGCCGCCGCCCCGGGTCGGCGCGGGTTTGTTGTGACGGCGCTCGGTAGCGGGTTTGCCGCGGCGGTGATGCCCACCGGCGCCCTGCGGGCCCAAACCATCACCACCGACACTGCCGGGCTGACTGCCGGTGAAGTCAGGATTCCCGCGGCCGGCGGCGACATGCCCGCGTATCGCGCAATGCCTGCAAGCGGCACGGGGCATCCGGTCATTCTGGTGGTGCAGGAAATCTTTGGTGTGCATGAGCACATCAAGGACGTCTGCCGCCGCTTTGCCAAGCTCGGTTATCTGGCGATTGCGCCCGAGCTGTTTGCGCGTCAGGGTGATCCGACGAAATATCCGTCGGTGCCCGAGTTGTTCAAGAACGTGGTGTCTAAGGTGCCCGATGCGCAGGTCATTGCCGACCTCGATGCCTCGGTGGCCTGGGCCGGCACCCAGGGCGGGAACCTTGACCGCCTGGGCATCACCGGATTCTGCTGGGGCGGCCGCATCACCTGGCTCTACAGCGCCCATTCGAAGCGCGTCAAGGCCGGCGTGGCCTGGTATGGCCGGCTGACGGGGGATACCTCGCCCATGACCCCGCAGCATCCCTACGAGATTGCGGGGAGCCTCAACGGTCCGGTGCTCGGGCTCTATGGCGGCGTCGATACCGGTATTCCGGTCGCAACGGTCGATGAAATGAAGAAGCGTCTCGCGGCGGGGGGGCCGGCCTCGCGGGCGTCCGAGTTCGTGGTGTATCCGGAAGCGGGCCATGCCTTTCATGCCGACTACCGGCCGAGCTACCTCAAGGCGGCGGCCGACGATGGCTGGGCGCGTTGCCAGGCCTGGTTCAAGAAGCATGGGGTCTGAGCGAGCCGATCGGATCCTCGGGGCGAGCGCATCGTGACACCCGAGCTGATCCATATTCTGCTTGCCACCGCGGCTGCGGGCGCGCTCAGCGTTGCCGCGGCCGCGGCGCTGTCGCTTACGCTCCTGTCGCGCATCGTGCCGCGGCTGGTGAGCCTCTCGGCGGGCCTGTTGCTGGGCACCGCCGTGCTGCACCTGCTGCCTGAGGCGGTTGAATCCGGCGTCGACATACACGCCCTTTCCTGGACGTTGCTGGCCGGTCTGATCGGCTTCTTCCTCCTGGAAAAACTCGCGATCCTGCGACACAGCCACCATCACGAGGGCGACGGCCACGAACACCATGAGGGCCATGACCGGGCCGAGGCAGGCCCAGGCGGCATGCTGATCCTGGTGGGCGATGCGATCCACAACTTCGCCGACGGCGCCATGATCGCCGCTGCTTTCCTGATCGACATCAAACTCGGCTGGCTGACCACGCTCGCAATCGCCGCCCACGAAATTCCGCAGGAGATTGGCGATTTCATTGTGCTGGTCAATGCGGGCTACACCCGCAAGCGCGCACTCGCCTTCAACCTGCTGTCGTCGGTTGCCGGCGTGGCGGGGGGGCTGCTGGGGTATGTGGCCTTTGCCGCGAGCAGCACCCTGCTGCCCTTCGTGCTGATGGTCTCCGCGGCGAGCTTCATTTACATCGCGCTCGCCGATCTGGTACCCGACCTGCACCGACAAAGCCGCAAACACCGCCCTGACTCTTTACTGCAGCTCGCGCTGATGTTTGTCGGCATCCTGATGGTGGCAGTGCTGACCTCCGGGGCGCATGCGCACTGAGCGCGGGGCCCGCACGGGCGCGGGCTGACCTCGACCGGTGTGTCGGTGTCCCGGCGGCCCATCAGCCCGGTAGCCCGGGTACGACGAACTGGCTGCTGTGGACGTGCCCCGGGGCGTCAGCCGGGTTGCGGACCCCGGGCAACGGGGCGCGTCGGGTCGGCGCACCATTCGCTCCATGATCCCGGATAGAGGCTTGCGCCCGCGAGCCCTGCGTGCTCCATCGCAAGCAGGTTGTGGCAGGCGCTGACGCCGGAACCGCAGCTGTGCACCACCGTGGCGGGATTTTTGCCCGAGAGGAGCGCCGTGAATTCCTCACGCAACACCTCGGCCGGCTTGAAGCGGCCGTCGGGTCGCAAGTTGAGCTGCAAGGGCCGGTTGAGCGCGCCGGGGATATGTCCGCCGACAGGGTCCAGCGGTTCGGTATCGCCGCGCCAGCGTTCCGGCGCGCGCGCATCGATCACCAGCCGTTCGCGGCGCGGCTGATCGTTGAGCAATTCCTGGACGGTGACCCGGGTGGCGAGCGGGGACCTCGCCGACAGCGTTCCCAGCGCCTTGCGGGCTGGCATCTCGGCGGTGACCGGGTAACCGGCGGCGCGCCAGGCTCGGAAGCCGCCATCGAGAACCGCGACCGTCTCGTGTCCCAGCCAGCGGGCGAGCCACCAGAGCCTGCCCGCAAAGCCGCCGGTATCGGCGTCGTAGACGACCAGTTGCCGTCCGTCGGACAGCCCGAGAGATTGCAGATGTGCCCGCAACAGGTCGGGATCAGGCAGCGGATGCCTTCCCGAGCGCCCGTCGCCTTTGGGGCCGGCGAGATCACGGTCGAGTGAAACGAAGCTTGCGCCCGGGATGTGTCCGGCCGCGTAATCGGCTTCGCCCTGGGCGGGCTTGAACAGATCATGACGGCAGTCGGCGACCACACAGTCATCGAGCCGTGCCGCGAGTTCCTCGACGCTGATGAGGGTGGTGAAAGGTTTCATGATGGGATCCTGAAGAACACTCAGATCGGGCCGACTTCTCGACGCAGGAACTCGTGGAAGTGTTGCATGCCATCTTCCATCGGACTCTGGTAGGGGCCGGCATCGTCATCGCCCCGGTCGAGCAGGGCCTTGCGGCCGGCGTCCATGCGCTCGGCGATTTCGTCGTCTTCGCGGGCGGTTTCCATGTAGGCCGCCCGCTCGGCCTCCACGAACTCGCGCTCGAACAGAACGACCTCTTCGGGGTAGTAGAACTCGACGTAGTTCATGGTGCGGTTCGGGCTGAGCGGCACCAGGGTGGAGACGCAAAGCACGCCCGGGTACCACTCCACCATGATGTTCGGATAGTAGGTGAGCCAGATGGCGCCGTGCGGTGGGGTTTGGCCGCCGAAACGGCCCAGCACCTGCTCATGCCATACGCGATAGGTGGGCGTGCCGGGCTTGCGCAGCGCATCGTGAACGCCCACCGTCTGCACCGAAAACCAGTCGCCGAACTCCCAGCGGAGCTTGTCGCACGACACGAACTGCCCGAGCCCCGGATGGAACGGGACCACGTGATAGTCCTCGAGGTAGACCTCGATGAAGGTCTTCCAGTTGTAGCGACAGTCGTGCGCTTCGACGTGATCGAGCATGTAGCCGGAGAAATCGAAATCGGGCCGTCCGGTGATCGCGGCCAGATCGCGGCTGACATCCCGCGGGCCCGAAAACAGCAGCCCCCGCCAGTTCTGGAGCGGCGAGCGCCCGAGATTGAGACACGGCTGCTCGCTGAAATGCGGTGCGCCGAGGAGCGTTCCCTTCAGGTCGTAAGTCCAGCGATGCAGCGGGCAAACGATGTTCTCCGCGCTGCCACGACCGTTCAGCATGACCGCCTGGCGATGGCGGCAGACGTTCGACAGGAGCTCCACCCCCTGTTCGGAACGAACCAGTACGCGCCCTTCGCCTTCGGCGGCGAGCGCGTGATAATTTCCGGTCTCGGGTACCATCAGCTCATGGCCGACATAACCCGGACCCCGCTTGAACAGCGTGTCGATTTCGCGCCGGAAAAGCGCTTCGTCGAAGTAGGCGTGAACCGGAAGTTGTGCGCGTGACTGCGCGACATGTTCGCGGCGACCCAGATCCGACATCCTGACCCTCCCGGAAAAAAAGCCGAAGGACGGAACCAAGCCTGACCGGGTCCTCGGAACGGATTTTGAGGGTGGTCAAAGGGGACCGAGAGGATACCCGGATTTCACCCGAAGGCAAGTCGCAGTAACATCACCCTTTGTTGACACCATGAATCGTCATAAAACTACGACACCATCCCCCAGCCCCGCTGAAGATGCCGGCGGGGAGAGCGGTGCATTGCCTGCGAGTTTCGAGGAGGCGGTGGCCGAGCTCGAATCGCTGGTGCAATCGATGGAATCGGGGTCGCTTGCGCTCGAGCAGTCGCTCGCGGCGTATCGCCGGGGCGCCCTGCTGGCCGCTCACTGCCGCAGGCTGCTCGCCGACGTGCAACAGCAGGTGAAGGTGCTCGAGGCCGATTTGCTCAAACCCTTCGACGCTGCGCCGGAGGCCGACTGAGGTGAATGCGCCGGTTCAAGTGCGGGTGGCGGGATCGACTGATCAGGCTTTCGCCGGCTGGATGGCCGATCACGCTGATCGGGTCGAGCGTGCGCTCGAATCGCGGCTGCCGGCTGCCAGGGCGCATCCGGCGCGGCTGCACGAAGCGATGCGCTACGCCGTGCTGGGTGGCGGCAAGCGAATCCGACCGCTGCTCGTCTATGGCGCGGGTGAGTTCACCGGTGCAGCGCCGGGCGCGCTCGACTGCGCTGCCTGCGCGGTCGAGATGATTCACGCCTATTCCCTGGTGCATGACGACATGCCCTGCATGGACAACGATGTTCTGCGTCGCGGAAAACCAACAGTTCATGTGGCCTTCGGCGAGGCCATGGCCATGCTGGTGGGCGATGCGCTGCAGGCGCTTGCCTTCGAGTCGCTCGCTGCGGCGGCGGGGCTCGGGGCCTCGCCCTCGGCGGTGGTCGCCATGCTCGCCGAACTTGGCCGCGGGGCCGGATCGCTCGGCATGGCGGGCGGTCAGGCAATTGATCTGGCCGCGGTGGGCCGCACGCTCGCGCGCGTCGAACTCGAAGACATGCATCGCCGCAAGACCGGTGCGCTGCTCGCGGCCTCGGTGCGCCTGGGCGCGGCCTGCGGTCGTCCGCTTTCGGGGGCCGAGCGCACGCAGCTTGACCGGTTTGCGCTTGCTGTCGGCCTGGCTTTTCAGGTGGTGGACGATGTGCTTGACGTCGAGGCCGATTCGGCCACGCTAGGCAAAACCGCCGGCAAAGACTCCGAGCAGAACAAGCCCACCTATGTGTCGGTACTCGGCCTCGATGAGGCGCGGGCGCTTGCACAGTCGCTCCGCGACGAAGCGCGATCGGCGCTTGCTGAGCTGGGGCCGGGGGCATCGCGCCTGGCGGCGATTTCCGATCTCATTGTGCAGCGCTCCTCGTAAGGATCTCACCATGTCGAATTCTTTTCCGGCCACCCCGCTGCTCGACACCATCGACCGTCCGGAGCAGCTGCGCGCGCTCGACCGCCAAAGTCTCCCGCAGCTTGCCGAGGAGCTGCGCAACTTCGTTCTGCATTCGGTGGCGGGAACAGGCGGGCACCTGTCCTCCAACCTGGGCACGGTCGAGCTGTCGGTGGCGCTGCACTATGTGTTCAAGACGCCGCGCGATCGCATCGTCTGGGATGTGGGACATCAAAGCTATCCGCACAAGATCCTCACCGGCCGCAGGTCGGGGATGCCCAAACTGCGACAGTTCGGCGGCATCTCGGGCTTTCCGCGTCGCGTGGAAAGCGAATACGACACGTTCGGTACGGCGCACTCCTCCACATCCATCTCGGCAGCGCTCGGCATGGCGGTGGCCTCGCGCATTGCGGGTGAGGGGTCGGGTCCTGAACGCAGGCGCCACATCGCCGTGATCGGCGACGGCGCCATGAGCGCAGGCATGGCGTTTGAGGCCATGAACAACGCCGGTGTCATGCCCGACATCGACCTGCTCGTGATCCTGAACGACAACGACATGTCGATCTCGCCGCCCGTGGGCGCCTTGCAGCGGCACCTCGCGCGCCTGATGTCTGGCCGGTTCTACGCCGCTGCGCGGGACATGGGCAAGGCCATGCTGTCGGTGGTGCCGCCTGTGTTGCAACTCGCCAGGCGGTTCGAAGAGCATGCCAAGGGCATGG
>CAMBZS010000087.1 GCA_945872335.1 Bordetella parapertussis | reverse complement strand
CGTTGACCCGGCGCGCGACACCACGCTGGTCGAGAACACGCCGATCGATTATCTAGACTTCGCCTCGCCCGTATCGGGGCTGGGCTCCAAGATGGGCATTGACGCCACCAACAAGTGGCCCGGCGAGACCAATCGGGAATGGGGGCGGCCCATTGTGATGGATGCCGCGGTCAAGGCCCGGGTCGATACGCTGTGGGGGCAACTCGGGCTCTAAGCCACAGACGCTCAGCTCGGCTGGGCCCAATCAGCCGTTGTCATAGACCCAGCGCAGGAACGTATCCTGCGCCGGCTGAGCACCCAGAATTTTCTCGCCGTTGATGATCATCACCACGGCATAGCGCCTGCCCGAGGCTGCATCCACATAGCCTGCAATCGACTTCACATCGCGCAGGCTCCCGGTCTTGATCCAGGCGCGGCCCGCGAGCGGGTGTCGCTGCAGTCGCGCTCGCATGGTGCCGTCGATGCCCACCTGTGGCAGCGTGAGACGAAACAAGTCTGCATGCGTGTTGCCGGCCGCATGAACCAGCAGCCGGGCGAGGCTCGCGGCACTGATCCGCTCCTCGCGCGAGAGCCCCGAGCCATTGTCGATCACCAGCTCCGGAAAATGCAGGCCGCGGCTATCGAGCCAGCGCTGCACCATCTCGCGCATGCGCAGCGGTGAAGCGGGCTGAGCGGGCGTTGCGCTCGCCCCGAGCAGCACCTGGCGGGTCATCACGTTATTGCTGAATTTATTGATGTCTTGCGAAATTTCCCAGAGCGCCTTCGGCGATTCCCAGCGCTGCCACACGGCGAGCCGAGCTGCCGCCCCGGTCTCGATCCGGGTCTTCCCCCGGATCACGCCCCCCGAGGCCTGCCAAGCCGCCTTGAAAAAGCCGTGGATGAAGTCGCGGTGCGAAAGCACCGCCGCATAAATGCCCTGCTCGCCGCACGAGGGGAAATACCGCCCCCCCACCCGGATCGAGGCCGCCCCCGCAGACCCCGTTTCGGTCTGCGCTGCAGCGTCGCGGACCCAGAGCGCAAGCGACCCGGGCTGGCAGGCCCCCGCCTGGACGCTCAGCTCATTGACCACCCGGACGTCCGCGAGCGGGGGATCAAGCGCGATTTTTGCCGCGCCCCCCGCCGGCTTCACCACCACCCTCACCGACTTGAAATTCATCAGCGCGGGGTGCGGTGCGACGTTGTAGGGCTGCGAGGCGTCACCATCGATCGGCTGCCCGGGTTCGGCGCGCAAATCGAAAAGCGCATCATCAATCACCAGGTCGCCACGGATGTCGCGCAGTCCCGCCGCCCGCATGCGCCGGATGAATTCGGTCAGATCTTCCACGACCAGCTTCGGGTCGCCGCCACCGCGCAACACCAGGTCACCTTCGAGCACGCCATCCGACAGGCGGCCGCCAAGATGCGCAGTCGTGACCCAGCGGTACTCCGGCCCCAGAACGTTGAGCGCGACATAGGTGCTCAGCAGCTTGATGGTCGAGGCCGGATTCAACGCCCGCCCAACGTTCCATTCAAGGAGCGGCGGCCCGCCCGTCACGGGAACGGCGACCAGCCCGACCTGCGCGGGCGATGCGCCCGTCGCGGCAATCCAGTGCGAGACCGGCGGGGCGGGCTCGGCCCATCCGCGGGTGGCCACCGCCCCGACGACGAGCACCGCCGCCAGCGACCGCAGGCCAAATCGCCCCGTCATTCGACCAACCCATTCAATGATGTTCACGGAACCCCTGATCCGCTGCATCAATTGCCACACCGGACAACTGACGGCCGCGATGGTAACCGAAGCCGATCCTGCGCCCGGACAGCAACTGGCGCCCCACTTGCCGGACCGGTCAACTTGACCCCCCCTTTCGGTCTGCCTAACATCCGGGCATGGAACAAGACGTACAACTTCTTGGCGACCAGATCGATCGTCTGCTCGCCAACATGCGCCGACTGGTCGACGAAAACGCCCGCCTCAAGGCGGCACTCTCTGACAGCCAGGCCCTCAACGCCGATCTGCGCGAGCGGATGGCCGATGCCCGCGCCCGGGTGGAGTTCGCGCTCTCCCGCTTGCCGGCCGACATGGCCGATCCTTCCTGATCACCCCGCCGCGGGCCGCTGCCCCGTTCGAATCCCCTTACCGCCACCGAGCCCCAGATGGAACAGATCGACGTCAGGATCCTGGATCGCGAGTACCGGCTATCGGTCACCCCCGAGGACAAAGACCGGCTGGTCCGGGCGGCGCAAATGGTCGACAGCAAGATGCGAGCAATCCGCGACTCAGGCCGGGTCACCAGCACTGACCGAATCGCAGTGCTCGCAGCGCTGCAGTTTGCCCATCAGATCCTCGGTAACGGCAACGACACTCAGGCCCAGCAAGCGGCCGAGGTCAGCCGCCGGCTGCGCAAAATCAACGATACCCTCGAGACCGAGCTTCGGCAGCAGGAAAATCTTTTCTGATCGCAAGCCTGCCTGTCCGGGCGCGATACAATCCATGCGCCCTGCGGTGTTCGATTAGGCCATACATTCCTTGAACCAATAATGTGACTCAGGCCACGGCGATTCGCGTACCGCTGTTGTGATCGTCCCTCGTCGGATGAACCTGATGCGGTGCCTGCTGTGGCCGACCTGAACTTCACGGTTCAGGATGCTGGTCTGCCGGCACAGGCGGGGCTCTGTTTCTCGCTTTCGTTTGAGCGCAACCGGTGAGCTGCCGCTCACCGGGGTCTGAAGCCTTCCCCATGAACACTCCCCGGCAGTATTGGCTGATGAAGTCCGAGCCCGACGAGTGCTCAATCGATGACGCACTCGCGGCGCCAAACCGTACCGTGGCCTGGGTCGGTGTTCGCAACTACCAGGCGCGCAATTTCATGCGCGATGCCATGCGAATCGGCGACGGTGTGCTGTTCTACCACTCGGGCTGCGCGGAGCCCGGTGTGGCGGGTCTTGCCGAGGTGGCCTCTGCGCCCTATCCGGATCCCACGCAATTCGACCACCGCTCGCCCTACTTTGATCCGGCAAGCAAACCCGCCCAGCCGCGCTGGATACTGGTCGATGTGAAAGCGGTTGAACGCATCCCGCGCATATCGCTTGCCCGGATGCGCGCCGAGGCGGCGCTCGCCGACATGCAGGTACTGCGGCGCGGCAACCGGCTGTCAATTACGCCGGTGACGCCGGATCAGTGGCGGGCGATGCTGCGGCTTACTTCGCGGTGAGCCCGCGCGGCAACGGAAAGGTCACCTTCTCTTCCACGCCGGGCAGCGTACTCACGCGCGCCGCCCCCAGCTCGCGCAGTCGCGCCACCACCTCGGTGACCAGGACCTCGGGTGCCGATGCACCAGCGGTCACGCCAACGCGATACCGCCCCGTCACCCAGGCGGGGTCGAGCTGCGCGGCTGAGCCGATCAGCCGGGCCTCGCAGCCCATTTTCTCGGCAACCTCGCGAAGGCGATTGCTGTTGGAGCTGCTCCGCGAACCGATGACCAGCACCAGATCGCACTGCGGCGCCATGAATTTCACCGCGTCCTGACGATTCTGGGTGGCGTAGCAAATGTCTTGCTTCTTGGGCTCGGCGATCAGCGGGAAACGCTGCCTCAGCGCATCAATCACCGCCTGGCAGTCGTCGACCGACAAGGTCGTCTGGGTGACGTAGGCCAGCCGCGAAGGGTCGCTGACTCGAAGCTCATCGACATCGGCCACCGTTTCCACCAGGTGGATGCCGTCGTCGGTCTGCCCCATCGTGCCCTCGACCTCGGGATGCCCGGCGTGTCCGATCATCACGATCTCACGTCCGTCCTGCCGCATTTTCGAGACTTCGACATGCACCGTGGTAACCAGCGGACAGGTTGCATCGAACACCTGCAACCCGCGCCCCTCGGCCTTCACGCGCACCGTACGCGACACGCCGTGCGCGGAAAAAATCAGCACGGCGCCATCGGGCACATCATCAACCGAGTCGACGAACACCGCGCCTTTACCGCGCAGTTCGCCCACCACATGATCGTTGTGAACGATTTCGTGCCGGACATAGACCGGCCCGCCGAAATTCTGCAGCGCGCGTTCAACGATTTCGATTGCGCGATCAACACCCGCGCAAAAACCCCGAGGCTGAGCCAGGACGACATCCATCAGAGACTCCTCACAACACGCCCAGGATCTCGACCTCGAAGTCGATAGCCTGGCCGGCAAGCGGATGATTGAAATCGAACAACACCGACTGATCGTTGATTTCCTTCACGACGCCGGCATACCGCCCGCCACCGGGAGCAGGCAGCTCCACCAGATCGCCGGGCTCATAAGTGGTGCCTGCGGTGGTGTGGGCGTCGAAGACTGATCGAGACAGTCGCTGCAGCAGTTCCGGATTGCGGGGACCAAACGCCTCGCCGGGGGCAAGCGCGAAGCGGCGATGTTCGCCTTCGCGCAAATCCATCAGGCATCGCTCAAGGGGCTCAGCCAGTTGGCCGATCCCGATCTGGAGCGTGGCGGGCTTTCCGCCGAAAGTGCTGATGATGTCAGCGCCGCGTTCTGCAAGGGTCAACCGGTAGTGCAGCGTGAGATGCGAATCGGCCCCTACCCGCGCACCCGCGTTGACCGAACCATTGGGGTCTGCGGAGTCAGTGGGCACGGCGCCTGGCATTGAAGAAGCGTTCATCGGTTCATTCTAAAGGAACACCCATGCCAGCCGAGACCCTGCGAACCAACCGGTCCCGGGCCACTGCAAGCCCACTTGGTCCACTTGCCACCCGCCTGCTGCGCAACGGCGCACATACGCTTGCTGATACCGAGCTGGTCGCGCTGCTGTTGGGCGACGACCCTGTGAGGCCCCGCGCACAGCGCGCCCAGCCGACCGCCCGCGCAGCGCTCCGGCGGCTCAGCGCGTTCCGGGGCTCGCTAAGGGAACTCGCCCACGTCCAGGAATCGGCGGGCGGGCGGCCGGGCATTGCCCCCCAGCCGGGTTCTGGCGCCTGCGAGGCGCACGAAAGCATGCCCGAGTCCGGCCGGGGCGGGCAATGCCGCGCCATCCTGCAGGCCGCTCTCGAGTTCAGCCGCCGATGTCTGGGCGAAGCCCTGCAGGCCCGCTCGCCCATCAATTCGCCAGCCGAACTCCGTGCATTTCTCAAACTCTGGCTGCGAGAACGACCACGGGAGTGCTTTGTGGTGCTGTTTCTGGACAGTCAGAACCGGCTGATTTGCGCCGAAGAAATGTTCCAGGGCACCGTTGCGCAAACCATGGTCTACCCTCGGGAAATCGCCCGTCGGGCCATTGAAACCGGTGCCTGCGCGCTGATCGTCGCCCATAACCATCCGTCCGGGACGCCCACCCCCAGCGCAGCCGACCAGCAACTTACCCGGGCACTGCGTAACGCCCTGGCGCTGCTCGATCTGCCCATTCTCGACCATGTCATCGTGGCTGACCACCAGTGCTTCTCCTTCGCGGAGGCCGGGCTCATGTAGCGGCGTACGGCTCAATTTGCGGCCAGACGCCTTTCGCGATTACAATCTTGGGTTTCGCATTTTCTCTACTCACCTTTTCCCCACCCACCCCTTTACCCAGGAGCCTTCCATGGCCCGAGTCTGCCAGGTCACCGGCAAAGCGCCGATGGTCGGAAACAACGTTTCTCACGCCAACAACAAAACCAAGCGCCGGTTTTTGCCCAATCTCCAGAACCGCCGGTTCTGGCTCGAGAGCGAAAACCGCTGGGTAAGGCTTCGCCTCACCAACGCTGCGCTTCGGCTTATCGACAAGAAAGGGCTTGAGGTGGTGGTGTCCGAAATGCGTGCTCGCGGCGAAGCCGTTTAACCGGTGGCGCACGGTTCCACTTACCGCCCCTTTTAGCAGGACACTTCGATCATGCGCGAAAAAATCAAACTGGAATCCACCGCCGGCACTGGTCATTTCTACACGACCACGAAAAACAAGCGGACGATGCCCGAAAAAATGGAAATCAAGAAGTTTGATCCTGTGGCCCGCAAGCATGTGGCCTACAAGGAAACCAAGATCAAGTAATGGTTGGTTGAGCCGAACTGGGTGGTTGAGCTGGGTTAGCGCACCCGCCCTGGTACCAGCACTGATACCAGCTCGCTCACTGCGATGCGGAAATCCGCATCGCAGGCTCGAAAGGTGGTTTGAGTTTCGCTCACCGCCCACGCGCTAGTTTCGTCGCGGGTTTCACCCGCACCAAAACATCAGTCTGAGCGACCCATCAGTTCGACGAGGAGGGTTGCCTCCGCCCCATCCGCCTACGCCGCGGCGTACGAGCGGATACGGACGGACATCGAGTGCAGCGCAGGAATATCGCTTGATTCCGCCCGCTGGCACCACTGCTGAAGCATGACCACCAGTTGTTCCCGCGAGCGATTGGACCGCTCCCAGATCACACCAAGCTCGCGCCGCATTTCCACCAGTACGCTCAGACGCTCGCTAGCCGCCAGCACGTCGGGAAGCGCAGCGCGCTGGTCGCCGCTCCAGCGAACCGCATCAAGCGGCAACCAGTGGCGGGCAGCGCTCAAGAGCTGCCCCTCAGGCCGACGCAATTGCGACAGACGCGCGGCTTCTTCGGCGCACGCCTTGCGCAGAGAGCGCGCAAACTGTTGCATGACATCGTAGCGGTGCGCAATCAGCGCCTGCACCGCGTCAAGGTCAATGCTGGTGCGCGCATTGGTGAGCTTGGGGGTGGGCGCGATCTTTTTCACCCGCGCAAGGCCAGCCATGGACAGCAACCGAATGTAGAGCCAGCCGATATCGAACTCATACCACTTGTTGGACAGCCTGGCCGACGTGGGGAATGCATGGTGGTTGTTATGCAGTTCTTCGCCGCCGATCAGGATGCCCCAGGGAACGATGTTGGTGCTGGCATCGGGGCATTCGAAGTTGCGATAACCCTGCGCGTGACCCAGGCCGTTGATGACGCCTGCTGCCAGAATCGGAATCCAGAGCATCTGCACGCCAAACACCGACACCCCAATCACACCGAACAGTACAACGTTGATCGCGAGCATCGAAAGAATGCCGCCAATCGGGAACCGCGTGTAGAGGTTCCGTTCGATCCAGTCGTCGGGGGTGCCGTGACCGTATTTCTCCATGGTCTCTCGGTTGGCCGCTTCGGCCCGGTAGAGCTCGGCTCCCTCGAGCAGCACCTTGCGCAAACCAAAGCGGACCGGACTGTGGGGATCTTCCGGGCCTTCGCACTTCGCATGGTGCTTGCGATGAATGGAGGCCCACTCGCGCGTGAGCATGCCGGTGGTGAGCCAGAGCCAGAAACGGAAGAAATGTGACACCACCGGGTGCAGATCAAGCGCCCGATGGGCCTGGCAGCGGTGCAGGTAAATGGTGACGCCCGCAATGGTGATGTGGGTGAAGAGCAGCGTGACGCCCAACACCTGCCAGCCGCTCAGGTCGAGCAGGCCAGCGTCGAGAAACTGCAATACGGAATCGATCAAAACAAACCCTCCTGCGTGGCGCCTGCCCCTCGCGGCTGGTGTGACACCTGCTCAAACCGGGGGTTTGAAGGCAGGGCGCACCCTTGTCGGAAACAGGCTGAAGCGTGTTCGACATTTTGTGAGCACGCCCGCCGTCATGCGATTTTAGCTGCTTGGCGGGGTCTCTGCACCCTGTTTCGATTCGGGTCGTACGCGTCGCCAGCGAACACCGAAGAATGCGTCGGTGCCATGTCGATGGGGCAGGCACACCAGCGCCCGATCACGAAATGCGTTTGCAGGCAGCACCGCCCCTGCAGCCGACAGCAGGGCAGCGGCGTCCTCGCGCTGGAATTCAGGATGCGAGGCTTCGAACCATTGCGCCTGCTCTTCGTTTTCCGCCGCGAGCAGGCTGCAGGTTGCGTAGACCAACACCCCGTCAGGCGCGACCAGTCGAGCCGCAGCCGACAGAATTGCGCGCTGTTCGTCGCACAGGCGCAACAAATCATCAGGCCCAAAGCGCCATTTCAGATCAGGGTTGCGGCGCAGTGTTCCCGTTCCTGTGCACGGCGCATCCACCAGCACGGCGTGAGCCCGTGCCGCCAGCCGCTCGAGCTTGCGGTCGGCGAGGCTATCGATCGCAAACGGCTGCACATTGGTGGCACCACTACGGGTAAGACGGGGCCGGAGGCGCTGCAGACGCGCGGTCGACACATCGCAGGCAAACACCTGCCCGAGCGAGTTCATCATCGCGGCAAGCGCCAGCGTTTTCCCTCCCGCACCGGCGCAGAGGTCGATGACCCGCTGTCCGCGCCGCGCGCCAACCAGAAGCGCGAGCAGCTGACTGCCAGCGTCCTGGACTTCAAATGCACCGGCTTCGAACGCGGCGCTGCGCTCGAGCGCGGGGTGCCCCTCCACCTCAAGCGCACCAGGTACCGCGGCAATCGCCCGGGCACGGATGCCTTCGGCGCCCAATTGTTCGATCAATGCCTCGCGCCGGACTTTCAGCGCGTTGGCGCGCAGCTGGAGCGGGGCCGGTTCGAGCAGCGAGCGCCCGAGCGCGCGCGCCTCCTCCTCACCGAACCGCTCGCAGAGCGCTTCAAACAGCCAATCGGGGAGGCTGAGGGCGACGGCCGCCGGCAAGCTGTTGAGATCAGCGGCGCCGATCCGGTTGAGCCAATCGGGAGTCGCCAGATCGCGCGTGGTCTCGGGCGCGCGACGACCAGGCGCCACCGACGTGCCTGCCGACGTGCCTGCCGACGCCGTTCGCGCACGCCAGGCGCGCGACAGCTGGATCAGCCGCTCCTCGATTGCACCGTCGCCCGCCTGAGCGAAGTGGGCGTACAGGCGGCGATGACGCAGCACGTCAAACACGGTATCGGCGAGGTCAGCGCGGTCGCGACGACCCAGTTCCGGGTGTTCGCGAAAGAATGTTCGCAGTACCGCATCGGCCGGCAGCCTGAGCGACAGGGCCTCAGCAAGCGCCCGACCGAGCAGGTCGGGCTCGCCCCGACGGACCGCGCGGTTCGAACCCTTTGCGCGGCGCGGTCGATCCGCCCTACCCGACCGCGACCTGTCCGCGGTCCCACGAGCCTTTGAGGATCTGGCCGGCTGCGTCACGGCAACCACAGCAGTTGAGATTCGGCGGACCCGGGCGCCTCGAGCACCACCCGCGGTCCGTCGATCCGCAGCCGTCCGCGAAGATGCCAGCCGACTGCAAGCGGCAGGATCCGATGCTCGGCAGCGAGCACCCGAGCCGCGAGCGAAGGCTCGTCGTCGTGCGGCAGTACGGGGAGCGCCGCCTGCACCACGATCGGCCCGGCATCAAGCTCGGGGATAACGTAGTGAACGGTTGCTCCGTGAATACGGGCGCCGCTTTCAAGCACGCGCCGATGCGTGTTCAGGCCGGGGAAAACAGGAAGCAGAGAGGGGTGAATATTGAGCATCCGCGATTGATACCGCGCCACCAGCCCCGCCGGCAGAATCTGCATGAAGCCCGCCAGCACCACCAGATCCGGAGCGAGGGCCTCAAGCTGTTCGGCAAGCGCGTCATCGAAGGCCTGCCGGGTGGCGAAACTGCGACGGGCAACCACAACCGCCCGCACCCCACGGGCCTGCGCGATCTGGCAGGCGGGCGTTTCTTCGCGGTCGGCGACAACCGCCGTGATCCGGGCATCCCAGCGCAGCCCTGTGCAGGCATCGAGCAGCGCAACCATGTTGGTGCCACGCCCGGACACCAGCACGACGATTTTTTTCATCCGGCCGATGATACCACCCGGCCCGCCCCCGTAAGGCCCGCCAAAATCTTATAATTCAAGGTTTTGCGTCACCTTTCCGAGCCCGCCCCATGGAGGTTTTTCGACGACTGCCGCCGCCCGACCAGCGCCGCGCCTGTGCGCTCACCATCGGCAATTTCGACGGCGTGCATCGCGGTCACCAGGCAGTTATAGCAACCCTGACGGCGCGCGCCCGCGCCCGAGGGCTCGCCACGTGCGTGCTCACTTTCGAGCCGCACCCGCGAGAGTATTTCGCCAAGCGCTCAGGCGACCCGTCGCGTGCACCCGCCCACATCCAGACCACCCGCGACAAGTTGAATGCGCTCGCCGAATGTGGCGTCGACCGGGTATGCGTCGCCCCCTTCGATGCGCGACTGGCCAACCTGTCGGCGCGCAATTTTTTCGAAAACATCATCGTCGAGGGGCTGGGTGCCCGGGATCTCCTGGTGGGCGACGATTTCCGCTTCGGCCATCAGCGGCAAGGTGACTTCACCATGCTGAGCGCGCTCTGCGCCGAGCGCAACCTAGGTTGCTCACGCATCGAATCCTTCGAGGTCGACGGCATGCGAGTCTCTAGCTCGGCCGTGCGCGAGGCGCTCGCCACTGGCGACTTCGATCGCGCCCGGCATCTGCTCGGGCGGGCCTTCACGCTCACCGGTCATGTTCTCCACGGTCGCAAGCTCGGCCGCACCATCGGGTTCCCCACGCTCAACCTGCGAATCCCCTTCGAGCGACCAGCGCTTGCCGGCATCTTCGTGGTCCGGGTCCACGGCCTTCGCGATCACCCGCTTCCCGGCGTGGCAAGCCTGGGCACCCGGCCGGCAGTGGAAGCCAACGGCCGACTGCTGCTCGAAGTTCACCTGTTCGACTTTTCAGAAGAGGTCTACGGCCAGGTGGTCAGCGTGGAGTTCATGAGCCGACTGCGCGAAGAGCGCCACTACGACTCGCTCGAACTGCTGACCGAACAAATCGCCCACGATGCGGATCAGGCCCGCGCCTGGCATGCCGCCCACCCTTTTCAAGCCGCCTCCCTTTCAAGAGACTGACATGCCCGAAGGCAAACCCTCCGCCGACAAGCAGGCGTGGCGCGACACGCTGAATCTGCCCGACACGCCGTTCCCCATGCGGGGCGACCTCGCCCGGCGCGAACCGGGCTGGACCGCCGCGTGGCAGGACAAGGGCACCTACCGGCGCATTCGCGAGATCTGCAAAGGTCGCCCGATATGGGTGCTGCATGACGGTCCGCCCTATGCCAACGGCGACATCCACATCGGTCACGCGGTGAACAAAGTCTTGAAAGACATCATCGTCAAAAGCCGCAATATGGCCGGCTTCGATGCGCGCTACGTACCAGGCTGGGATTGCCACGGCATGCCGATTGAAATCCAGATCGAAAGGCAGTTCGGGAAGAATCTCCCGGCCGATCAGGTTCTGGCCAAATCGCGCGCCTACGCCACCGAGCAGATCAGCCGCCAGAAAAAAG
The DNA here is from genome assembly GCA_945872335.1 of Bordetella parapertussis. GTDB lineage: Bacteria > Pseudomonadota > Gammaproteobacteria > Burkholderiales > Burkholderiaceae_E > SYIM01. The sequence goes on along the minus strand of CAMBZS010000087.1, from coordinate 3,928 downwards.
ATTTCATCCGGCTGGGCGTACTGGGCGAATGGGACAACCCCTACCTCACGATGGCCTACCGCAACGAAGCCGATGAACTGCGGGCGCTTGGCCGCATGCTTGATCGCGGTTTTCTGTTTCGCGGACTGAAGCCGGTGAACTGGTGTTTCGATTGCGGTTCGGCACTCGCCGAGGCCGAGGTCGAATACGCTGATCGCAACGACCCGGCAATCGACGTGGGCTTTCCGTTCATGCCCGACGAGGCGCCCGCGCTCGCGCGCGCATTCGGACTACCGGCCCTGCCCCTTGCGCGCGGCTATTGCGTGATCTGGACCACCACGCCCTGGACGATTCCGGCCAATCAGGCACTCAATCTCCACCCCGAATTCGAGTACGCCCTGGTGCGCACCCTATGGCAGGGAGAGCCCGCGTTGTTGCTGCTCGCCGCCGACCGGGTAGCGAGCTGTCTCGCGAGCTGGCAACTGGAGGGTGAAATCATCGCCCGCTGCCCTGGGCGCGCGCTTGAACTGATCCGCTTTGCGCATCCGTTCGCAGGGCGCTCCTCGCCGGTTTACCTGGGCGACTATGTCACCCTTGATAGCGGCACCGGCGTCGTGCATTCGGCCCCGGCGTATGGCGTGGAAGATTTCGTCTCGTGCAAGCGCTACGGCATGAAGGATGCCGACATCCTTCAACCGGTGCTGGGCGATGGTACCTATGCTCAGTCGCTTGCCGACTTCGGTGGACTCTCCATCTGGGATGCCAACCCCAGGATCATCGAGCACCTGCGCGCGCACGGCGCGCTGTTCTCATCGCGCAAGAACGCCCACAGCACCATGCATTGCTGGCGTCACAAGACGCCCATCATTTATCGCGCATCAAGCCAATGGTTCGCTGGCATGGATGTCAAACCGCAAGACGGGGGCGCGAGCCTGCGCGAGACCGCACTCGCCGGCGTTGAGGCCACGCAGTTCTTTCCAGGCTGGGGCAAGGCCCGGCTCCACGGCATGATCGCCAACCGTCCCGACTGGACCTTGTCGCGACAGCGCCAATGGGGCGTCCCCATGGCGTTTTTCGTGCATCGCGAAACCGGCGAGCTCCATCCGCGCACGCCCGAATTGCTGGAGGCCATCGCACAGCGCATCGAACGCGAGGGCATCGAGGCCTGGCAGCGACTCGATCCGCGCGAATTGCTGGGTGAAGACGCGAACCAATATGAAAAGAACCGCGACACGCTGGACGTCTGGTTCGATTCAGGAACCACCCATCAGACGGTGTTGCGCGGATCGCACGGCGAGCAGTCGCACTTCCCCGCGGACATGTACCTGGAGGGCTCGGATCAGCACCGTGGCTGGTTCCATTCATCGCTCCTCACTTCGGCCATGCTGAACGGCGTGGCGCCCTACCGCTCACTCCTCACCCATGGCTTTGTGGTCGACGGCGAGGGCCGCAAGATGAGCAAGTCGCTTGGCAACGTGATCGCCCCGCAGAAGGTGTCCGACACCTTGGGAGCCGAGATCCTGCGCCTGTGGGTGGCGAGCACCGATTACTCCGGCGAGCTCTCGCTCTCCGATGAAATCCTCAAGCGGGTGGTTGAAGCCTATCGCCGGATCCGGAACACGCTGCGCTTTCTCCTTGCGAACGTATCCGACTTCGACATTGAACGCGACGCCGTGCCAGTGGCTGACATGCTCGAGATCGACCGCTATGCGCTCGCGCTCGCCGCCCGCTGGCAGCAGGCCATCACCGCCGACTATGAGTGCTATGAATTTCATCCGGCCATCGCGCGAATCCAAACCTTCTGCTCCGAGGATCTGGGTGCCTTCTACCTCGACATCCTCAAAGATCGCCTCTACACCACCGCTACCGGCTCGCGCGCCCGCCGCTCGGCCCAAACCGCAATCTGGCATGTCACCAGCGCGCTACTGCGCCTGATCGCACCAGTACTGTCGTTCACCGCTGAAGAGGCCTGGCCGATGTTCGCACCGGCGCGCCATCAGGCGGGGGGCGAAACCATCTTCACCGAGGTATGGCACAGCTTCCCCGAGGTGCCCGATGCCGACACGCTCATCAGCCGCTGGACACGACTGCGCGAAATTCGCGCGGAGGTGCTGCGCGAACTCGAAGCCGTTCGAGGAGCGGGCGCCATCGGCTCATCGCTTGCCGCTGAAATCGAGATCAGCGCAGATGGCGACGACCTCGCGCTGCTCGAATCGCTCGGTGATGATCTGCGCTTTGTCATGATCACGTCGCAGGCCCAGGCGCGTGCCGCAGCACCCGGCACCGCCGCGCCCGGGATTCGCGTCACCCCCAGCGCCCAGACAAAGTGCGAGCGCTGCTGGCACTGGCGAAGCGATGTCGGGCACGACCCCGCGCGCCCTGGCCTCTGCGGGCGCTGCGTGGCTAATCTGTTCGGCGCGGGCGAGCCCCGACGCTTTGCCTGAGCGATTGCATCCATGCCCAGTCGCAAGACATCGGTTCGAGCAGGGTTTGCCCCCTGGGTGGCGCTCGCGCTCGCGCTGGTACTCGTCGATCAACTCACCAAGCAGGCCGTACTGCTGTCGTTCAAGCTGGGCGAGCGGATGCCGGTCATGCCCGGGTTTTTCGATCTCACGCTGCTCTTTAACAGCGGCGCAGCCTTCAGTTTGCTCGCCAATGCGGGCGGCTGGCAACGCTGGCTCTTCATCGGCATCGGCGTGGGGGCTACCGCCTTCATCTGCTGGATGCTCTGGCGCCACGGCTCGCAGCGGCTCTTCTCGTTCGCGCTCTCGCTTATTTTGGGCGGCGCGATCGGCAATATTATCGACCGCGTACTGCAGGGTGCGGTGGTCGATTTCCTGCTCTTCTACTGGCGCGGCTCGTACTTCCCGGCCTTCAATGTGGCCGACAGTGCGATCACAATAGGCGCCGCTCTCCTGATCATCGATGAGTTGCTGCGCGTGCGACGCTCTCGTTAACGCCGAGTGCTTCGGTGATCAGGCAGGTTCAGGACTTTTCCTCGAATGGGCAGTCAGCGGTAAGCACGGAGAATGTCATGGGTATCAGCGGCAAGCGGATCGTGCTGGGAGTCACCGGCGGCGTAGCAGCCTACAAGGCGGCGGTGCTCACTCGTGAGTTGCAGCGCGCAGGCGCCCGTGTGCAGGTGGTCATGACCGAGGCCGGCGCCCGCTTTGTGGGGCCCGCCACCTTCCAGGCGCTTACCGGCGAGCCCGTGTTCGTTGACCAGTGGGATACGCGCATTGCCAATGGCATGGCACATATCGAGCTCTCAAGGGCCGCCGACGCCATCGTGGTCGCACCCGCCAGTGCCGATTTCATCGCTTCAATTGCACAGGGCCGCGCAGGCGACCTGCTCACCACGCTGTGTCTCGCGCGCGAATGTCCGCTTGCAGTGGCCCCCGCGATGAACCGACAGATGTGGGAAAACCCCGCCACCCAGCGCAATGTGCAGCAAGTCCGTGACGATGGCATCGAAGTGATCGGCCCCGATAGCGGCGATCAGGCCTGCGGCGAAACCGGCATGGGCCGCATGCTCGAGCCCGATGCCCTGGTCGAGGCGATTGGCGCCTGGCTCGCCCCCAAGCGGCTCGCTGGTCGCCGTGTGCTGCTCACGGCCGGCCCTACCTTCGAACCCATTGACCCGGTGCGCGGCATCACCAATCGTTCATCGGGCAAGATGGGCTTTGCCATCGCGCGTGCGTGTGTGGCCGCCGGGGCCGACGTCACGCTGGTGGCCGGACCCGTTTCACTCCCCACCCCCTGGGCGGTGCGCCGTATCAATGTTCAGACCGCCCAGCAGATGCACGATGCGGTGCATGCCGAGCTCGACACGGCCAGCGCCGCAGCGCGTGCACACGACCTCTTCATCGCAGTCGCCGCAGTGGCCGACTGGCGCCCGGCCACCTACCGCGACAGCAAGATCAAGAAGACCGACGACCGCGCGGTTCCC
>CAMBZS010000086.1 GCA_945872335.1 Bordetella parapertussis | reverse complement strand
CTTTGCCTCGTCCATGGCTGGTATGGGCGACAACTTCATCAAGACCGCCCTGGACACGCTTGCGCAGGACACCGACGTGGAGTGGCGGCCGCGCGTGCCGCAGTGGCCCGCCATTGGCGAGACCATGGCCACCGGCATTCAGGCGGCACTGGTCGGGCAGAAAACCGCCAAGGCAGCGCTTGACGAAGCACAGACGCGTATTCAGCAGATTCTGCGCGGTTAAAGCACTCTCACCGCACCACCACCGGAGCCGCGCACCGCGCGGTCCCGGTGTCCTGACCTGATGACGAAACCCCCGCTCACCCTGGAAGCGCAGGACCGACGGTTTGCCGCCTGGCTGCTGGCGCCGTCACTCCTCGTACTGCTCCTTACCACCACCGCTCCGCTTATCTATCTTGGCTGGAACTCACTCCAGCAACTCAACTTCAGCATGCCTTGGCTGCGCGGCTTCGCAGGCCTGGGCAACTATCTGGCAATGGGCAGCGATCCACGCTTCTGGAATTCGCTCTGGCTCACGCTCATCTACACCAGCAGCACGGTCACGCTCCAGGTGGTGATCGGGCTGTCATTTGCGCTTCTTGTGCTACGGATGCCGCGCGGCCAGGGCGTGATCCGTGTGGCGCTTATTCTTCCCATCGTGCTGGCGCCGGTCGTGGTGGGGCTCTTCTGGCGCACACTCGTGCTCTCGCCTGATTTCGGGCTGGTCGATATGGTCACGCGCGCACTCGGGCTGGGTTCGCACAACTGGCTGGGCGATCCTGATCTCGCACTCATCTCGGTGATCGCCATCCACACCTGGCAATGGACACCGTTTGCCTTTCTGGTGCTGCTTGCCTCGCTCGCCACGTTGCCGCCCGATGTCTACGAGGCCGCGCGCCTCGACCGGGCAAGCGCCTGGCAGCGTTTTCGCCACATCACGCTGCCGCTGGTGCGGCCCGCCATCATCATGGTGGTCATTCTGCGCATGATGACTGCGCTCTCGGCCTTTGCCGCCATCTACGCGGCCACGGGTGGCGGGCCGGGTTCGGCCACCGAAATCCTGAACCTCTACGCCTACCGCACCTCGTTTGTCGAACTCAACCTGGGCTACGGCAGCGCGCTCGCCATGGTGCTGCTGTCGATCACGCTGGGTGTCTCGTGGCTCCTGTTTCGGCTGCGGCGATCGCGATCATGAGCAGCATGATCAATCGGAAACCAGGCGCCGCGGCACGCCGACTGCTCATGCTCATTGCCGCGGCATGCTTGGTGCTCATATGGGCGTTTCCGGTGTTCTGGGGATTTCTCACCTCGCTCAAGACCGAGCGCGATGTGCTGGCCTGGCCGCCCGTGCTGTTCTTCACACCCACCCTCGACAACTATCGGGCGGTGCTCGAGGGCAGTCGCTCCATCCTTCCCAATCTGTGGTCGAGTCTGGTGGTGACCACCAGCGCTACGGTGATCACCATGCTGTTCGCGGTGCCCGCCGCCTACGCCATGGCGCGGCTCAAGATGCGCTTCAAGCGCACCACCGGCTTCTATGTGCTTGCCACCCAGATGCTGCCGCCGGTGGGACTCATCATTCCCTACTACATCGTGCTGCAGAAGATCGGTGGGCTCGACACCTACGCCGGCATCACCACCATCTATCTCACCTTTTCGCTCCCCTTTGCCATCTGGCTCATGATCACCTACTTTGAAGACATTCCCTTCGAGATGGAGGAGGCTGCGCTCCTCGATCGCGCCGGGCGTCTTCGCACCCTCTGGTATGTGATCCTGCCGCAGGTGCGGGGCGGCATGGCGGTCACCACCATCTTCGTTTTTCTGAATGCCTGGAACGAGTTCCTGTTTGCGGTCGTGCTGGGTGGCAATACCGTTCGGCCGGTCACGGTGGCGATGTACAACTTCATCTCGGTCGAGCAGACCCAGTGGGCGCTGCTATCGGCCGCGGCCATGGTCGCGATGGCGCCGGTCATCGTGATCGGGCTCGCCGCACAACGTCATATCGTCAAGGGCCTCACCGTAGGCGCAGTCAAGGGAGGAGGCAGGCGATGAGCCGCTCGGCAAGTGTGCGGATCGAAGGCGCGGTGAAGCGACACGGCAAGACCACGGTGTTGCACGGTATCGATCTGGCGGTGAAGCCTGGAGAGTTTTTTGCCTTCCTTGGGCCATCGGGATCGGGTAAAACCACAACACTGCGCCTGCTCGCCGGGCTTGAAACGCTCGATGGCGGGCGGGTGTTTCTCGATGATGTCGACGTGAGCCATGCCGAGCCGGGCGAGCGTGATGTGGCCATGGTGTTTCAGAGCTACGCGCTCTACCCGCACATGACAGTTCGCGAGAACATCGCCTTCCCGCTCAGGATGATCCGCGAGTCGGCTGCTGCCATCGAGAGCGCCGTCACCGAAGCCGCCACCCGGGTGGGTATTGCCCATCTGCTCGACCGACGCCCCGGACAACTCTCTGGCGGCCAGCAGCAGCGGTGTGCGCTCGCGCGGGCCATCGTCCGCAAGCCCAGGCTCTTCCTGCTTGATGAACCGCTCTCCAATCTCGACGCCAAGCTTCGGTTGGAAACCCGCGCAGAATTGCGCCGGCTCCAGCGGTCGCTCAACGTGACCGCCATCTACGTGACGCACGACCAGGAAGAAGCAATGACGATCGCCGATCGGATTGCAATCTTCATGGACGGACGCCTGGTGCAGGTGGGCACGCCGCATGAGATTTTTCATCGACCCGCTTCTGCGCAGGTGGCAGCCTTCATCGGGTCACCGCCCATGAATCTGTTTCCAGCGCACCTGGAGCGGGGAAGCCTGCGTATCGGCACTGACGTATTCGAAGACGCTTTTCCCTCACTCAAGGATTCCGACCAGTCGGTGCAGGCCGGTATCCGTCCCGGCGATCTCGAAGTGTGCACGCAAGGCGGGCTTGCTGCCGAAGTCGAATTCGTCGAAGACTTCGGCGACAGTGCGATCGTCAATCTTTCCATCGCCGGGCAGCGCGCCAAAATGCGCACCGAGCGCCGAGAGTTACCCGCCGAAGGCACGCGTCTGCGCGTGGCCCCGCGCGCGGGGAGCATTCACCTTTTCAGCCAGAGCAATGGCGCCAGGCTCCACACCTGACCACCCGTCCTCGAAGACCCACCACCGGAGAACTCCCTTGAGCCGACGACCCAATATCGTGCTGATCCTGAACGACGACATGGGCTTTAGCGACATTGGTTGCTATGGCGGCGAGATCGAGACCCCAACGCTAGACATGCTTGCCAGGCGCGGTCTGCGGTTCTCGCAGTTCTACAACACGGCGCGCTGCAGTCCTTCGCGCGCGTCGCTCCTCACCGGGCTTCATCCGCACCAGACCGGCATAGGGGTTCTCACCTACGATCTGGGTCCGGAAGGCTATGCGGGCAATCTGTCCGAGCAGTGCATCACGATTCCGGAGGCGCTGCGCGGCAACGGCTATCGCACCTACATGAGTGGCAAATGGCATGTGGCAAGCAACCTGGTCAGCCCCACCAGCGCCTGGCCGATGCAGCGCGGCTTCGATGAGTTCTACGGGACCATCATTGGAGCGGGAAGTTTCTACGACCCCAATACGCTCACCCGCGGCAACAGCAATGCCGAGCACGAAGCGCGCGACAACCCGGAGTTCTTCTACACCGATGCCATCAGTGATCAGGCGGTCGATTATGTTCAGGCGCATGCCCGCGACCATACCGACAAGCCCTTCTTCATGTATGTCGCCTACACCGCGCCGCACTGGCCGCTTCACGCGCATGAGGTAGACATTGGAAAATACCGCGGTCGTTTCGATGCCGGTTGGGATCAGTTGCGGGTGGAGCGTCTCCGGAAACTCGTGAGCTCGGGCATCCTGAAACCCGAATGGGGATTGTCGGATCGTGATCCCTCCCAACCGCCCTGGACCGAGGCCGAAGAAAAAGCGTGGCTGCTGCGCTGCATGGAGGTGTATGCCGCGCAGGTCGACCGGATGGACCAGGGGATCGGCCGCATCGTTGAATCGCTCAAACAGGCGGGCGTGTACGACGACACGCTGATCATTTTCCTCGCAGACAATGGGGCATGCGCTGAAGACATCCCCGAGGGGCTCACGGTCGATGTGCTGGTCAACCAGCTGATGATCGCACGCTCGCATACCCGGAGCGGTGAACCGGTGCAGTTCGGCAACAACCCCAAACTGATGCCAGGCGCCGAGAACACCTATCAGAGCTACGGCCCCGCCTGGGCCAACCTTTCCAACGCGCCGTTCCGGCTCTACAAGCACTGGATCCACGAGGGCGGCATTGCCACGCCACTGATCGCGCACTGGCCAGCCGGCATTCACGATCAGGGCGGCATCCGGCACACCCCAGGCTATCTGCCCGACATCATGGCCACCCTGCTTGATGTCACCGGAACCCGCTATGCGGGAGAACGCAATGGCAAGCCCGTGCCCGCGCTCGAGGGTGCAAGCCTGCGGCCGGCCTTCGAGGCCGATGGACTGCCCGAGCGGCCCATGTTCTGGGAGCATGAGGGCAATGCCGCCGTGCGGGTGGGCCGCTGGAAGCTCGTACGCAAGTTCCCCGATCCCTGGGAGCTCTACGATCTAGACACCGATCGCACGGAACTCAATGATGTATCGGCGCAGCATCCGGCACGCGTTCAGGAGATGCTCGCGCTCTATCAGGCCTGGGCTGCGCGTTGCGGCGTGATTCCTCGCGAAAAAATTCTCGAAATCATGGCGCGCAATCCCGAGCCCGCGTTCTGGGAAGAGAAAGAAGACGCCTGAGGCTCGCCGGATGAGTCGCTGTTGCGCGCCATCGGCTGGATCGCCGGACGCACCTGTTGCGACCTCGCGAGGAGCGGCGGTGAGTGGCGCCGGCCACGAGGCGGGGCACACTCGGCCCGCCTCGATATCCGTTCCCGATGCCCCCATCGGATGGATTCACATCGCGGGTGGCAACACACGAATAGGCTCCAATGACCCCGAAGGCTTCGCAAGCGATGGCGAGGGCCCGGCTCGAAGCATTGTCCTGAGCCCCTACCGGATCAGCGCCACCACCATCACCAATGCCCAGTTTTCGGCATTCGTCAACGCCACTGGCTATCTCACCGAAGCCGAGCGGGCTGGCGAGTCGTTCGTGTTTTACCTGCAGATCGCGCCTGATCGTCGGGCGGCCCTCCGGCGCGTGGTATCCGAGCTTCCCTGGTGGATGATCGTTCCGGGCGCCTCGTGGCAATGCCCACACGGGCCGGGCTCCAGCTGGCGGGAGCTGGCGAATCATCCTGTCGTTCAGGTGTCCTGGAACGATGCAGTGGAATATTGCCGCTGGCAAGGCGCGACGCTGCCCTCGGAGGCGCAGTGGGAGCACGCCGCGCGGGGCGGCGCACCGGCGCTTCGCTACCCCTGGGGAGACGAGCTCGAGCCACAGGGCAAACGCCGCTGCAATATCTGGCAGGGCAAATTTCCGAACGCGCCGCTTGCCGGCTGGCAACCGGGTACGGTGCCAGTCCATGATTTTTCCCCCAACGGGCTCGGTCTCTACAACACCTCGGGCAACGTCTGGGAGTGGTGCGCCGATTGGTTCAACGCCGACTATCATCGAAAAACCCCCGATCATGACCCGCTTGATGAGCGGCCCAGCGGCCGGCGTTCGCAGCGCGGCGGATCGTTTCTTTGCCATGTCTCATACTGCAACCGCTACCGGAACGCAGCGCGCGGCGCAAACAGCCCTGACGGCGCCACCAGCCACACCGGTTTCCGCGTGGTGAGCGCGGCGGGCTGAGCGTGCGCGCGTGTCTGTCCTTTGAACGGAGCCATTCCCGATGACCTACATTCTGGCGATCGATCAGGGCACAACGAGTTCACGCGCCATCGCATTCAATCGCGAAGGCGAGGCCATGGTCACGGCGCAGCGCGAGTTCACGCAGCATTTCCCCCAGCCTGGCTGGGTGGAGCACGACGCAAACGAAATCTGGACGACTCAACTCGCGGTCGCACGAGAAGCGGTTACGCGCATGGGATCACTCCCTGGAGCAATCGGCATCACCAATCAGCGCGAAACCACGGTGCTGTGGGACCGTGCAAGTGGCGAGCCGCTCGCCCCAGCCATTGTCTGGCAGGACCGGCGCACGGTTGCCGCCTGCGACGCGCTTCGGGAAAGCGGCGAGCACCGGGCGATTGAAGAGGCCACCGGCCTGGTGCTCGATGCCTATTTTTCAGGCACCAAACTCGCCTGGCTGCTCGACAACATTCCGGGCGCACGGGCCCGCGCCGAAGCCGGCGAACTGGCCTTCGGCACGGTTGACAGCTGGCTGGTCTGGAAGCTCACCGGCGGAAGGCTCCATGTCACCGATGCGAGCAATGCCTCGCGCACGCTGCTCATGAATCTGTCGAGCGTGGCGTGGGACCCAGCCCTCCTCGCAAGCCTTCGAATTCCGGCAGCGCTGCTGCCACGCATCGTGCCCTCGGCAGGCGTGATTGGCGAGACCGATCCACACTGGTTCGGTCAGCCGATTCCGATCGCAGGCATGGCGGGCGACCAGCAGGCCGCCACCTTCGGTCAGGCCTGCTTCGCGCCGGGCCAGGCCAAGAACACCTACGGCACCGGCTGCTTCATGCTAATGAACACCGGCAACGCGCCCAGCCTCAGTTCCAACCGTCTGATCGGCACGCTCGGCTGGCAGATTCCGGCGAACACCACCTGGTGTCTGGAAGGCAGCGTTTTCATGGCAGGTGCAACCGTGCAGTGGCTGCGCGACGGGTTGGGTCTCATCGAGCGTGCCGCGGATATCGAACCGCTTGCCGCAAGCGTTCCCGATACCGGTGACCTCTGGCTGGTGCCCGCTTTCACCGGACTCGGGGCGCCAGACTGGGACGGCCACGCCCGCGGCGTAATGATCGGCATCACGCGCGGCACCACGCGCGCGCATGTGGCCCGCGCTGCACTGGAATCGATCACGCTGCAATCAGCCGATCTGATCACCGCCATGGGGCGCGATGCGGGCAAGCCTATCACCGAACTTCGGGTAGACGGCGGCGCCACCCAAAACAACCTGCTGATGCAAATGCAGGCAGATATTGCCGGCATTCCTGTACTCCGCCCCACCATGACAGAAACCACCGCTTTCGGCGCTGCCGCGCTCGCAGGACTGGCGACAGGCTTCTGGCCGGGGCTTGATGCGCTCGCAGCATGCTGGAAACTGGATCGGCGTTTCGAGCCGCAGTGGTCCGACAGCGATCGCGCTGCACACCGGGCGCGATGGCGCGAAGCGGTCGACCGGTCACGCGGATGGGCGCGCGATTGACCACCCGAACCCACGCGCTCGCCGCGCTCACGCGGCCCGAGGGCTTTGACCTCGCGGTGGTCGGTGGCGGCGCAACCGGTCTGGCGATAGCACTCCAGGCGGCCTGGGCGGGCCGGTCGGTGGCGCTCATCGAAGCCGATGACTTTGCAAGCGGTACATCCTCGCGATCGACCAAGCTGCTGCACGGCGGCGTTCGCTACCTTGCGCAGGGAGAAATCGGCCTGGTGCGCGAGGCGCTCCATGAGCGGAAGGCCCTCATTGACCTGGCACCCGATCTCGCACACCCGCTTCGCTTCGTGATGCCCGCCTATCGCTGGTGGGAGCGCATGCTCTACGGCGCGGGCCTGGTCACCTACGACTGGCTGGCGGGCGCGTCCAGTCTGGGCAAGACCGAACAGCTGTCGGTGGCCACCATGCTCAGCCGCTACCCCACCGTATCAAGTCATCATCTGCGGGGTGCGGTCAGTTACTGTGACGCGCAGTTTGACGACGCCGGTCTCGCAATCGCCATGGCACGCGGCGCCGCAGCAGCCGGCGCGGTGTTGCTCAATCGCGTGCGGGCAAACGCGGTCGCCCCCGCGCCTGGTGGCGGCCTCGCCGTTGAATTCACTGACCGGCATAGCGGAACCACCAGCGTGCTGATAGCGCACGACGTGGTCAACGCCGCGGGAGTATGGGTCGACGGACTGCGAAGCGCAGCGCCCATGGTACAGCCCAGTCAGGGCGCACATCTGGTGGTCGACCGCCGGTTTTTCCCGGCCAATGAAGCCCTGCTCCTGCCACGAACCGCTGACGGTCGGGTGCTGTTCGTTGTGCCGTGGCTTGGCCATTGCGTGATCGGCACCACCGATACACCGCGTGATCCTTCAGACGTCGAACTGGGACGCGAGCCGCTGCCCTTCTCGTCGGAGATCGACCTGATCCTCGCCGAAGCCGCGCGTCTTCTCTCGCCCGCCCCCACGCGGGCCGACATCCTGAGCGCCTGGGCGGGGCTGCGCCCATTGGTCAAACCCGCCGCAACCAGTGGCCCGGCCACCCATCGGATCAGCCGGGAGCATGCAATTGAAGTCGCGCCTGGCGGACTCGTCACCATCACCGGTGGCAAATGGACCACCTGCCTTGCGATGGCGCGCGATGTGCTCCGCGCGCTGCCAGGGCATCCCTTCGAGGCGACCACCCCGCCGGGCACAACCCTTCCGTCTGGGATGTCGGCCCTCGCCTCGCGCGCGCCGACCGAGGACGAAGTCACCTGGCTTGCCGATCACACCTGGGCAAGCACGGTGGAGGATGTTCTCGCCCGACGTTCGCGGCTTCTGTTTCTCGATGTGGCATCCGCACTCGCCGCCGCGCCGGCGGTTGCTCGCGCGCTCGAGGCGCGCACCGGGCGCGACGCCGACCTCGCCGGTTTCCAGCTGACGGCCCAGGCCTGGATGGCACGCTTTCGGCAGGTCTAGGCGGTGCGTGCTGAAACACGCGCCTTAGACACTGTGCCCTCGCACCGGTAGAGTATTTCCTCCTGCGAAACGATGCATCCAGTGCATCGGCCGCGTATCCCTTTGCGAACAGGAGTCCGTGCATGTCCGAACGCTCGCCCGCCGTCACCGCCCCCACCACCACGCGCCGGCCCAATGTGATCGTGATTCTCGCCGACGACATGGGCTATGGCGACCTGTCCGCCTACGGCAACGACCTGGTTCAGACAGCCCATATCGACAGCATCGGGCGGGACGGTGTCACCTTCACCGCGGGCTACAGTTCGGCGCCGCTATGCAGCCCCTCTCGTGCGGGGCTCATCACCGGGCGCTACCAGCAGCGGTTCGGTTTCGAGCAGCAGGTTTCCTCTGGCGCCTTCCCAGAGCGACGCGAGGCGCGGCTGGAAGACGGCAGCCTCGCGCCGCTACAGGGCGATGCCGAGTTCCTGCGCCGCGGCGTGCCCCTCACCGAGAAAAATATCGGCGAACTGTTCAAGGCAGCCGGCTACACCACGGGGGTGGTGGGCAAGTGGCACCTGGGACACGGCCCAGATTTCCTGCCGCAGAACCGGGGCTTTGATCACTCCGTCGTGTTTCACGGCAACACCAGCCTGCAGTTCACCCGTATCGATGATCCGGAGATGGTGAGCCTCAAGGTGGATTTTCATGACGAAGGAAAAGACATTGCATGGACCCGCGAAGGGTTGAACCAGATCCGCGTCAACGGTGAGATCGTTGATGTGGATCAATACCTGATGTTCTACTTCCGCGACCGCGCACTCGACTTCATCGACCAGCACCGGCATCAACCGTTCATGCTCTACTATCCGATGAACTCGCCGGTGCCGCCGCTGCAGGTGCCACGGGTTTATTTCGAGCGCCTGCGCGACCAGATCGCCAACATCAATCTGCGCGGCTACAACGCCATGTTGCTGGTCCAGGACGAAGTGATCGGCGCGCTGCTCGAGCGGCTCAAACTGCACGGCCTGGACCGTGACACACTGGTCGTGTTCGTGAGCGACAACGGAAGCGCCGCGAGCCGCCCGGGAAATAACGGCCCCTATTCGGGTGGGAAGTACACCACTTATGAAGGCGGCATCCGCATGCCGTTCATGATGAAGTGGCCAGGCCACATTCCTGCCGGGCTGGTCTACGACCAGCCGGTCAGCACGCTGGATATCCTGCCCACGGCGGCGGCCGCATGCGGAGTCTCCACCGCCGCCGCGCAGGCGCTTGACGGCGTCGATCTGCTCCCTTATCTCACCAACCAGACAAACGCCTCGCCGCACGACGTGCTTTACTGGAAGCTTGCCGGTTACTGCGCTGTTCGAAAGGGACGCTGGAAACTGTATCTGGAGCCGAAGAATGGAATCGCCCGCCTCTTCGATCTGGATAGCGATCCCGCCGAAAAGACCGATCTGGCCGCCACCGAGCCCGTCATCTTTGCTGAACTGAAGACGCTCTTCGAGCAATGGGACCAGAGCCTGCCGCCCCGCGCCTGGACCAACATCTCCCCGGTGTTCAAAAAATAGGCGCGAGGCACCGATGTCTGTCCATCATCTGCTCGCCAACGCCGCACAGGCATTTTCCGACCATATCGCCATCCGACATCTTGGCCGAGCAGTCAGATGGGGCGCCTTTGCAGACCGTGTGGCGCGACGCGCGGCGTCGCTGCGCGAGGCGGGCATCCGTCCGGGCGAACGCGTGGCGGTGCTTTCCGCCAATGTTCCCGAGCATCTCGAGGCCCTGTTCGCCGTGGTCTGGGCGGGTGCCGTGCTGGTGCCCCTCAATACGCGTCTCGCCGCCGCCGAGCAGGGCTTCATCATCGGCCACGCCCAGTGCTCGCTATTGCTCCATGACGAGCGCAATACCGCCCGCGCGCTCGAGCTCACGGGCGCCTCGCCCGGTCTGCCTGCCACCTCGCTCACGCCCATCGATCAATGGGATACCGACAGTGATCCGCTTGCCGGGCATGATGGGCTCGCCTTTACGCCGGCGACACCGCGTGCGCCCGCAGCCATCGTGTACACCGGCGGCACCACGGGCGTTCCCAAGGGTGTCGAGCTCTCGCACGAAGCGCTTCTTCTGCAGGCACTCGCCGCGAAAGACAATTTTCATCTCGATCACGATACCGTTTTCATCCACACCGCACCGATGTTCCATGTGGCCGACTTCACCGCCGGCCTGGGGGTCACCGCTGCAGCCGCTCGCCACTGTTTTCTGCCCGAGTTCTCGCCGGCAGCGCTGCTGGATGCCATCGAGCGCGAAGGGGTCGACGTGGCCATCCTGGTTCCCACGATGATCGTGGCAACACTCGACGGCGCGGGAGAACGTCGCGCGGTCGTGCAGCGACTGCGCACCATCCTGTATGGCGCAGCACCGATTCAGGAGCCGGTGCTGCGCCGGCTCATGCAGGAAGCGCCCGGTGTGGGGCTGATCCAGGTCTACGGGCAGACCGAGGTGGGCGGGGCCTGTTCCATGCTGAAGGAGCGGTATCACGTCTTCGATGGACCGGATGCCGGCAGGCTGGGCTCGGCCGGGCGGGTGCTGCCGGCCTTTTCCATGCGCGTCGTTGATGACGCCGGACGCGACCTGCCGCCGGGCAAGGTGGGCGAGATCGTGGTGTCGGGTCCGGGGGTCATGACCTCATACTGGCGCGCGCCCGATCTCACTGCCAGCACGCTTCGCCAGGGCTGGCTGCACACGGGCGACCTCGGCACATTCGATGCCAACGGTTTCATCAGCGTGGTGGGCCGGCTGAAGGACATGATCATCACCGGCGCCGAGAACGTGTTTGCGGGCGAGGTGGAGAGCGCCCTCATGTACCACGAGGCGGTGCAGGCTGCTGCGGTCATCGGCGTTCCCGACAGCACCTGGGGCGAATCGGTGCATGCTGTGGTGGTGCTGAAACCCGGCCACACCCCATCTGAGGCAGCGCTCATCGAGCACTGCCGCGCCCGCATCGCCCGCTATAAGTGCCCACGCACGATTGCTTTCCGAGGCGCGCTGCCGCTGAGCGGCGTGGGCAAGGTTCGCAAAGTGGATCTGCTCGCCGAGTGGAAGCAGGCCCAGGACAACGCCGCCAACTGAGGCAGCACGTCAACTGAGGCCGCACGCCAACCGGGCGGCCAGCGCGCGGGGGCAGGTGAACCCGGCCTACTGAGCCGCCAGATCCATGCTGCGGATCAACTCGCCCCAGCGGCGTGCCTCGTCCGGCAACTGCGCTGCGAACTGCGCAGGCGTGGACCCCACCGTTTCAAGCCCGACCGCCTTGATGCGGCGCTGTGCATCGGGTTCGGCGATGGTCTGCCGGAATTCATCGGCGACGCGGTTGACGATGGCTGGGGGGGTGCCCTTGGGCGCGATCACCCCCCACCAGTTCCTCGGAATGATCTTCTGCAGATCGGCGTGCCCAGCCTGCTCGAAGGTGGGCAGGTCGGGAAGGCTTTGCAGCCGCTCTTTAGAGGCCACGGCGAGCGGCCTCACCATCCCCGCGGTAATTTGTCCGGCGAGCGAGGCCTGCGCAATCACCATGAACTGAACCTCATTGGTGGCGAGCGCAAGCGCTGAATCATGGCCGCCCTTGTACGGGATGTGAACCGCAGACAATCCGAGGCTGCGGATCAGCATCTCGCCCGCCAGATGCGGGGGCGTGCCGCGTCCGGGTGATCCGAAGTTCAGTTTTCCCGGGTTCGCCTTGAGATCGGCGAGAAACTCGCCCACCGTTCGCGCAGGATGTTTGGCGGTGACTGCGAGCAGGAGTGGCACGTCGACCAGCACCGTAACCGGTACGAAATCCCGAAGCGGGTCGAGCGAAGATTTGAACAGGAATTGGCTGATCACCATCGTGTTGGAAGGCACGATGCCAAAGGTGTAGCCGTCGGGCGCCGACAGCGCAATCGCCTGCATGCCAATCTGCCCGCCTCCGCCTGTTCGGTTCTCAACCACCATGGGCTGCTTCAGGCGCGCCTCGATACCGGGTCGCGTTGCCGCGACGATGGTGTCGATCAAACCGCCTGCGCCGAACGGGTTGATGAAGCGCACAGGCTTCGTTGGCCATTCCTGGGCCACCACATGACACGCCGACACAGCCAGGCCCAGCGCGGCGATACCGCGGACGACGGATACTAATCGCATCATGGGTCTTCCTCTTGGTCTCACTGAAGCTGGATCGTAGGCGGTATTGGCCTTGGCTGTCGAACCGCCAGTCCGATTCAGGCAGGGGTTATCAACTGGCTACCCGAGGACTATCATGTTGGCAGAGCGACTCGTCAACCGACGATTGATCCGCCAACCAAGGAGACCCCGATGACCTGCTTTCGCAAATGGAGCGCCCTCGCCGCACTGGTGGCCGGCCTCGGCTCGGGCGCCGTCAGCGCCCAACAGCTCACTTTCATGACCGGGCCACAGGGCGGCGCCTGGATTCCGCTTGGCGGCGCCCTGAAGGGCCTCTGGGAGAAAGCCATCCCGGGCCTGCAGATTCAGACCACGCCAGGCGCGGGCATCAGCAATGTGCGCGGCATCGATGAAAGCAAGGCTCATATCGGCATGGCCAACTCGTCAACCACCTTCGACGGCATCGCCGGCAACAAGCCCTACCCGAAGAAGGTCACCAAGGTCTGCCAGCTCGCCAATCTCTATCCGCAATATTTTCAGGTGGTGGCACTCGCCGACGCGAAGATCAATTCATTTCGCGACCTGGCCGGCAAGTCGCTGGTGACGCAGCCACGCGGCAACACCGCCGAGGTGCTCACCGCCACAGTGCTCGAACTGAACGGCCTCGACTACAAGAAGCTGGGTCGCGCGAGTTTCCAGGCGAGCTATACCGATGCGGTATCCATGCTGAAGGACGGTCACGCGCATGTCTTCACGCTGGGCACCACCGCCCCCGCATCGAGCGTCATGGATCTGGCGAGTGCGCGCGACATCAAGATGGTACCGGTCGACGACAAGACGATGGCCGAACTGTCCAAGGCAAATCCTGGCTATACGCGGCAGATCATCAAGGCCGGCACCTATCCGAAGCAGAACGAGGACGTGCCTGTCATTGCCTACCTCACCCACGTGGTGGTGTCCTGTGACCTGCCCGAGGCGACGGCCTACACCATGACCAAGGTCATGGCAACCCATGTCGGCGACATGGCGGCCGTAGTCAAGCCGATCACCGGGCTCACGCCCAGGATGATGGCCGCCGACATCGGCGTGCCGCTGCACCCGGGCGCGGAGAAGTTCTACCGCGAGGCGGGCGCACGCTGATCGGTCACGACGAGCGGGCGCTTTGCCGCGCCTGCTCACGGAGCTCTGATGTCTGACGAACAGGCAGCAGCGCTTCCTTCGGGAAGCGTCCTTCGTGCGGTGGTGTCAACGCTTGCCATCGCAATGTCGGTCTATCACATTTACACCGCGGCCTTCGGACCGCCCGATGCAGTGATATTCCGCGGCATTCACCTCATGTTCGCCATGGGACTGGTGTTCCTGCTTTATCCCAGCGTCCGGCGCGAGAGCCTGCCCGGCCGGTTGTTTGATCTGCTCCTGCTCGCGCTTTCCTGCGGCGCCGTGCTGCACATCTTCATCAACTACGATTACTTCACTGGCCGCATTCTCTATATCGACGAGCTCACCTGGGCAGACAAGTTCTGGACCGTCGTTGCGGTGCTGATGGTTCTCGAAGGCACACGGCGAGTCATCGGCTGGGCACTGCCGCTCACCGCCATCGTGTTCATCGCCTATGCGGCGATCTTCACCCAGGTGAAGATTCCCGTTCTGATGGAACAGCTCTATTTCTCCACCGAGGGCATCTTCGGTTCAACGCTTGGTGTGTCGGCGTCCTACGTGATGTTGTTCGTATTGTTCGGCTCCTTCATGGAGCGAAGCGGCACCGGGCAACTCTTCATGGATTTTTCCATGTCGCTCACCGGCAGCAGCGCGGGCGGCCCGGGCAAGGTTGCCGTGATCAGTTCATCACTGTTCGGTACCGTGTCGGGCAGTGCAGTCGCCAACGTGATGGTTGATGGTCCCATCACGATTCCGCTCATGAAGCGCACCGGCTTTCGTCCCTCCTTTGCCGCGGCGGTCGAGTCGGTTGCCTCCACTGGCGGGCAACTGATGCCGCCCATCATGGGCGCCGCCGCATTCGTAATGGCCGAGTTCCTCGCCGTCCCCTATGCCCAGGTCGCGTTGTGGGCACTCATCCCCGCACTCCTTTACTACGTGTCGGTGTTTGCAGCGGTGCATTTTGAGGCCAGGCGCTACAAGCTTGCCGGCGTGCCCAAGTCGGAGCTTCCCAGGTTCGGTACGGTCATGCGCGACCGTGGACACCTGTTCATCCCGATACTCATCGTGCTGATCGGATTGACCGCAGGCTACTCCGCGCCGCTCTGCGCGCTTGCGGGCGCACTCTTTTGC